>CBHWEI010000030.1:0-21506 GCA_966112835.1 uncultured Acidimicrobiaceae bacterium
AGCGGCTTGAACTCGTCGAAGTCGCTGTCGTCGACGATGCGGGCGATGACGTCGCGCGGGTCGAACGGCACCTTCGGGTCGGCCGAGGGGATGCCCAGCAGCTGCTCGGGGTCGTACTTCGGTGCGCGGCCGGCGCCGCGGCGGCCGGGGCCGAGCTTGCGGTGGTTCAACCGCTTCACGATCTGGCGGCCCAGGCGAATGGCGTCGAGCTCGTCGACGGCGAAGTAGTCGGCCAGGCCGCTGGTGCGGGCGTGCATCTCGGCGCCGCCCAGGCTCTCGTCGTCGCTGTCCTCGCCGGTGGCCATCTTCACCAGCGGCGGCCCGCCCAGGAACACCTTCGAGCGTTCCTTGATCATCACCACGTAGTCGCTCATGCCGGGGATGTACGCGCCGCCGGCGGTGGAGTTGCCGAACACGAGCGAGATCTGGGGGATGCCGTCGGCCGAGGCCTGGGTGATGTCGCGGAAGCCGCGTCCACCGGGGATGAAGATCTCGCTCTGCGTCGGCAGGTCGGCGCCGCCCGACTCGGTGAGCTGGATGGTGGGCAGCCGGTTCTCGCGGATGATGTCGTTGGTGCGCAGGTTCTTCTTCAGCGTGTACGGGTTGCTGGCGCCGCCGCGCATGGTGGGGTCGCTGCCCGTGATCATGCACTCGACGCCTTCGACGTAGCCGATGCCGCTCACGGTGCCGGCGCCCACCGGGAAGTCGCTGCCGTAGGCGGCCAGTGGCGACAGCTCCAGGAACGGCGAGCCGGTGTCGAGCAGCGCCTCGATGCGTTCGCGCACCAGCAACTTGCCGCGGGCGCGGTGCCGTTCGACGTACTTCGGGCCGCCGCCACCGTTCACCAGCGCGAGCTGTTCGTCGTGTGCGGCCAGTTGCCGCAGCAGCGACTCGCGGTTCTCGCGGTAGGCGTCGCTGTGGGGGATGACCCGGTCGGGCAGCACGGCCATGTCAGCGCTCCTCCGGAGCGACGGCCCACGACGGCGGGCGCTTCTCGGCGAAGGCGCGCATGCCTTCGGCGGCCTCGGGCCCGTCGAACAGGGCCGCGCTGAGGGCGATCATCTCGTCCATGTCGGGCTGGCCCTGGCGCAGCACCTTCTTGGCCATGGCGACGGCGTTCGGTGCGCCGGCCAGCACGCCCTGCACCAGCGTGCGCACGGTGGCGGGCACGTCGTCGGTGACGTGCGTGACCAGCCCCATGTGGCGCGCCGCGTCGGCGTCGAACGGTTCACCGGTGAGGAACGGTGCGGCGAGTGCGCTCCAGCCGCAGCGGGCCAGGATGGGCACGCTGATGATGGCGGGAGCCACGCCGATGCGCACCTCGGTGAGGGCGAACGACACGCTGCGGTTCACCACCACCAGGTCGCACGCGGCCATCAGCCCGATGCCGCCGGCGCGCACCGGTCCGTCGGCCGCGGCGATGGTGACGGCGCGCATGGTGCCCAGCCGTGTCATGGCGTCGGCCATGGGGTTGCCGGCCGCCTGCGCGTCGGGTGTGGCCGCGGCGCGTTCCTTCAGGTCGGCTCCGGCGCAGAACACGGGCGCGGTGTGGGTGAGCACCACGGCGCGCACGTCGGGTTCTTCGGCCCGGTCGATTGCCGCGGTCAGGTCGGCCAGCAGTTGGCGCGACAGCGCGTTGCGATTGGCAGGCGAGTCGAGCGTGATGGTGGCGACGCCCGACTCGACGGTGCAGTGCACGAGTTCCCCCACGTGGGGGACTGTAGCCACGCCTACGGGAGCGCTCTGCGGTCGTATGCTCCGGCCGGTGACCGTGGAGATCCGTCTGCTGGGACCGCTGGAGGTCCGCGCCACGCCGGCCGCAGCGGCTCGCAAAGGTGTGGACCACGCGACGGCAGTCGTCACCGCCACCGACTTCCGTTCGAAGAAGTCGATGCGCGTGCTGGAGGTGCTGGCGCTGGCAGGTGGGCAGACCGTCACCAAGGACGCGCTGGTCGACACGCTGTGGCGGCAACGCACGCCGACGCACCCTGCCGCCACGGTGGAGGTGGCGGTGTCGCTGCTGCGTTCCACGCTCGACCGGATCGGTGTGGCCAGTGCGGTGCTCACCGAGCCCGGCGGCTACCGGCTGGACCCCGGCTCGGTCACCATCGACCTGCTCGCGTTCGACCATGCGGTGGTCACCGCCGAGCGCCTTCCCGACCACGAGCGGCTGGCGGTGCTGCGCGACGCGCTCGGCAGTGTGCGTGGTGCGCTGTTGGAGAACGAGCCGCCGCTCGACTGGCTGGCCGCACACCGCGACCGGGCGCGTCGAAGGGTGGAGCTGGCCCGGCTGATGCTGGCGAGGACGGCGCTGGACTGTGCCGAACCCGAGCTTGCGTTCCAGGTCGCCGAGGCCGCGTGGACCGACGCGGCGGTGGTGCTGGAAGACGCGTACGCGCTGGGTGCGCAGGCACTGCTGGCCCAGGGACGGCGCAGCCAGGCTGCGGCGCTGTTGGCGTTGGTGGACGAGCGGCTGGACCGCGAGCGCGCCACCACCGCCGGGCCGTCGCTGCTCGCGGTTCGCCAACAACTGGAGCGGCCGTTCGAACTGCACGGCAGCCGGTCGCCCATCCGCCTGGACCCCTCGTTGCAGGTGCCGGTGTGGCCGGTGCCGTTCCTGGGCCGTACCGGGGTCCTCGACACGATCACCCAGCGGATGGGCGAGCGGGCATGGTTCCACCTGGTGGGTGGCCGGGGCCTGGGCAAGAGCCGTGTGCTCGACGAGGTCGAGGCGCGTGGGCGGTCGACGGTGATGACCTACCGGGTGCAGTGCGCTGCGGGCGACGAGGCCGTGCCGTCGCTGCTCGCCGCCCGCATCGCCCGTGTGGTCGGCCGTCGCGACACCGAGGTGGATGCCGCGCTGTTCCTGCGCGTGGCCGAGTCGTTCGACTCGATCGGTCCCACGTTGCTGTTGGTCGACGACCTGCACCGGGCCGATCCGGCGTCGGTGGCGGTGGTGCGCGCCCTGGTCTCGGCGGGCGGCGCAACCTCGCTCACCGTGGTGTCGGCCGGCGGCCCGGCGCCCGACGCCGCGACCCCGCTGACGCTCGAGCGGTTGACGCCCGACGAGGTCGCCCCGGTGGCCGGCGCCGCGGTGTGGCGGGCCACGGCCGGCCACCCGTTGGCCCTCGTGACGTGCGCTCGAGCGACCCGCAGCGGGGGAGTGGTCGACGACGGGGGGACCCGGGACCTCCGTGAAATCGTGGGTGAATTGGGCCCGATTCCGGCGGTGGTCGTAAGCCTCGCGTCGCAAGCCGCCGGAGCAGTTGACGCCGCTGACGTCAGTGCGTTGACGGAGATCCCCGTCGATGACGTCCGCCAGGCGATGACCGAGTTGGTGGCCTCCGGCGTCGCGGTCGAGGCGGGAACCGACGCCATTGTGGTCGAATCGCCCCTGTTCAGGGCCGTTTTCGACCGCTGATCGGGCTCGCTGGGCGACTGTTCGGTTGCTCAGTTTGTCAAGCGCACTTGATCAACGGTTGATCAACGGACGACAACGTGCGCTCAACCTTCGAGAGTGAAAGGTGAATTGAAAGGTTTTCCGAAGGACCGCAGGACCTAATACCTCGGACGGGCGGGGCCATGGACCATCGGGTCCTCGCCATCGCAAGCCAAGGAGACGGGGATGCGAGACAACACGGCGGATCGGACTCGGGGCGGCGCCTCGGCAGGGACCAAGTTGGGCATGCTGGTCGCGCTCATCGCGATGGCGACGGGCGCGGTGCTCGTGGGCACCACGGCGGCCACGGCGGCACCGGCGACATGTGGGGGGCTGGGCACCGACCTGGCCACGCTGTGCGTCGAGAGCTCGACGGCGGCACCCACCCAGGCGCCCTACGACAGCGGGGTGGTGGCCGGCCAACGGATCACCGAGTTCCGCTGGATGGTGAACGAGGACTCGACGGGTGACCCCACCATGTCGGCCGACAACGTCGCCAAGTGCCTCCCGGCTCGGGCGGCCACCAACAACCCGCCCATCTACGCCAACGCCGGGTCGGTGTCGTCGACGGGCATCGCCATGGCGGATTGCCCGTGGCCGTCCATCCACTCGGTGCTCGGTCACTCGACGGTCGTCGCCGACGGCACCGATGCCGACACCACCCGCCTCGCCGGCCTTCCCACCGGCAAGTACCTCCTGTCGGTCACCGCGGCCGGCTTCAAGATCGACGGCATCCACTTCGAAGTGGGCGCCGGCCACACGCTGCTGTCGGTGAACGACGAAGCGGTGGGGCAGCCCGGAGTTCGCTTCGTGGTGCCGATGAACCCGTTGCCGAAGAAGACGGCAACCGTGCGCGTGCACGTCTACAACGACAACGCAAGCACGAACGGCCAGTGGGACGGCCAGACCGAGACCTTGGTCACGTGCGCCGATGCGACTCCCGCGCAGCGAGCCGCCAACTGCGGCGGTGCGAACGTGACCGACCCCAACATCGTCGGTGATCCCGCCACCGACATGTCGGGGTTCTCGGTGCAGATCACCGATGTGCTGGCCGGCGTCACCACCGACGTCTACGGCAATCCGCTCTGCACCGAATACCTGAAGGATGCGAACGGCAACGTCGTGCTCGATGCCTATGGCTCGCCGACGCCGGTCATGTTCGGCGGCACGCTCGCCGGCACCGAGTCGAGCTGCATCTCCGACCACTACGGCGACATCGTCATCCCGAACATGGGCCCGAACCGCTACGCCGCCACGGTGGTGCCGCCGGACCCGAGGACGCACAACGGCACGCAGTGGGTGCAGACCACCACGCTCGAGGGCGGCCACGACTGGGACACCTGGAACCTGGAGGGTGGCACCGGCTACGACACCGAGCTCATCGTCGGTGGCGAGCGCGTGCCGCCGGTGGCGCACGGCTTCGTGAAGCTCACCCACAACGACGCGCAGATGGCCACCATGCCGGCGGCCGACTACTACAACGCCTCGAGCGGCTTCAACAGCCAGAACGGCAACAACGGTTCGCTCACCGGTCGCATCATGGTCGGCCGCGCCTACATCGGTTCGGGCGGCGCCCAGGCGCTGGCCGGCATGAACCTCACCAACGCCAAGACGGACGGCCCCATCGAGGACGGCCTCATCTCCATCAGCTGCATCGCCACCTGCGACGCACCCACCGACAGTGCGGTGTGGACGGGTCGTGCGCACAGCGACGGCACGTTCACGGTCACCGGTCTGCAGACCGGCGACTACACGGTGGCCTTCTGGGACGAGACCCAGAGCTACATCCTGGCCGTGCTCCAGTACTCGGTCGTCAGCGGCCAGACCACCGACGTGGGCGACGTGCTCCTGTCGGGCTGGTTCACCGACCTGCAGGGCTCGGTGTTCGTCGACAGCAACGCCAACGGTGTGCGTGACGCCGGCGAGAAGGGCGTGCCCGACTTCGGTGTCACCATCCGCACCCGCGGCAACTCGCTGCAGGACCAGGGTGCAGCCGCCGCACTCACCGACGACAAGGGCGACTTCGACCTGAGCCAGGGCTACCCGCTGGGCCAGTTCCTGGTGTTCGAGGCGTACAACCCCCGCTTCAAGACCACGGGCGTCACCTACGACACCGACAACGACACCCCGCGCACGGTGCTGACGGGCCAGGTCGACTTCGACTTCCTGCCCATCATCGGCCTGTCGGCCAAGATCGACGTCGGCGTGCTCCCGTACGACCAGGGTGAGAACGGCGGCATCGCCGGCACCGTCACCTACGACGTCACCCGCAACGAGCTCGACCCCGCCTACTCGGCGCAGGAGGACTACCAGCCCGGCGTGTCGGGCATCCCGATGCAGCTGTGGAAGACGAAGAAGGTCAACGGCGAGATCCAGCACTACCCGGGCAGCGGCGCCGCCATCCAGGTGGGCATCAGCCACAGCACCGGTGCGGTGTGCGAGCGCGCCGACGGCCTCCGCGGCACCGATGCCCTGGCCGACGCGTCGCAGGACTGCAAGCCCTTCGACTACTACGTCACCGAGAGCTGGACCCGCCCGACGGGCTGCATGGCCCTCGACGTGAACGGCGACAAGCTGCAGGGCGAACTGGCCCTGCCCGACTCGCCGAACGACAAGAGCGCCGTCAACTACCACCACGACGATCCGACGCAGGCGGACTGCATCGAGAGCCCCATGAACGGCTTCCAGATCGGTGGCGACGGTTCGGTGGACGGCAACTACGCCCTCACCAACCTGATCACCAAGTCCGCCATCACGGGGGCCCCCGCCTCGGGTGACGGTCTGGTGTCGCTGTACACCGACACCAAGGACGTGTCGGCGAACTGGGACACGCTCACCCCGGCCGACTACGTGGTCGAGGCCGTGAACCAGGACGACCAGCTCGGCGGCGTCACGCTGAACAAGCCCGACGCCGACCAGGGTGGCGACGTCAGCGGTGCCGCACCGAAGAAGGTGTACCGGTTCACCGACGAGACGTCGATCAACGTCTTCAGCGGCGACACGTACGTGCCCCAGGACGGCTATGTCGGCCCCGCTGCCGGCAACGACCCGGGCATCACCCTGAAGCCGTACAACCCGCACACCATCCGCCAGGACGTGAACTCGTTGGGTGCCAACACGGTCGCCAAGTGCGCCGGCACCATGGCCGAGGTCAAGGACGACAACGGCGACCTCGCCTCGAACGGCGGCAGCCCGTACCTGGGCCAGCAGCGTCCCGTCTGCGACGCCAAGATCGTGAAGGTCGTGAACGGCCGTTCGGTGAACCCGTCGTTCTTCGTCTACACCGACGTCCCGATCCCGTCGAAGTTCTACGGCCTCCTCAACGACGACCTGAACGTGAACGTCGACCGCCGCAGCATCCTGCTCGGTGAGGTGGCGCCGGTCCCGAACGGCCCCATCGGCATCTACGACGAGAACGGCAACTGGAAGTTCACCGCCCACTCCGACGTGAACGGCAACTACGAGGTGCTGCTCCCGTCGATGGACACCTACAACTGCCCGCTGCCCGCCGGTCCGTGCCCGAACGTGTACCGCCTGGTCGGCAACGACCCGGGCACGTTGAACCACCGCAACCTGGACTACAACCCGCAGTTCCGCACCATCGCCACCGAGTTCCAGGCATGGACCGGCGTGGTGCACCCCGTGGACCAGGCGCCCACCCACCAGGGCATCACGATCGAGGGCCCGGCCGCGCAGTTCGGCGCCCTCAGCCTGTGCAAGCTGAACGATGCGAGCACGCCGGCGGCGTCGATCACTCCCGAGATCTTCGCCATCGACAAGCCGTACTTCGATCCCGCAGCCGACACGGGCACCACCTACCACCTGAAGGGCGCCGGCTTCGGCGCCACGCAGGGCACCGGAGCGCTGCTGCTGGGTGCCACCACGGTCACCCCGCTCACCTGGACGGATCAGGAGATCACGTTCCGGGTGCCGGGCAGCCTGGGCGCCGGCGGCCACCAGCTGGCCGTGCGCAGCGGCAACGGCATCTCGACGGTGAACGGCATCACGTTCCACCGTCTGGCGGCCTCGAACGACAGCACCTACTACCAGCGCAACGACGTGTACGAGGTGCGGGCCCGCGACAACGCCGGCGCCCTCATCAACACCGACAACACGAACGCCCGGGTGTTCACCCCCATGCACGACGCATGGGACACGCTCACCGACACGCCGGCCGGCTTCTCGGGCACCGACGCCCAGGGTCGGCAAGTGCAGGGTGGTCGTGCCATCCAGCGTGCCATCGAAGCGGCGCACCAGCGGGCCTACGGCCGCAACGGTGACAACCGTCCGAAGCTCATCGTCATCTACCCGAACACGGCGACGAACTACGCCTCGCACAACGCCAACGCGGCGTACTTCGAGAACGTCGTCCTGCACGGCAAGGTGACCCTGCAGGGTGTGGGCCCCGGTGGCGTGCACAGCTCGAGCGACATCGTCAACGGCACCACCCTCGACGCCTCGCTCTTCTGGGCGGCGGCGCAGGCCTCGCCCCCCGGCACCAACCTGCAGACCGCCGATGGCGCCTACAGCGACGACTGGCGCACCTTCGCCAACGGCCTCACCCGTGCGGGCGCCGGCCCGGCCGAACTGCCCGAGGGCGAAGCGGTGCTGGCCATCGCCGAGACCACGGACCAGTGGGCCGACCTCAGCACCCGTGTGAACAACCGTGACCGCGAGAACCTGCTGGCCACCGCCAGCCGCCAGAAGGCCGGCGTGGACGGCATGGTCGTGATGGGCGGCGACCAGCAGGGCAACCCGGGCAACATCAACACGGCGCCCGGCGCCGCCGGCAACGGCAGCACCGCTCCCACCAACCCCGGGCCCGCCCAGGGTGGTGCCATCACCCTCGACCAGTACGTCCGTGACTTCAACATCACGAACAACCTCATCCAGTCGAACGGTGGCACCTACGGCACGGTGCGGGTCGGCTCGCCCGACCTCGGCCTCTCGGCCGCCGATCAGGACAACCACGACGAGCGCCTGAACGTCGCCAACAACCGCTTCGTCGCCAACGGCGGCACGAACCTGGCGGGTGCCCTGGGCATCTTCGCCGGCGCCGACCTCTACAAGGTGACGGGCAACGACTTCTGCGGCAACTTCTCTGCCGAGTACGGCGGCGCCATCAGCCACTACGGCGCATCGGCGGGTGGCTCGATCAGCAAGAACCGCATCTACTACAACCAGGGCTACGACGAGGGCGGCGCCATCATGGTCGCCGGCAACCTGCCCCCGAACAACAACGCCCTGTCGTTGGGTGCGGGTGGCAGCTACGGCACGGTCAGCGGCAACAACGTGAACACCGTGACGGCCGGCGTCACCATCGACAGCAACCAGATCATCTCCAACCAGTCGAACGACGATGGTGGCGGCGTGCGGTTGCTGATGGCGGGCAACTTCCCGTTCCTGTTGAAGAACAACGTCATCGCCAACAACCTGTCCACCCACGAGGGTGCGGGCATCGCGCTCGACGACGCCCCGAACGTGACCATCGTCGACAACACCGTGGTGAAGAACATCACCACGGCGACGGCAGCCACGAACGCGGCCATCAGCAACGACATCCGTCCGGCGAACCCGGCGGGCCTGTCGACCGGCGGCAACAGCACGCTGCTGCAGGCGACCCTGCCCAACGGTGTGCCGAACTGGTCGAAGCCGGTGCTGGTGAACAACCTGTTCGCCGACAACCGGGCCGGCTGGGCCGAGCTGCCGACGGCGATCAACTACAACACCTCGGCCATCCGGGCCATCGGTGGCGACGGTGACAGCACGGCGATCCAGCGTTGGGACATCGGTGTCAGCGCTCCGGCCGGTCTGTGCAACAACTACAACAAGGTGTCGCACACCTGCCCGAGCGGCAGCACGCCGACGTTCGACGGCCAGAACAACACGACGAACTCGTCGGCTGCGCTGGTGAACACCGACGGCGGCATCGCCTACGCCCCGGCGGCCGACAACATCGCCGGCGGCACCGACGGCACCACCACCATCGGGTTCGTGAACCCGGTCGACTTCGTGGTCGACAGCCTGGGGTGGCGCACCAACACCAACGTGTCGTTCCCGGTGATCGTCGCCCACCTGGTGCCGTTCCGCCTGCTGGCAGACTACCACCTGCTGGCGACGGCGAGCACGACCTATGCGGTCGACAAGGGCACCAACCCTGCGGCCAACAGCATCGTGCCCACCCTGGACATCGATGGTCAGGTTCGCCCGCAGGGTTCGGCCGCCGATCGTGGTGCCGACGAGATCCGTGGCCTCCAGGCCGATCTCGCCATCACCAAGACCGACAACCGCACCACCATCACGCCGGGGGTGACCACGAGCTACACGATCGTGGTCACCAACAGCGGTCCCGATGCGGTGAGCAACGCGGTCGTCACCGACACGGTGCCGAGCTCGCTCACCAACGTGTCGTGGGCGTGCACCGGTTCGTGCGCCGCCTCGAGCGGCACGGGCAGCATCAACAGCACGCTGTCGCTGGCGTCGGGTGGCTCGGCCACCTTCACGCTCACCGGCACCGTGGTCGCCGGGACGACGGGCTCGGTGGTGAACACCGCCACGGTGAGCTCGACGGCCGGTGACCCGACGCCGGGCAACAACACGGCGACCGACACCGACGTCATCCCACCGCCGGCGCCCACACCGACGTTGCTCGACCAGTTCACCCGGTCCAACGCCAACGTCCTCGGCGGCTCGTGGCAGCAGGCCTCGATCCTCGGGGTGGCGGCGCTGCGGGTGAACAACAACCAGGCCTCGGCCTCGGTCACCGGCAACGGGTTCTGGAACGGGGCGGGCGCCGACTTCGGCGCCACCCAGGCGGCCGGCTTCACGGTGGCCAACACCACCGTCAACGGCGACAGCATCCTGCTGAAGGCCACCGGCAACTTCACCCTGGGCGCCTACGTCAACCACATCCGGGTGCGCTTCACGGGTACCCAGGTGCTCATCGAGACCACCACGAACGGCTTCTCGTACAACCTGATGGCCACGCTCAACGGCACCATCACGAACGGCTCGGTGGTGCTGGCCAAGGCCGATGCCACCGGCCGGGTGGACGTGTGGATCAACGGCACATGGATCGGGTCGGGCGACACCGGGGTCACCGGTGGCGGTCGAACCGGCATCCAGCTGCCCACCGGCGCTCGCGCCGACGACTTCCGTGGCGGTGTGGCGTGAGCATCGACCTCGACCGTCAGCAAGAACTCGATGTCCAGCGGGACGCAACGAAGGGACACAACGACGTGAGCAGCGACACGGAGCAGACGAAGGGGGTGCTGGGCCGGCTGGTCGGCCGCCGGCGCTTCCTGGCACTCGGTGCGGCAGGTGCCGCAGTGGTGGCCGGCGGTTCGGGTGCAGCGGCAGCGCTCATCCGGGCCGGTGGCGCCCACCCGACGCCGCGCAGCGCCAACCCGACGGGCCTCGACCCGTTGGCGAACCGCAACGACGGCGCCATCCTCGCCCCGGCGAACGTGCGCTACCTGGCGCTCGCCGGCACCGACGGCTGGGCCAGCCTGCCGGCGGCCTCGATGGTGGGTGGCGCGAACGGCGTCGCCGACATCGACCCGTACTTCCCGGACCCGCTCGCCGACCCGGGCAACCGCACGACCTACGTGTTCTCGTTCCGCAACGTCACCGGCCTGGACCGCCAGACGGTGGCCGATCTGAAGGGCACCACGCAGATCTGTGCGCCGCTCTTCTACTCGACCGTGGGCGAGGAGCTGTGGGTGACGCTCACCAACCTGGGCCTGAACCTGCGCCCCGACCTGGTGGACGGCCACACCCTGCACTGGCACGGCTTCCGCAACGCCATCCCGTTCTACGACGGCGTGCCCGAGAGCAGCATCGCCGTGCCGATCGGCCACGACTTCACGTACGTGTACCGCCCCGAGGACGCCGGCACGTACATGTACCACTGCCACTTCGAGGACGTCGAGCACGTCACGATGGGCATGCAGGGCATCGTGTTCGTGAAGCCCGACCCGGCCGATCGAGAGGGTCTCGCCGCCGGTCAGCAGAAGGCGTACGGCGTGCGTGACGGCGACGCCACGGGCGAGACCCGTTACCACCGCGAGTTCGCCATCCTCATCGGCGAGATCGACACCCGGGCGCACTTCAACGACGCCCACATCCAGGCCACCGACTGGACCGATTTCCACGCCGACTTCACCACCATGAACGGCCGCTCGTACCCGGACACGCTGCAGCCGAACGGCCGCCGCGACGACGACGGCGTGCTGCACGCCCAGATCGACCAGGGCCTGGCGGGCGGTGCGCATCAACTGATCGACGCCGACCCGGACAGCATGGAGGACCGGCTGGCGTCGAACCCGCTGAGCTCGCTCGTGGAGGCGGCGCCGGGTGAGCGGATCCTCATCCGCTTCGTCAACCTCGGCTTCCAGAACCGGTCCATCGTGTTCCCCGGCCTGCAGGTCGACGTGCTCGGCCGCGACGCCCGCTACGTCCCGAAGTCGGCGCAACGACTGGCCACCGACACCATCCAGATCGGTCCCGGCGAGAGCCGCGACGTGTTCTTCACGGCACCGGCAGCGGGCGAGTACCCGTTCTACGACCGTGGCCTGCAGCACTACCCGGGCAATGCCGACGGCACCGATGCCTGGGTGGGCGGTGCCCGCAGCATGGTGAAGGTGGTGTCCGGCCTGGGTGCGCAGCTGAAGCCGAACGGTTGGGCGGGCGAGGCGCTGTGGACCGGCGAGCAGCCGCTGCAGGCCAAGCCGCACGCCGCTCCGGTGGTGACGGCGCAGGGCTACGTGAAGACGACCGGTACGCAGCAGCAGCGGGGCAAGCGCTTGAAGGGCACCGTCACGCTCGACCCGTCGACGTGGGTCGACACCCTGCAGTGGGCGTCGAGCACGACCAGCAACACCCCGCCGGCCGCAGGCTCGAACCAGTGGCGGACCCTCGATTACACGGCCGGCCACCCGGCCCGGTTCGACCAGCGCGTGAACTCGACCCAGACGTCGGTCCGCAACTACTGGGTGCGTGTCGTCGACGGCAACGGCGTCGCCTCCATCTCACCTCGGGTGCGGTTCTGACATGCGCACCGATCACGACTCCATTCACCACGACAGCGCGACCATCTCAGCAAAGGGCGGGAACTCGATGAGCGAGAACCAAGGGAGCGGCCGGCGTCGCCGGCGCACCACCATCGGTGCGGCGGTGACCGTGCTCGTCTGCGGCAGCGCGGCGGCGCTGGTGCCGGTGAGCGCGACCACGCAGGCACTGTCCACCAACGAGCAGGGCATGGTGTGCGAGTGGGGCACGCTCGACTCGAACACCGGCACCCGCAGCTTCGACGTGACGGCCAACGACGGCTGGACGAGCGAGCCCGACGGCAACGCCATCTACGACTGGAGCTACACCTCCACGGGCTCGTTCCAGCTGCCCGGACCGGTGCTGTGCGCCAACACCGGCGAGCACCTGGTGGTGCACCTGCAGAACGACCTGCCGGTGGCCACGTCCATTCAATTCCCCGGCCAGCGCAACGTGCACTACTCGTACGCCAGCCCCGCCTCCGACGGCCCGGTGGGCCCGGTGGCCGGTGCCGACGGCACGCTCGAGTCGCTCGTGCAGGACGCCGCACCCGGCACGGCGGTCAGCTACGACTTCACCGCCGACACCGAGGGCACGTACCTCTACCAGAGCGGCACCGACCCGCAGCTGCAGGTGCAGATGGGTCTGTTCGGTGCGCTCGTGGTGTACCCCAGCGGGGTCACCATCTCGGCAGCCGACGTGCAGGCCATCCCGGTCGACGGCGGTGGCACGAACGGCTCGAAGGGCCTGGGCGACACCGAGGCGCAGATCGTCGCCACGAACGATGCGGCCTGCGCCTATCGCAGCGTCACCGACCCGGCCAAGTGCGACCAGTCGGCCATCTTCGAGAAGGACCGGGAGAACATCCTGATGCTGTCCGAGGTGGACCCCGGTCTGCACGCCTTCATGGAGCAGGCCAAGCAGGACAACCGCCCGGCCGACATGCATTCGGGCACCTACCCGCACGGCTACGAGGCGCACTACTTCATGATCAACGGGCGCTCCATGCCCGACACGATCGCCCCGAACTTCGCCACCTGGTTGCCGGCTCAGCCGTACGGCTCGATGGCCGTGGTCGAGCCGTGGGATCCCTCGTACAACCCGCTCGACGCCTTCATCCGCTACATCGGTGTGGGCACGGCCGGCTACGACTTCCACCCGCACTCGAACCACGAGCGGGTCATCGCCGAGGACGGTGCGCTGATGAAGGCGGTCGGCGCGGACAACACCGAGGAGAAGTTCAACATCCTCGTCGGTGCGGGTTCGACGGTCGACGCCACGTTCCGCTGGACCAACGAGGAGGGTTACAGCGACAGCAACGGCCACCGAGTGCCGGTGCAGTGGCCGCAGGGCCTGAACCTGCAGGAGGGCGACTTCTGGAGCGGCTCCCCGTACCTGGGTGACAGCGGCCGGTTGAACCCCGGCATCCTCAGCAAGACCCAGTGCGGCGAGTACTACCACGTCGCCCACAACCACGACCTCACACAGGTCACGAACTACGGCATCACGTTCGGCGGCATGCTCACGCTGATCAAGGTCGAACCGCCTCGCACGTCCATCGACGCCAACTCGGCGTGCAACGGGTGAGGAGCACGGCCATGAACCACACCACCGAACTCGACTCCATTCGCGCAACACCGGCCGCACGGCGGGAAGGCAGTGTCATGAGCGCATCACGTACCACTCGGCGACTGTTCGTCGCCGCGGTCACCGTCGTCGGCATCGCCGGCGGTGCACTGGTCACCCATGCGGAACCGTTCCGCAGCCGGGCACTCGAGACGGGTGCCTCGCAGAACCTGGCCGATACACCGGCACCCACGTGGCCGGTGCTGGGCAGCACGTGCACGCTCGACGCAGTGTGCAACGTGACGCTGACGGCCGGCACGGGCACGGTGCACGTCACCGACACGGTGCACGGCGACGCCGACGTGCCGTACTACGGCTTCGGCGTGAACGGTGCCGCACCGGCACTGGCCGGTGCCGAAGGCTCGGTCATCAAGGTGCCGCTGGGCACCACCATCCACCTCACGCTCGACAACCAGCTCGGCCAGGCGCTGCAGCTGTCGTTCCCGAGCCTCAGCCACGTGTCGAACACCGGCGACAACTACACGGTGGTCGCCGACAAGGTGGGCACCATGGTGTTCCAGCCGGGCACCAACCCGCTGGCTCCTCGCCAGGTGGCGATGGGCCTGGTGGGCGTGCTGGTGGTGACGCCGACCGCCGGAGCTCCGGTGGCCGACTGCGCCACCTGCGCCTACGACGCGGCTACCGCGTACGACGACGAAGTGGTCGTGGCCACCACCGACCTCGACGCCGAGTTCGCTGCCGACCCGCTGAACTTCGACATGTCGTACTTCGGCCAGCCCCGCGACGCCGCGCAGGACACGCGCCGGGTGTACCACGTGATCAACGGCAAGTCGTTCCCCGACACCGACGTCATCGACGTTCGGGCCGGCGACGACGTGCTGGTGCGCTACGTGAACGCCGGCGTCAGCGACAAGAACATGGGCCTGCTCGGCCTGCGTCAGCTGCTGCTCGGCCGCAACGCCTCGGCGTACGCCAACCCGCAGTCGCTCATCGCCCCGCTGGTGGGCCCCGGCGAGACCGCCGACGTGTCGCTGGCCATCCCGGCCGACGCGGCCGCCGGCCAGAAGTACTCGCTGGTGGACCAGGGCCGGCACATGAACAACGGCACGGCCGAAGGCTTCGGCGGGGCGATGACGTTCATCGACGTGTGGGCCGGCGCCACGCCGACCGTCGACGGCCTGGCCTTCGACACCGGCACGGGCACGCTCACCGCCACCGGTCACCCCTCCGACCCGACGCACACCGTCACCGGCTACCAGACCCTGGTGACCGGCACCGCCGTGGCCCCGGTCGAGGCCGACTGGGTGAACGCCGCCGTCACCATCGACCCGGTGCCCGCGGTGGGCGCCGACGTGGCGCTCAGCATCGCCGGCATCACGGTCACCGAGGGCCAGATCGTGTGGGTGCGGGTGCAGCAGGGTGGCGTCGTGTGGAGCACGCCGGCATCGGTGGTGGCCCCGGCAGCGCCGGTCGCTCCGACGCCGATGATCGCCGAGCCGACCGTCACCAACGTCGCCTACGACGGCACCACGCTGACGGCGCTCGGCGCCGCCGACCCGACGCTCACCGTCACGGGCTTCGAGTACGCCGTCACCGACACCGACCTGCAGCCCGACACGTGGCTCGCCGGCACCGGTGACCCGGTGAACATCAGCCAGGCGGTCACCGCCACCACCGGCCAGTACGTGTGGGTGCGGGTCACCGACTCGAACGACACGCAGAGCGTGCCGGCCAGCGTGGTGGCGCCGTGATCGCCGAACACGATCTTCCCGTCGCCGAGACGATGAACGACGGGAGTGCTCCCACACCAGCCTCCACCCGTGCGTCGACTCGCCGAGCGAGCACCTTCCTGCGGAGGGCCGGATTCCCGTGCGGCCTCGCGCTGATGGTGCTCGTCATCCTGGCCGTACGCGGCTGGGGGCCGTTCGCTGCCGAGGGCGGGTCCGTCCCGTCCTCGGCGGCGATGCCGGTCAGCGCGTCGATCGAAGCCACCTACGGCGTGCGCATCGAGTCGGTCGCCATCACGGCCGGCGGCGGCATGATCCAGCTCCGCTACCAGATCCTCGACGGCGACAAGGCCGAGGCGCTGCACGGCACCGACGCGGCGCCGGCGGTCATCTCGGCCGACGGCAAGGTCTACGCCGATCCCGGCATGGCCGGCCACAGCCACGTGGGCAAGACCGGTGCGTCCGGTGCGTCCGACACGTTGCTGCTGGCCGACGCCGGTGGCGCCGTGCACCGCGGCGACGTGGTGACGGTGCGCATCGGCGACCTCGAGTTGCACGGCGTGCGCGTGCAGTGATGCGCCAGTTCCGCAGCCTGTTCACCGTGCGCCGCGCCGCGTTCGCGGTGGCCGCACTCACGGTGCTGGCCGCGTGTGGCGACGACTGCTCGACGCCGTGCCAGAAGGGCATCACGTTCTACGTCAGCGAGCTCGCCGGTTCGCTGTCGCCCGGCTCGTCCGAGCAGATCTCCCTGTGCTTCGACGGCGACTGCAAGGAGGTCACCATCTCGCGCAAGGACGTGGGTGGGACGACGTTCGTGAAGTTCCCCGGCTTCGGCTCGGGTGGCGACCACACGCTGACACTCACCGGTCCGGGCTCGCTCTCGGGCGAGTTCAAGGGTGAGGTGCCGGTGCTCGACCAGTCACCCGGTGGCGCGTGCGCCACGTGTGCCATGGGTGTGGTGAAGGTGGGTGCCGACGGGTCGCTGACGCCCGGCCAGGTGCCCGCCTCCACCTCGACGACGGCCGGCCCCACGACGACGTCCGGCGGTTGACCGGCATGCGTCGGTGGGGTCGTGTGCTCGTGTGCGCGTTCGCCGCGCTGGTCGCCATTCCGGCGACCAGCGCGTCGGCGCACTCGACGTTCCTCGGCGCCGACCCCGCCGATGGCTCGGTGCTGCGTGACGCGCCGGCCGTGGTGACGTTGCGCTTCTCGGAGGACGTGCTGCTGGATGCCACGTCGGTGACGCTCACCCGCCTGGGTGGTGGCACCACCGAGGAGCTCGACCTGAGCGCACGCGACGGTGGCAGCACCGTCGAAGCCACACTGCCCGCGCTCGGCAACGGCGCCTACGTCATCCGCTTCCGGGCGGTCGACCCGGCCGACCTGCACACCACGGTGGGCACGGTCTCGTTCGGCATCGGCGTGGCGCCGCCGCCCACCGTGTCGGGCAGCCAGATCGCCGGTTCGTGGTGGTCGGCGCTGGTGCGTGCGGCCACCGACGCCATGCTCATCCTCACCGTCGGCGGGGTGGTGGTGGCGTTCGTCGCCCTGCGGCGTGGGCGGTGCCCCATCGCCGCGGCACGCCTGGCGGTCATCGGTGCCGCCGGCACCGCGTTGGGCTGGGTGGTGCTGTTCGTGGCCGACGTGGGCAGCGTCGGCTTCGGTCACGCCCGGTGGGGCTCGCTGCTGCTGGGCAGCGACCCGGGCCGCCGTGCCATGGTGGGTGTGGAGTTGGCGCTGGCCATCTGGTGGTCGGCGAGGTTCATGCGCACGCTCACCACCGGTTCGCGGGCGCCCATCGCCCGTGTGCTGCTGGTGCTGGGCGGCGCGTTCGTGGTGACGGCTGCGTTCGGCGGCCACGGCGGTGTGGGTGGCAATGCCATCGTCGGCATCGTGCTGCGTGCGGTGCACATCGGTTCGTTCGGCGTGTGGATCGGTGCCATCGGCGTGCTGTGGTGGACCGCTCGGCGCGACTCGGCGTTGCGGGCCCTGTGGCCCGATGTCAGCCGTCTGGCTGCGGTGGGCCTGGCACTCACGGGTGCGTCGGGCTTGTTGCTCAGCGGGCGAGTGGTGGCCACGGTCACCGCGCTGCTCGGCACCTCGTACGGGCGTGCCGTGGTGGGCAAGATGGCCGCGCTGTTGGTGCTCGCCGCGCTCGGCTGGTTCGCCGCCCGGCGTGTGGCCCGCGGCGGCGAGCCGCGTGCAGTGCGCGCCGAGTTGTGGGTGGCTGCGGCCGCGGTGGTGTTGGCGGCGTTGCTGGCGGGTGGCGTGCCGGCCGTGGGGGAGCGGTTCGACCCGCCGGCCCAGGCGGCTCCGCAGATCGTCACCGGCGACCTCGACGACCTGACGGTCAGCGTGCAGGTGCAGCCGGCGCTGCCGGGCCCGAACCTGGTGCAGGTGGCGGTGCTCGACACGAGGCGCCCGTCGCCCGGTCCCGTGGAACGTGTCACCGTGGTGGTGCAGCGTGCCGACGGTGAAGAGGTGGCCCGCCGCGACGGTGTGCCCAAGGGTGGCGTCATCGAGTGGGCCGACGTCGATCTGGCTGCGCCGGGTGGCTACACCGTGCAGGTGACGGTCGACCGGCCGACGTCGCCCGTGCCCGAGTTCGCCGGGTCGGTGGCCGTGCAGACCGCACCCGTGCCCCGTGCCGACACCGTTGTGTCCACCGCGTCGTGGGCGCCCATCGCGGCGGCGGTCGCCGCGGCCTGGCTGGTGCTCGTCGGCCTCGCCGCCGTCGTGGTCCGCCGCCGCACCACCCGCCGTCCCCACCCGACTCACACCGTGCCCGCGGCCGTGTCCACCGAGGTCGAAAGGGCCCGAGGTTTTCCGGCAGGTCCGTCCACCCGAGGTAACGCTGCAGACCCGGGTCTGCAGGATTACCTCGGGTCGCTGGCGGGTCAGGGGTCGAATCGGTAGCCGCTGCCGCGCACCGTCACCAGGTGGACGGGGCGCTCGGGGTTGGGCTCGATGGCCCGGCGCAGGCGGTGCACGTGTTCGGTGACGGTGGCGATGTTCTGCCACTCGGGCTCGCTGCGCCACACCTGCTGCAGCAGTTCGTCACGGGTGAACGCCCGGCCCGGCCGTGCGGCCAGGAAGACCAGCAGGTCGTAGGCGCGGGGGCTGAGCGTCTGCGGCTCGCCGCGCACCACCACCGAGCGGGCCGAGGTGTCGATGATGAGGTCGCCGTGGGTGAGGACCGGCTTGTCGCTGCCGGCGTGCGCGCGGCGGAGGACGGCGCGCACCCGGGCCACCAGTTCGCGGGCCGAGAACGGCTTCACCACGTAGTCGTCGGCGCCGAGCTCGAGGCCGAGCACGCGGTCGGTCTCGTCGCCGGCAGCGGTGAGCAGGATGACGGGCACGTGCCCGAGCAGGCGGATGGAGCGCAGCACGGCGAAGCCGTCGATGCCGGGCAGGTGCACGTCGAGCAGGACCGCGTCGACGGCCTCGGTGTCGAGCACGGCCAGCCCGTCCTCACCCGAGGTGGCCTCGACCACCTGGAAGCCGTTGCTGACCAGGCGGTCGCGTACGACGCGACGAACATCGTCGTCGTCGTCGACCAGCAGCACGGTTCCGCCGTTCGTCGTAGTACTCCCGCCGTACACGTCCACAGAATAGATCAAGAATCCGGGGAATTGGTCCTACGCCTCGGTTGGAAAACGGTGAGAAAGCTCAGTACTGTCGGGGTATGGCGGTCGACCCCGACGACCAGGCCAGTCCCTCCGGCGGGCGGGACGTGCCGGTGGACGCGGTGACGCTCGGTCGCGTCAACAAGACCTTGGCGCACGACCTGCGCAACATCTTCTCGGTCATCAACCTGTGCGCCGTCGACCTGGCCCACGAGATGCGTGGCCGGCAGGCGCTCAGCCTGGTGATGGAGGTGTTGCACGCAACCGAGCGCGGGTTGTCGGTGGCCACCGAACTGCTGCACACCGACCCCGAGGGGCCGCCGTGCCCGCGCCCCACCGACCTGCGCTCGCACGTGCTGGAGCTGCAGTCGTTCCTCGGCCGCATGGCCGGGCCGGGGGTCGACACCGAGTTCGTGGTGGGCGCCGCGCCGCTGTTCACCACGCTCGACCGCACGGCGGTCACCCAGTTGCTCATGAACCTGGTGTCGAACTCGTCCGACGCGTTGCGCGGCGAGGGCCGCATCCGTGTGTCCGCGCATGCCGAGGGTGACGAGGCCGTGCTGGTGGTGGCCGACGACGGTCCCGGTGTACCCGCCGCGCTGCGCGAGCGCATGTTCGACGACGGCTTCTCCAGCAAGGAGGGCGAGCACTGGGGGCTGGGGTTGGCCATCGTGCGCCGCGTGGTCGAGCGCTTCGGCGGCACCCTGGCCATCGAGGTCGCCTCGCCCGACGGCGTGCAGGTGGCCATGCGGTTCCCGGTGGTGCAGCCGGTGCGTTCCGGGCTGGCACTGGTGGTGGCGGCCGACGCCGACACGCGGCGCCGCACGGGCGATGCGCTGGGCCGCGCCGGGTTCGAGGTGCTGGCCGCGGCCGACGCGTTGGAGGCGTGCGATCTGGTGCTGGGCCGCGACGTGGTCGATGTGGCGTTGCTCGACGAGCTGGGCTCGGCCGACGAAGGACTGCGCGACCTGGCTCGTCTGGCCGACGTGCCCTACAGCGCGGTGTTGGCCGGCGAGGTGGCGTCCGACGCGGAGGCCGACCGCGTGGTGGCTGCCGTGTCGGCTGCCGGCGTCAATCGCTGACGGCCGCGGTCCGCGCGTCGGTTCCGGTCGGTGTTGCCGTGGCCGTACCGGCGCCGGTTCCGGTGATCTCGCGCAGGAACGCTTCCGCGTCGGCGCGGTGGCGGGTGCGCTTCATGGGCGGCAGCGCCTTCACGATGTCCCACCGGTAGTTGGCCTTGCCCAGGCGCGGGTCCATCACGGCCACCACGCCGCGGTCGGTGGCGGTGCGGATGAGGCGGCCGGTGGCCTGCGCCAGCAGCATGGCCGCGCGTGGGATGTCGATCTGGCCGAACGCCGCGGCGCCCAGCAGTTCGCGGCGGGCCGACAGCAGCGGGTCGTCGGGGCGGGGGAACGGGATCTTGTCGACCACCACCAGGCTGAGGGTGCGGCCGGGGATGTCGACGCCCTGGAAGAAGCCAGAGGTGGCGAACAGGCAGGCGTGCTCGTCGTCGCTGAACGCACGCACCAGTGCCGTCTTGGGCAGGTCGCGTTGGGTGAACACCGGGTATTCGATGCGCGTCTTCACCGCTTCGGCGGCAGCGTCCATCGCCTTGTAGCTGGTGAACAGGGCGAGCGTGCGTCCGCCGGCGGCGTTGATGAGCGCGACCAGTTCGTCGGCCACCGCGGCGGCGTACTGCGGCGACCGCGGGTCGGGCATGTGCAGCGCGCAGTACAGCAGCGAGTGCTGCTCGTAGTCGAACGGGCTGCCCACGTCGAGTTCGTCGTACTGGCCCTCGGGCAGGCCCACGCGGGTGCCGAGCGACGAGGGGATCGTGGCGCTGGTGAGGATGCCGGTGCGCCGCGACCACAGGCCGTTGGCCAGCACGGGTGCCACGTCGAGCGGGGCGATCTCGAGGCGAGGGAACTCGGGGCCGCCGCCCACGAACGGCACCTTGCCCTCCAGTGATTCGAGGGCCATGTCGATGCCCTCCTGCAGTCGTGTGGTCATCTGCTGGCCGCGCAGCTTCTTCTGCTTGGCGTCGTCGACGTCGGTGTCGATGGCGCGCAGCGCGTCCTG
>CBHWEI010000031.1:0-21346 GCA_966112835.1 uncultured Acidimicrobiaceae bacterium
GCGCGGCCATCACGCCGAAGACGAAGCTCATCCTCTTCAACTCGCCGCACAACCCGACCGGCCGCGTGTTCACGCGCGACGAGGTGCAGCTGATCGCCGACCTGGCCATCGAGCACGACCTGCTGGTGGTCACCGACGAGGTGTACGAGCACCTGGTGTTCGACGGCGCCGAGCACATCAACCTGGCGTCGCTGCCGGGCATGCGCGAGCGCACGCTCGTCATCTCCAGCGGTGGGAAGACGTTCAACACCACGGGCTGGAAGATCGGCTGGGTGTGCGGTCCCGAGGCCGTGGTCGCCGCGGTGCGGACCGCGAAGCAGTTCCTCACCTACGTGAACGGTGGGCCGTTCCAGCCGGCCATCGCCGTGGGGCTGGGCCTGCCCGACTCGTTCTACGCCGAGCTCGCGGCGGACCTGCAGGCCAAGCGCGACCGGCTGATGCCCGGGCTCATCGAGGCCGGCTTCACCGTGTTCCCGACCAGTGCGTCGTACTTCGTCACGGTCGACATCCGCCCGCTGCAACCCGACGGCGACGGCATGGCGTTCTGCCGTGGCCTGCCCCACCGGGTGGGAGTGGTGGCCATTCCCACCGAGGTGCTGTACCTGAACAAGCACGAGGGCCGGCACCTGGTCCGATTCGCGTTCTGCAAGCGGCTCGACGTGCTCGACGAGGCCGTCGAACGGTTGAAGCGCCTCGGCTGAACCTGCTGAATCGGTTCAGATGGCGACCTGCTGTGGTCGGTCGCCGGCAACAATGACCATCGCAATCATTGCTCGCATTGGTGTGAATGCGTCAGCGCCGATCGGGCAGGAACCGGAACCGGTCGCGCACCGCCGCCACCGTGGCGGGCTCGATGTCGGCGAACAGGGTGGTCTCGCCCTGCGACCCGGTGGCGAGCAGCTCGCCCAGCGGGTCGACGATGCGGCTGTCGCCGACGTAGCGCAGGCCGCCGCCTTCACCGACACGGTTGCAGCCCACCACGTAGGCCTGGTTCTCGATGGCCCTGGCCTGCAGCAACGACATCCAGTGGTTGCGACGCGGCTCGGGCCAGTTGGCAGGCACCAGGTACAGGTCGGTGGTGGGCGCGAGTCCCCAGAACTCGTCGGCGAAGCGCAGGTCGTAGCAGACGAACGGGCTCACCCGTACGCCCTCGATCTCGACCTGCACCAGCCGGTCGCCGGCGCGGAAGTGGGCGTCCTCGCCGCCGAAGGTGAACGGGTGGATCTTGTGGTAGCGGTGGACGGTGCCGTCGGGGCCGGCGAGCACGAAGCTGTTGGCGGGCCGCCGGTCGGCCGGGTCGCTGTCGGCGGGGATCTCGGGGCAGCTGCCACAGACCCACACACCGTGCGCGGCAGCCTGCTCCTGGAGGAACATCGACGACGGCCCACCCTCGGGCTCGCCCAGGTCGGGGTTGTCGACGGCGAACCCGGTGGAGAACGTCTCGGAGAGCAGCACCAGTTGCGCCCCACCACCTGCCGCCGCGGCGATCATTGGTGCCAATCGACGGAAGTTCGCATCGCGGTCGTTCCAAATGATGTCGTGTTGCACGGCGGCCAGACGCATACCCCAAATCGTACCCGGTGCCGCGAAATCACGTATGGTGAGCAGCAATGCAGGAACTCCGTACCGAACCCCGGCAGCGCAGGAGCCAACAGTCGATCGATGCCATCCTCGACGCGGCCGAACGCCTCATCGCCGAGCAGGGTCAGGTCGGGTTCACGGCCAACGAACTGGCGGCTGCGGCCGGAATGTCCATCGGTCGCGTCTACTACTGGTTCCCCGACATCCCGGCCGTGGTCACCGCCCTGGTCGAGCGCAGCGCGGTGCGCATGGCGCAGGTCTTCGGCGACGCCGTCCAGCACCAGTACGGCACGACCACGCCGCTGCTGCTGCAGCGAGCCATCCGCGCCATGTGCATCTACGTCGAGCAGAACCCTGCGGCAGTCGCGCTGTGCCTCACCGGTGGCGCCGACGGCCCCGGCCGTGTCATGAACGATCGCCTCGTCGAGTTCGCCAACGCACTCGTGCGCGACCGCGTGCCCGGCATTCCCGACGCCGAGGTCGAGATCTGCGCCCGCACTGCCGTCGGCATCACGCTCGGCATGCTCAACGGGTACAACCAGGTCGATCCCGAGTTCCGCCCGTACCTCGAGCAGGAGCTCGTCTACGTGCTGTCGGCGTACCTGTACGCCCGCTTCCCACCGCCCGACGACTTCACGTGGACCTCGCCCGAGCGCGCCGTGCAGCCGTCGCGGCCGTCGCGTCGCGACTTCACCGAGTCCACCCGCGTGTGGCCGGCGTTGGCACCCGATCAGCCCGGCAGCTGAGCCGGCGCGATCTCCATCGCCAGCAGGCTCACGGTCTTGGCACCGCCGTCGGTGTCCTGCTGGCCCACCTCCTGGAACCCCACCTGTGCATGGAACTCCAGTGAGCGCTCGTTGCGCGGCCGCAGGTTCACCTCGCACAGCAGCACCGGCCGCACACCGGCCAGCAGCCGGCCCAGCTCGGCGTAGAACGCACGGCCGATGCCGAACCGGCGGAAGTCGGGGTGCACGGCGATGCGATCGAGGTAGGCGAAGTCGTCGTAGCGACGGCTGAACCACGCGTAGTTCAGGCTCTCGTAGTCCACGCCAGGGCCCATCACCCAGCAGAACCCGGCGAACTGGCCGTCCACCTCGGCCGTCAGCGGCAGCTCGGCCATGGCCCACAGGCGACGCACGGCGGCCTCGTCGAGCTCGTTCACGTCGGGCACGCAGGCGTTGTTCAGGGCCAGCGCAGGGGCCACATCGTGTTCGGCGAACGGTCGGATCAGCACGTCCGACGAGACTACCCACCCGGTTGGTCGTAGCCTTTCCCCATGCTGTTCCGTCAGAAGTCCGAGATGGTGACGCCCGAGGCAGCGCTCGCGGGTCGCACCGACCAGACCATGCCCGTGCCCGAACGCCATTTCGTGCTCGACGCGCCGCTCACCGGCCCATGGCCCGAAGGCATGCAGACGGCCGTGTTCGGCCTCGGCTGCTTCTGGGGCGCCGAGCGCAAGTTCTGGCAGACCCCCGGCGTGTACACCACGGCCGTCGGCTACGCGGGTGGCTACACCCCGAACCCCACGTACGAAGAGACGTGCAGCGGCCGCACCGGCCACACCGAAGTGGTGCTGGTGGTGTTCGATCCGGCGCAGGTGTCGTACGAGCAGATCCTGAAGGTGTTCTGGGAGAACCACGACCCCACTCAGGGCATGCGCCAGGGCAACGACATGGGCACCCAGTACCGCAGCGCGGTGTACACCACCGACCCGTCACAGGAGGCCGTGGTGCGCGACAGCATGGCCATGTTCCAGGAGCGTCTGCGGACGGCCGGTTACGGCGACATCACCACCGAGGTGAAGCCGCTGGACCACTTCTTCTACGCCGAGCCGTACCACCAGCAGTACCTGGCGAAGAACCCCAACGGCTACTGCGGCATCGGCGGCACCGGCGTGAGCTGCCCCATCGGTCTCTCCCGAGCCTGAGTTCTGCGTGACGGGTCTCTCCCGAACTTAAGTTCTGCGTGACTGCCACGCGGCCAGTTCGGCGCGCAGGTCGTCGAGCGAACGCACCAACCGGTCCAGCGAGCACTCCATCATCAGGTTCACCACTTCATGCTCGAAGCGCATGCGCCAGTCGGTGTGCAGGCCGATGATGAACTTGCCGTTGGCGTAGGCGTAGCCCAACTCCCACGCGGTGCCGTCGTCGGTGATGACGCCGTTCAGGTTCGCGACCACCACGTCGCACTGGTCGATGCCGCGCTTGTCGTTCTCGAAGATGGCGCGCACGTTGTGCTCGTCCTTCGGCGGGTTGTCGCGGTGGGGCAGGAACGTCTCGAACCCGGCGTCGGCCACCAGTTGCTCGACCTGTTCGATGAACCAGCGCTCGCCCTCGTCGAACAGCGGTCCCGCCACGTAGGCGCGCGGTGTGGTGGTCATCGGGTCCATCCCTTCTGTCGGATCTCGTCGCCGTCCGCGTCGAGCGCTCGTCCTTGCCAGCGCAGCGCGCCGGGTGTGGCGCTGAGCTTGGCGATCAGCCCCTGCATGGGCGTGCCCTCCAGCGACACGATGGCGTCGCGGGCGGCGTAGTGCGGGTCGGTGGCGATGTCGGCCATGTCCAGCACCGGGCCGACCGCCGCGTCGACCTCCGCGAACGCGGCGACCACCTGGTCGCGCGAACGTGCCGCGCACCAGTCGCGCATGAGGGTTTCCAACTCGTCGCGGTGCGCCATGCGGTCCACGAACGTGGTGAAGCGCGGGTCGTCGGCCACGCCGAGCAACCCGAGCAGCCGTGCCGCCACCGAGTCGGCCGAGGCCGACAGGCCCACCCACTGCCCATCGGCACACTGGTACGTGCCACGGGGAACGGTGTAGGGCAGGCCGGCGCCGAGTCGCGGTTGCTGCTCGCCGGTCAGCGCATGGAGCGACACGAGCGGGCTCATCATCTGGAACATGCTCTCCAGCAGGCTCACGTCCACGACCTGGCCCACCCCACTGTGCACGGCGACCATGGTGGCGAACGCAGCGACGATGCCGGTCAGTTCGTCGGTCAGGGCCAGCGGCGGCAGGAGCGGTTGGCCGTCGGGCTCGCCGCTGATGGCCGCGAGGCCGGACATGCTCTCGGCGATGGTGGCGAAGCCGGGCCGTCCGGCGTACGGACCGGTCTGCCCGAACCCGGTGACACGGGTGATGACCAGCCGCGGGTTCGCCGCGAGCAGCGTGTCGGGTGCGAGGCCCAGCCGCTCCAGCGTGCCGGGCCGGAAGTTCTCGACCAGCACGTCGGCCTCGGCCAGCAGTCGGCGCAGCACGTCCAGGTCGTCGGCGTCCTTCAGGTCCAGGGCGATGGTGCGCTTGTTGCGGTTGACCATCTTCCACCACAGCCCCTCGCCGTCGCGCGGGTCGCGCCACGCCAGGTTGCGCAGGCTGTCACCGCTGTCGGGTCGCTCGACCTTGATGACGTCGGCGCCGAAGTCGGCCAGGTAGCGGGCGCAGTTCGGGCCGGCGATGACGGTCGCCAGGTCCACCACGCGCAGGTCGGCCAGCGGGGCCGGTGGCTGCTCGGTCATGGCGACCAGTGTGGCCTGCGTCAGCCGAGGACGTTGTATCCGTCGGCCAGCGGTGCCCGACCGGTGAGGGCCAGGATGAGCGGCACGGGCTTGGCCAACGACGTGAGCACCGACACGATGACGGCCGACGTGTCGGCGTGCAGTTCGGCCGTCTGCCCGGTGGCGCGTTGCAGGTCCAGCGTGTGCACACCCAACTCCACCACTCGGGTGGCCAGGTACTCGATGAGCGTGATCTGCCCGGCGAACGTGTTCACCGGGTCGTCGTCGGCGGTGGCCGCCACCAGTGCCAGCGTGTGAGCGACGGTGGCCTCGGCCTCGCCGCCAGGGTCGATGATTTGCCGGCCGGCCAGTCGTCCGCGTGCGGCCACGCCCTGGTGCGCGGACGCGTCGGCGAGCACCGTGTTGTAGTACTCGGCGGCGTCGGCCAGCACGCGGTCGGTGCTGGGTTGCGCGGCCAGGTACCCGTCGATGGTGATGAACGCGCGCAACGTGTGGGCGGCCAACTCGCGGGTGGTCCACTCGCCCAGCGCGCCCGGGCGGTCCCACAGGTCGGGGGTGATGCCGCGCAGCGCGGCGAGGAAGGTGGTGGCGCCCTCGTGGAACGCGGCTCTCACCGCAGCGGGATGTTGCAGCATCGGTCCTCCAACGTACCCAGGGCGTACGACTCGTAGTCGATGCCGAAGTCGGCGTACAGGTGACGGCACCGTTCGCTCCAGTCGAGCGCCTCGGGCGTGGAGATGCGATGCACCACCTGCTGCACGCCGCCCTCGTACACCCGGTACTCGGCCCACGTGCCGGGGAAGTCCTTCACGCAGCCGATCTCGATGCTCGGCACGCCGCTGGCCATGCGCCGCACGCGGTGCCGATGCGTGTGGCCGGCCGTGTAGGCGAGCACGGTGGACCGTCGCGCCGCGACCGCGTCGAGCGCATCGCTGGCGTCGGGGTGCAGACCGAAGTAGCCCTCGGAACGGTGTTCGGCGTTGTCGCCGCCGGCGATCCACTGCTGGTGATGGCCCATCACGATGATCGGTCGGTCCGACGCCGCGGCGTGCGTGTCGAGCCAGTCGATCTGCTCGGTCCGAATGGTGCCGGTGGTCTGCTCGGGGATGACGGTGTCGATGAGTGCCACGGCCAGACCGGGCAGCTCGATCCACTCGTCGCCGGCGTACTGGGTCTGGCCCTGGTAGGCGTCGTGGTTGCCGCGCACCACGTGCAGCCGGTCGCCGAAGCGGCTGCGGTAGCACTCCTCGAATGCCGCCCACTCGTCGGGCTGGCCGTCGTTCGACAGGTCGCCCTTCACCACGACGGCGACGGGGTCGATGGTCGCGATCTCGTCGGCCGCGCCGCGGTTCATCACCTCGGGGTACGGCGGCTCGCCCGGACGGGCGTACTGCATGGGCCCTTCGGTGCTGTCGCCCACGCGGCCGGCGACCACCTCGCCGAAGTGCACGTCGTTCACGGTCGCGAACCGGCACAGCAGTTCGCCCTGCGGTCGCGGCAGCGTGGTGACGTCGACACCCAGGAACTGGTAGGTGGTGCCGGGTTGGAGGTCGACGAAGCGCGCCACGGACAGGCCGTCGTGCAGGACGGCGAGATCATCGGCAACGGTCGTGACGTCCACGGACGGTCACCGTAGTCGCCAGGCCCCGGCCGTACCTGGGCACCGCCTCAGTTCTGGCGAATGACGACGGTGGACGCAATCTTGTCGTGGAAGGTCTGCTTGCGCCGATCCCACAACATCCAGAAGAAGCCGAGGAAGCAGATGAAGTACGACAGCACCCAGGCCAAACGGCGGCCGATTGCCCGCCAGGCACCGACCGGCGCTCCGGTGTTTGCGTCGACGATGCGGATGTGAGTGGCCCGCTGGCCGAGGCTGCCGTGCCCACTGGCGACCCACCGGGCGTAGAGCACGGTCCAGACGATGAGGCCGATGATGATGAGCGTCGTCGAGAGCACGGCCGTTGCATCGGTCGGCACCGAGCAGGTGAATGCCGGGTTGGACGTGCAGGGTCGGAGCTGCTTCGGTCCTGCGGCGGACACGATGTTGCCCGGCAGTACGAGTGCTCCGGCGAAGAGACCGTCGACGAGAGCAGCGCCCACCCGCGCCCACCAGCCCGCATAGCGCCACTCGGTGCCCTGCGGGGTGTACGGGATGTAACCGGGCGGCGCCGCATGTGGCACGCCTGGGCCTGCCGGAGGCGGAGGCGGTGGAGGCGGCGGCAACTGGTTGCCGGGTGGTGAGAACGCCGACCGCGGCGGTGTCGATGCCAGTCCCGGTTCGATCGGCTCGAACGGAGGAGGGTCTCCGCTCACTGCGTCAGGCGGTGCGGATGACGACCGAGCCGACCATCTTGTCGTGCCAGGTCTGCTTGTCCTTGTCCCACAGCATCCAGAAGAAGCCCAGCCAGCACAGCCAGCCCGAGATGGTGTTCTCGACGATGGACCGGCCGAGGGCGCGGCCGAAGCCGATGGGCTGTTGCGTGGCCTTGTCGACCACCTTCACGTTGGCGATGCGACGGCCCCATGTCTGGCCGGTGGAGCCGAGGTGCTTGCAGTACAGGTAGGCGACCACCAGGAAGCCGATGCCCAGGACTGCGATGCCGCCGGCCAGCAGGCCGCCGTTCAACTGGTCGCCGGTGCAGCTGATGTTGGTGGTGCCGTCGGTGGTGGACTTGTCGCAGTTCTTCACCGCGGCCGCGAGCATGATCCAGCCGGGGATGGCGAACACGGAGTAGAGCAGGCCGTAGAGGATGCTGTCGAGCAGTCGTCCGGCGAAGCGGGCGCCGAAGCCCGCGTACTCACCCGCGCCCATGTAGGCGCCGGTGGGGTAGTCGGAGAGGCCCGAGGGCGGCGGCGGAGGAGGCGGAGGAGGCATGCTGCTCATGCCCGCGACCGTAGTCCGCACGCGGAGAGCGGTTGCGCGATCCCTGCATGTCGGGGAACGGCAGGGTCGAGGGAACGGCAGGGTCGAGGGAACGGCAGCGTCAGCGGAACGGGCGGTCGCGGCGTGCCGGCAAGGGCTTCGCCCACCAGCGCGCGCTGAAACGCCACGTGGGGGCGCGCAGCGGGTTCTCGTCGGCGGCCAGCACCACCGGCTTCGGCCACAACGCCTCGACCGCGGCCACGATGGCCACGGCCTCTTCGTCGGTGGGCGCCGGGGAGATCTCGTGGCTCACAGCGGGACGTTGCCGTGCTTGCGGCGGGGAAGCTCCTCGCGCTTGGTGCGGAGCATGCGCAGACCCTGCACGATCTTCTGCCGGGTCTCGGCCGGGTCGATGACGTCGTCGACGTAGCCGCGCTCGGCGGCGTTGTACGGGTTGGCGTACTTCTCCGTGTACTCGGCCACCAGCTCGGCACGGCGGGCGACCGGGTCGGCGGCCTGCTGCAGTTCTCGGCGGTACACGATCTCGACCGCACCCTGCGGGCCCATGACGGCCAGTTCGGCGGTGGGCCACGCGTAGGCCAGGTCGGCGCCGATGGACTTGCTGTTCATCACCACGTACGCACCGCCGTAGGCCTTGCGGGTGATGATCTGGATGCGCGGCACGGTGGCCTCGCAGTAGGCGTACAGCAGCTTGGCGCCGTGGCGGATGATGCCGCCGTACTCCTGGTCCACGCCGGGTAGGAAGCCGGGCACGTCGACGAACGTGAGCAGCGGGATGTTGAACGCGTCGCACGTGCGGACGAAGCGGGCGGCCTTCTCGCTGCTCTCGATGTCGAGCACCCCGGCGAGCATCATCGGCTGGTTGCCGACGATGCCGACGGGCTGGCCGTCGACGCGGCTGAAACCACAGACGATGCTCTTCGCCCAGTGCGGGAAGTACTCGAAGAACTCGCCGTCGTCGACGACTTCCTTGATGACCTTCTTCATGTCGTACGGCTGGTTGGGCGACGCCGGCAGGATGGTCTGCAGGTCGGGGCACAGGCGGTCGGGATCGTCGCCGGTGTCGACGCCGGGCGCCTCCTCCAGGTTGTTGCTGGGCAGGAAGCTGAGCAGGAAGCGCACGTCGTCGAGGCACGACTTCTCGTCGGCCGACACGAAGGTGGCGACGCCGCTCTTGCTGGCGTGGCTCATGGCGCCGCCCAGTTCCTCCAGCGTCACTTCCTCACCGGTGACGGTCTTCACCACGTCGGGGCCGGTGATGAACATGTGGCTGGTCTCGCGCACCATGAAGATGAAGTCGGTCATGGCCGGGCTGTACACGGCGCCACCGGCGCACGGGCCGAGGATGACCGAGATCTGCGGCACCACACCGCTGGACAGCACGTTGCGGTAGAAGATGCCGCCGTAGCTGGCCAGGCTGACCACGCCCTCCTGGATGCGGGCGCCTGCGCCGTCGTTCAGGCCGACGACCGGGGCGCCCACCTTCAGGGCCAGGTCCATGAGCTTGTGGATCTTCTCGGCGAACACCTCGCCCAGTGCGCCACCGAACACGGTGAAGTCCTGGCTGAACACGAACACCTTGCGGCCGTCGACGGTGCCCCAGCCGGTGATGACACCGTCGGTGTAGGGGCGCTCCTCCAGGCCGGCGGCCTGGGCGCGGTGGCGGGCGAGCAGGTCGAGCTCCTGGAAGCTGCCGGGATCGAGGAAGTACTCGATGCGCTCGCGGGCGAGCAGCTTGCCCTTCTCGTGTTGGCGTTCGACCGAACGGGGCGAGCCGGCGTTGTACGCCTGTTCGCGGCGGTTGCGCAGGTCGTCGAGCTTCTCGGCCATGGGATTCGAGGTCACGTCGGGCAAACCTAGTTGCCCACGGAGGTGCCGGTCACATGGGCCGGTCAGATCCTGCCCGCCACCGGGACCGGCCGGATCGGGCAAGATGGCCGGAATGGCCCTTCCGCTCACGCCACCGATCGCCCCGATGCTCGCCAAGCTCATGGACGCCATCCCCGAGGGCGACGGCTGGCTGTACGAACCGAAGTGGGACGGCTTCCGCTGCATCGTGTTCCGCGACGGCGATCACCTCGAGCTGCACAGCCGCGACAAGCGGCCGTTCAATCGCTACTTCCCCGAGCTCATCGAGCCGCTGCTGCGCGAACTGCCGGACCGGTGCGTGGTCGACGGCGAGATCGTGCTGCCCGCGGCCGACGACACGGGGCTCGACTTCGACGCGCTGCTGCAGCGCATCCACCCCGCCGAGTCGCGTGTCCGCCGCCTGGCCGCCGAGACGCCCGCGTCGTACTTGGCGTTCGACCTGCTCGCCCTGGGCGACCGGTCGCTCATCGACGCTCCACTGCACGAACGGGTCGGGCTGCTGAAGTCGGCGCTGGCCGACGTGGCCGCGCCCATCCACCTGTGCCCCACCACGAACGACCCCGCGGTCGCGCACCGCTGGTTCACCGAGTTCGAAGGCGCCGGCCTCGACGGCGTCATCGCCAAGCGCCTGGCCGACCCGTACACGCCCGACAAGCGCACCCTGGTGAAGGTGAAGCACCGCCGCACGGCCGACTGCGTCATCGCCGGCTACCGCATCCACAAGGACGGCAACGGCGTGGGCTCGCTGCTGCTCGGCCTGTACGACGACGACGGCCGCCTGCACCACGTGGGCGTCGCCGCGTCGTTCACCGCCAAGCGCCGCGTGGAACTGCTCACCGAGCTCGAGCCCTTCACCCACGACGCACTGGCCGACCATCCCTGGCACGACTGGGCAGCGCACTCCATGGCCGCCGAGGCCGAGCAGCGCATGCCCGGCGGTGGCAGCCGTTGGAACGCGGGGAAGGACCTCTCGTTCGTGCCGTTGCGCATCGAGCGCGTCGCCGAGGTGACGTTCGGGCAACTGCACGAGGGCCGCTTCCGCCACGGCTCCACATTCGTCCGTTGGCGCGACGATCGCCTGCCGGCCTCGTGCACCTACGACCAGTTGGAGGTGGCCGCGCCGGTGCCCTTCGCCAGGTTGGTCAGCCCGACACCGTGACGGTGGTGGTGGTGTCGAGCGCGGCCAGGTCGCCGACGTAGACGTCCTCGTTGCCCACTTCCACGCCGTTCACCTTCACGACCACCTTCCAGGTGCCCGCCGTGTCGAGCGTGAAACCCTGGCTCTTGGGCAGCACCACCACGCCGGGGCCGGTGAGGGGGATGGGGTCGATGGTCATGCCGGTGCCGTTGGTGCCGGCGGGCGGCAGGAAGTCGACGGTGAGGCCGGTGAGGCCCGAGGCCGGCTTGATGACCTCGATGCGCACGTCGTTGGTGCCGACCCGTTCGGTGAACGACACGCGCACCTCGGTGTCGAGCGTGGGGTTGGCGAAGCTGTGCTCGGGCTGCAGGGCCAGGTTGCCGACGCCGCTGGAGGCGAGGCCCACCGGGGTGAGCGCCAGCAGCCACGCGGTGAGCGCGAGCACGACGATGCCGACGAGCGCCTCGATGCCCAGGGCGCGGCGCAGGCGGGTGGCCAGGGGGGCGGTCATCACCTCGCTGCGGGTGACGCGCTGGTTGATGAACTGCCGGGCGGCGACGCCGACGAACACCATGATGGACACGAAGAGCGTTTTCACGATGAGGACCAGGCCGTGCGAGCTGCCCAGGTGGCCGCGGTCCAGGCGGAACAGCATGATGGCGCCGGTGACCACCGTGGCCCACAGCGCGGGTGTGCTGATGCGCGCGAAGCCGCGCACCGCGTGCACCAGGTCCTCGTCGCCCGGGCCGGCCAGCACCACGCGGGTGAGCAGGATGAGCCCGCCCAGCCACACGGCCATGGCGATGGCGTGCACGGCGCCCGACGCGTACTCGATGATGCCGAACTCGTCGCGGCTGAACGCCAGCGTCACCACGGCCAGGCCGGCAGGGCCGAGGGCGAACACCTGGGTGGACGTGTCGATGGCCCGCTCGGGGCGCATCACCACGTAGATGGCGGCGATGAGCAGGACGAAACGGAGGACGGCCGCCTTGCCCGGGGTGGAGTCGAGCACGTCGGTCCACGCGGTGGGCATGAGCGACGCGCCCAGGCCGTTGCCGGTCTGCTGTGCGGTGAGGGCGCCGACGAACAGGAACGTGCCGATGACCGCGATGCCCCATGCGGTGCGCAGGTAGCGCACGGTGAGGATGTACTCGACGCCTTCGGGCCACGCCACGGCGATGACCACCAGTGCGCCGAACAGCATGGTGAGGCCAAGCGTGCTGATGAGCCGGAACAGGCCCAGCGGTCCGGTGCTGCTGGTGCCGTCGGTGCTGGTGCCGTCGCCCTCGCCCGCGGTGGTGGGCACGGTGGTGGCCGTGGGCGTGGTGGTGGTGACACCGGCTGGGGTGCTGCCCGTGGTGGGCGCCGTGGTGGTCGTCGGCGGTTGGGTGACGGCGGTGTCGTTGGCGATGGTGAAGGTGAAGCTGCCACTGCCGGCGGGCTGCAGGTTGGTGTCGGTGACCACCCAGCTGACCGTGCAGGTGCCCTTCGGGGCCGGCACGGTGACGTCGACCTGCACGGTGACCTGACCGGCCAACAGCAGCGGCTGGCCCAGCGACTGCACGACGCCGGGGTCGCCACAGGTCATCGTGACCTGAGGGCTGGGGCCCACTGGCTGGGCGAAGGTGATGCTGATGAGTGCGGGCGACACGTCGAGCGCCGCGCCGGGCGCGGGGGTGCTGCTGAGCACCGTGTTGTCGGCCGCCGAGACGGGGGTCGACCAGGAAGCGGCGACCAGCGCTGCGGTGAGCAGCGCGAGGCACCAGCGGAGCGCGGAGCGGGCGGACGACCGGGTCGAGTTCTTCAAGGTGCACCAACGCTAGCCACCCAGGCCCTGGTGCGGGGTGCCAGGTCGCCGTCGTGCCCTTCGTGTGGCACCCCCTGGGTAGAGTCGCACCGATGGCCACGCAGTCGCTCTACCGCCGCTACCGCCCCCGCCGCTTCAGCGAGGTGAAGGGCCAGGAGCACGTCGTGCGCGCCCTGCGCAACGCGGTCATCAACAACCGCGAGGGCCAGGCGTATCTGTTCTCCGGCCCGCGTGGCACGGGCAAGACCACGTCGGCTCGCATCCTGGCCAAGGTGCTCAACTGCGAGTGCCCGGTCGACGGCGAGCCGTGCTGCGAGTGCGAGTCGTGTCTGGCGGTCGAGCGGGGCACCAGCTACGACGTGCACGAGCTCGACGCGGCCAGCAACAACGGTGTCGACGCCATGCGCGACCTCATCGAGAAGGCGTCGCTCGGCACCCCCGGCCGCCACAAGGTGTACATCCTCGACGAAGTGCACATGCTCTCCAAGGCCGCCGAGGCGGCGCTGCTGAAGACGCTGGAAGAGCCGCCGCCGCACGTGGTGTTCGTGCTGGCCACCACCGATCCGCAGAAGGTGTCCGACACCATCCGCAGCCGCACCCAGCACCTGCAGTTCCATCTGCTGCCCATGGACGTCATGGAGGACCACATCCGCTGGTTGGCCGGCGATGCGGGCATCGACCTCGACGACGGCGCCCTGCAGTCGGTGCTGCGCCAGGGCGGCGGTTCGGCGCGCGACACCGTGTCGGCGCTCGAGCTGGTGTCGGCCAGCGGTGGTGTTGCGCTCGAGACCACCCCGCTCGACGAGTTCATCGAGGCGTTCATCGAGCACGACCCCGGCCGTGCCCTCACGGTGGTGGCGCACGCGGTGCAGCAGGGGCGCGACCCCCGCACGCTCACCGACGACATCGTCCGCCACTTGCGCGACTGCTTCCTGTCGCTCATGGCGCCCGAGCTGGTGCAGCTGCCCACGCAGCGTGCCGCCGAAGTGGCCGACCTGGCCCAGCGCATGGGTGCCGCTTCCATCGTGCGGGCCATGGAGCGCCTGGGCGAGATGCTCGTCGAGATGCGCCATGCGCCCGACCCGCGTCTGCTGCTCGAGGTGGCGCTGGTGCAGCTCACCCATCAGGCGTCCAGCGTCGACATCGCCGTGCTGCTCGATCGCATCGAGCGGCTCGAGCAGCAGACCGTGGTGCGCGAGCCCACTGGCCCCATCCCGCGGCCGGCCCCCATCGACCCGGCCACCGGTCGCGCCGCCCTGGGCGGCCGTGCCCGCCCGGCAGCTGCTCCGGCCGCGCCGCGTGCCGCGGCCCCGGCACCAGCCCCCGCATCCGCACCTGCGGCGTCGTCAGCGCCCGCCGCTGCTCCGGCACCCGCGCCCACCGCTGTTGCCGAGCCGGTCGCCGACCCCACGCCCGCAGCCGCGCCCCGTCCCGAGCCGGCCCCGGCCGCTGCTGCCCCGGCACCCGCCGCGGCGCCCGCAGCCCCCGCCGGTGCGCCGACGGCCGACCATGCGGCAGCCGTGTGGGCCACCGACGTCATGCCGGCGCTGAAGTCGCTCACCCGGGCCATCTTCGCCACCACCAAGGTGCTCGGTGCTCGCGACGGCGCGGTCGTCATCGCCGCCCCGAACGAACCCACCCGGGCGAAGTGCCAGCAGCAGCTCGCCGATGTCAACGCTGCGCTCACCAAGGTGCTCGGCGGCGTCGTCCCCGTGCAGTTGGTGGTCGACGGTTCGGCGATGGTCGACGACAACGCGCCGCCTCCGGCCCGCGACGATGCACCACCGCCGCCGCCCGACGACGAGGTCGACCTGTCGGATCTGGTCGATGCGCCGCCCGAGAGCGTCGTCACCCCCACCGATCGACTGCTGCAGGCCTTCCCCGGCTCGCAGGTCATCGACGAGTAGCCCGTGGCCGCCGTCTACACCCAACCCGTCCAGGCGCTCATCGACGAGCTCGGCCGGCTACCCGGCGTGGGGCCGAAGTCGGCCCAGCGCATCGCCTTCCATCTGTTGAAGCTGCCCAACGACGACGTCGCCCGGTTGGCCATCGCCATCACCGAGGCGAAGGCGAAGGTGCGCTTCTGCTCGCGCTGCTGGAACGTGGCCGAGGGCGAGCTGTGCCCCATCTGCCTCGACGAGCGCCGCGACTCGTCCATCCTGTGCGTCGTCGAGGAGTCGCGCGACATCGTCGCCATCGAGAAGACCGGCGAGTTCAAGGGTCGCTACCACGTGCTGTTGGGGGCGATGAGCCCGCTCGAGGGCATCGGGCCCGAGCAGTTGAAGATGAAGGAACTGTTCGCCCGCATCGAGCCCGAGGACGTGCAGGAGGTCATCCTGTGCACGAACCCGAACACCGAAGGCGAAGTGACGGCCATGTACATCGCTCGCCTCATGAAGCCGTTCGGTGTGCGCGTCACGCGCATCGCCAGTGGCCTGCCGGTGGGCGGCGACCTGGAGTACGCCGACGAGCTGACGCTCGGCCGGGCCCTCGAAGGCCGCCGCGACGTCACCGGCTGAGCCCCCGCACGTGGGGCGGGCGTGATGTGCCCGAAAAATAGGCTGAGGTACCGCCCCTGGACCTGGTAGCGGGCGGACGGGCCAGCTCCAGAAGCGGTACCTCAGATCAATCACGTTCGCTGCAACCAGGAGGAAACCGCGCCGTGTTTGTTGCGGTTAGATTACAGCAGCTCCTGGAATGTGTCAACCTTTGTCACAATCCATCGTGGATTATCACTTCCCGCGTCGAAGCCCCTGCTCAGCGTGCTGAATCGCCGTCAGACGCGTCGAAACAGTCTCTCAGGCACACCTGACGGCACGAGACGACCGCGACGGGTCAGACGGTGCGCACAACGAGGGCGTCGCCCTGGCCGCCACCGCCGCACAGGGCGGCCGCACCCATGCCGCCACCGCGGCGACGCAGTTCGTGCAGCAGGGTGAGGGCCAGGCGGTTGCCGCTCATGCCGATGGGATGGCCCAGGGCGATGGCGCCGCCGTTCACGTTCACGATCTCGTCGCTGATGCCCAGGTCGGCCATCGAGGCGATGCCGACGGCGGCGAACGCCTCGTTGATCTCGAACAGGTCGACGTCGGCGACGGTCTTTCCGGCGCGGGCGAGTGCGGCGTTGATGGCCCGGCTGGGCTGCTGCAGCAGCGACGCGCTGTCGGGGCCGGCCACCATGCCGTAGCTGACGAACTGGCCGAGCGGGGTGACGCCGCGGGCGTTCACCGCCTTCTCGCTCATCAGCACGATGGCCGAGCCGGCGTCGCTGATCTGCGAGGCGTTGGCGGCCGTGATGGTGCCCTCCTTGTCGAAGGCGGGCTTCAGGCCGGCGAGCGACTCCATGGTGGTGTCGGCGCGGACGCCTTCGTCGGTGTCGACGATCTTGGGGTCGCCCTTGCGCTGCGGGATGCTGACGGGGACGATCTCGTCGACCAGGCGGCCGGCGGCGATGGCCGCCGCGGCGCGCTGGTTGCTCTTCATCGCCAGGTCGTCCTGCTGCTCGCGGGTGATGCCGCCGGCGGCGTAGCGCTCGGTGCCCAGGCCCATGAGGCAGGCGTCGAACGCGCACCACAGGCCGTCCTTGATGATGGCGTCGGCGAGCTCGGTGTTGCCGTAGCGGAAGCCGCCACGTGCACCCGGCGCCAGGTACGGGGCGTTGGTCATGCTCTCCATGCCGCCGGCGACCACGATGTCGGCCTCGCCCGACATGATCATCTGGTTGGCGAGGTAGATGGAGTTCAGTCCGCTGAGGCAGACCTTGTTGATGTTCACGCTCGGGATGTTCATGGGGATGCCGCCCTTCACCGCGGCCTGCCGCGAGGGCACCTGCCCCTGGCCGGCCATGAGCACCTGGCCCATGATGACGTGCTCGACTTCCTCGCCCGACACGCCGGCCCGCTCGAGCGCGGCCTTGATGGCGAACCCGCCCAGGTCGGCTGCCGAGAACGAGGCGAGGGCGCCGCTCATCTTGCCGATGGGCGTGCGGGCTCCGGCGACGATGTACGAACCAGACATGTGAGGACCTCCGGGAAAGATGGCGAACGGCGCGCTGCCCGGCGGGCGTTGCGGCGACTGTGCAGCAGCGTATTCACCAGTGGTTACCCGACGGTAATGCGGACGCCCCGAGCCCCTCCCCCGAACGGAACGGCGCGGCCGCGAACTGGTCGGGGGAAAACGACATCCAGTGTCGCAATCGGCCGACCAGTGCGGATCGAACGAATCTGCGTGACGCTCGGTGGGTCAGGCGGCGGGGATGGGCTTGCAAATGGCGGCGCCCACCGGGGTACCGCCGAAGGCCAGTTGGGTGACGCACACGCTGTCGGCGCCGGTGGGGATGACGGCGGTGCGCTCGTAGTTGTGGAACGGGCCGATGGCGGCGGGCACCCTGGTGTCGGCGCGGTCGAGGTTGGCCAGCGAATCCGTGGCCGTACCGACCGCGACGCCGGCTTGGCGGAAGATGATCCGAACGGAGATCGGCAGGTCGAACTGCGGACGGAACGCGACGCCCTTCACGGTCACTGTCGTGGTGGTGCGAACCAACGAGTCGAAGGCCACAACCGGTGCGCCGCTGGCGCGCTGCGTCGCCACGCTGCCGAGGTGCGCGGCATCGAACACGTCCGGTGTCTCGTAGCCGAACGTCCACAGGGTGATGCCGCTCCAGCCCGAGGCGAGCGCCGACTTCGCGTTCGTGGTGATGGTGGTGGCGTCGGGGACGTACACGGTGTGGCGCACCGTGCAGGTGACGGTGCGCGGCACGCCCAGGCGCACCGGCTTCGCCAACCCGGTGTTGCCGGCGCGCTCGTTGTCGACCGTGATGCCGCGAGCCACAGGCGTGTACACGGGCGGCAACCTGGTCAGCCCGGTCACCGTCTCGTCCCAACCGAACGTGATCTCGCCGAAGCTGCGGGTCGGCACGGCCGAGTGCGCCGCCGCGAGTGCTGCGGTCTCGCGCATGGTGATGCTGTCGGTCGCCTTCAGCGCGCCGTCGGGGCAGGTCTGCGTGCTGACCTTCTTCGTGTTCCAGTGGCGGCCGTACGCGGGCACGCCCAGCTGCAGCTTCTTCGGCGGCACTCCGGCGGTGACGGTGCTGTAGGCGATGACCGACTTCACCCAGTAGTCCGGCGCGATGGGCCCCGGGTTGGTGATGCTCCAGTCGTAGACCATCAACCGCAGGCGATCCACGTACGGGGCGATCAGCGGTTGGGCGTACACCGTGTACCCAGCCGAACCGGCATTCCACGTGGGCGGGATGGTGACCGACAGCAACTTGCCGCGTGCGTGCAGCTCCGACGACAACTTCTGCACGAACGCCACCCACTTGGGCGTGATCTTGTCCCACGTCGTCCTGCTCACTGACCAGACGAACTCGTAGTCGATGTCGACGCCGTCGTACTTCCCGGCCACCACGCCGTCGACGATCGACTTCACGGTCGTCGGCATCGCCGCGGTCTCGAAGCCTGCCGTCGACGAGCTGAAGAGGGTCTGGAACACCGGTAGGCCCGCCGCGTGGGCGGTGGTCACCAGGTTGGTCAGGCCGGCGCTGCTGCCGAACAGCGACACGTCGCTCATGTACGGGGTGGAGGCCACGCCGGTGACGGTGGCGCCGCCCGATGTGGCCTGCCAGTAGGGCACCCAGCCGCTGACGAAGCGGTTGGGTGATGCCAGTGTGGCGACGTCCGGCCTGGCCGCCGACACCGGCAGGCCGAGCGTCGTCAGCAGCAGCGCCGCCGCGACGAGAACTGCCCAGCGCGTTCGTTCGACCACGAAGACAGGCTACTGGCGGCACTCTGATCGGTACCCGCGGGTGCCGACGGCGTAGCGTCGCTGCCGGTGACTGCATGACCTCGACCGTGGCCTCGCCGGCCGACCTCGGGTCGTCGGACCGCACCCTCGGTGTGCTCGCCGTGCTCGGGGCCACCGTCTTCTGGTCGTTCGGCAGCGTGCTCGGCAAGGCGACAGGCGTGTCGGGGGTGGTGCTCGGCTTCTGGCGCATGTGGATCGCCGCAGTGCTCATGACCATCGTCGTGCTCGTCACCCGACGGTGGCCCACGTGGGTGGACATCCGCCGTACCGCACCCATGGGTGCGCTGTTCGGCCTGAACATCTGCGTGTTCTTCATCACACTCGAATACGTGAGCATCGCGGTCGCGCTCATCATCGGCGCGCTCACCCCGGTGGTGGCACTGCCCATCGCCGTGGTGTTCATGGGCGAGCGCCTCACCGCCATGAAGGTCACGTGCGCGCTGGCCGCAGTGGCGGGCGTGGTTGGGGCGATCCTCGCCTCGCCGCCCAGCGACGACGGTGGCGACACCGTGGTCGGCTACCTGTGGGCGGTCGGCGCGCTGCTCATCTGGGTGGCCTACCTGCTGGTCAGCAAGCGAGTGCGTCGCGAGGTCGAGACCGTGCGGATGATGTGGGCCATCTCGGTGTCGGGCGCGCTCACCGTCACCGTGTTGGCGCTGGTGCTGCAGTCCGACCTGGGCGAGATGCAGGGCGCCGACTGGTGGTGGGTCGTCCTGCTCGCGCTGGGCCCCGGCCTGGTCGGCCACGGGCTGTTCGTGTGGGCGCAGCCGCGGGTCGACTCGTCGGTGTCGTCGGTGCTCATCCAGGGCGAACCGGTGGGCGCGTCGTTCGCCGCGTGGGTGTTCCTGGGCGAAGCGGTGTCGCTGGCCCAGGCGTTGTGGATGTCGGTGGTGCTCGTGGCGCTGGGTGTGCTCGCCTATCGCGAGGCTCGCGAGGACCACGTGGTGCTCGACGACGCACTCATCTGAGCGCGCCAACGCCGCACCGGCCGGTCACCTCTCCTGGCCCGTCACTTCTCCTGAATGGTGACGCTGGTGATGTCGATCGGCTGCAGCGGCGGGCCGTCCTGCGGGTTGCCGAGCGCGTCGAGCGCGGCCACCAGGCCCATGTCGTCGTCGATGACCTGACCGAACAGCGTGTACTGCGGCGGCAGCGAGGCGCCCTGGTCGCCGGTGATGATGAAGAACTGGCTGCCACCCGTGTTCGGCTGGCCGGTGTTGGCCATGGCCACCGAGCCGATGCGGTACGGCTCGATCTTGTCGAACTCGTCGGGGATCTCGTAGCCCGGGCCGCCGGTGCCGGTGGCCGTCGGGTCGCCGCACTGCACCACGAAGCCCTGGATGGCGCGGTGGCAGGTGGTGCCGTCGAAGTAGTGGAAGCGGGCGAGGTTCACGAAGCTGTTCACCGTGACGGGCGCGATGTCGTTGCGCAGCGTCACGTGCAGGGTGCCCTGGTTGGTCTCGATGACGGCCGTGTAGGTCTTCCCGTCCTCGATGCACGTGGGCGGGATGGCGGTGAACTGCTGGGTCTTCGGCGAGCTGCCGTCGGCCTTCGCGCACTCGGCGCCGCCCACCGTGGGGGTGCCACCCGTCGAGCCGGCGGTGGTGGTCTCCGCGCCGGTGCCGGCGGTGGTGCCGCCCGTGGCGCCGGCGGTGTTCGCGGAGTCGTCGCCGCACGCGGCCAGGGTGAGTGCGGCCACACCGGCCAGCAGGAGGAGTCGAGGGGTTCGGTTCACGGCGGACATGCTGCCATGCCGAACCCTGCAGTTCCCGGCAGCCACCTGCGATGCCGCGATCGGTTCGGTCCGCGGAGCTACCCGCCAGTAACCTCGCACGGATGCAGCACGTGCTCGACGCCATCCTCAACGACGCCAGCAGCGACGACTTCGCCAACCTCGCCATCCCCGAGAACTATCGGGCCGTGCACGTCCGCAAGGACGAGCAGGACATGTGGAAGGGCGTGGCCGCGAAGGACAAGGACCCCCGCAAGAGCCTGCACGTCGGCGACGTCCCCACGCCCGAGCTCGCCCCCGACGAGGTGTACATCGCCGTCATGGCGAGCAGCATCAACTTCAACACGGTGTGGTCGAGCATCTTCGAACCCATCAGCACGTTCGGCCCCATGGCCCGCTTGGCCCGCGAGAGCGAGTGGGCCCGTCGTCACGACCAGCCGTACCAGGTGGTGGGCAGTGACGCCTCGGGTGTGGTGCTGAAGGTGGGCACGGCCGTGCGCAACTGGAAGCCGGGCGACCGCATCACCGTGCACTGCAACCACGTCGACGACCAGGACCAGAGCGCGCACGACGATTCGATGATGGCGTCGAACCAGCGCATCTGGGGTTACGAGACGAACTTCGGTGGCCTGGCCGACCTGGCCGTGGTGAAGGCGAACCAGCTCATGCCCAAGCCTGCCCACCTCACGTGGGAAGAGGCCGCGGTCAACGCGCTGTGCAACAGCACCAGCTACCGCATGCTCGTGTCGCGCAACGGCGCGCAGATGAAGCAGGGCGACGTCGTCCTCATCTGGGGCGCCACCGGCGGCATCGGCGCCTACGCCACCCAGTACGTGCTGAACGGCGGCGGCATCCCGGTCTGCGTGGTGTCGAACGCCGAGAAGGCGCAGATCCTGCGCAACATGGGCGTCGAGCACATCATCGACCGCGCCGCGGCCGGCTACCAGTTCTGGAAGGACGAGTCCACCCACGACGAGAGCGAGTGGCGCCGTCTGGGCAAGGACATCCGCGACCTGTGCGGCG
>CBHWEI010000032.1:0-20759 GCA_966112835.1 uncultured Acidimicrobiaceae bacterium
GGCACGGCAAGCGATCTCGAGGACGCCACCGAATGAAGCTGCCCTTCACCGATCGGGAAGAGAAGCCGAAGGTCGAGACGCCCGACGATCGGATGACCCTCACGCAGCACCTGGCCGAGCTGCGCACGCGCATCATCCGCTCGCTGCTGGCCGTGGTGCTGGGCATCATCGTTCTCCTGGCCAGCTACGACCAGGTGCTGAACTGGATGCGCCAGCCGTACAACGACCTGTGCGCGAAGAAGCCCGAGCTCACCTGCGACCTGCAGTTCCTGGGCCCGCTCGAGGGCTTCACCACGCGTCTCACCATCTGCACCTACGGCGGCATCATCCTGGCGCTGCCGGTCATCATGTGGCAGATCTGGCGGTTCATCGTCCCGGCGTTGCACGCCAAGGAGAAGAAGTACGCCGTCCCGTTCATCCTGTCGTCGGTGGGCCTGTTCCTGCTGGGCGGCGCGGTGGCCTACTGGACCCTCACCCCGGCGCTCGACTTCCTCATCTCGTGGGCGGGCGAGGACGTGAAGGCCAACTTCCAGGTGAGCAAGTACGTCAGCCTGTTCGGCCTCATGATCGCCGCGTTCGGCATCACGTTCCTGTTCCCGGTGCTGCTCGTGTTCCTGCAGTTGGTGCAGGTGCTCACGCCGCAGACGCTCATGAAGCAGTGGCGCATCGCCACGGTCATCATCTTCGTCATCGCCGCGGTCATCACGCCCAGCGGCGACCCGTACAGCATGCTGGCGCTGGCCATCCCGATGGTCATCTTCTACGCGATCTCGATCGTCATCGGCCGCATCGCGCAGAAGAAGCGATTGGCACGTGAAGCGGCCGAGGACGCCGCCTGACACGATTGGCTCCGTGCGCGCCGACCGGGCAGAGCTGATCGCCCACTATCCGTTCCCGCTCGACGGGTTCCAGGTGCGGGCGCTCGGCGCGCTCGACGACGGTGAATCGGTGCTGGTCGCCGCACCCACCGGCAGCGGCAAGACGGTGGTGGCCGAGTACGCCATCGACGCCGCGGTGGCCGACGGCAAGCGGGCCTTCTACACGGCGCCCATCAAGGCGCTGTCGAACCAGAAGTACCACGACCTGGTCGAGCGCTTGGGACCGCAGAACGTGGGCCTACTCACCGGCGACAACTCCATCAACGGTGACGCGCCCGTGGTGGTGATGACCACCGAGGTGCTGCGCAACATGATCTACGCGCGCAGCCACGGCCTGCGCGACCTCGCGGCCGTGGTGCTCGACGAGGTGCACTTCCTGCAGGACACGTACCGCGGCCCGGTGTGGGAAGAGGTCATCATCCACCTGCCGGTGCACGTGCGGCTGGTCTGCCTGTCGGCGACCGTGAGCAACGCCAACGAGTTGGCCGACTGGATCAGCACCGTGCGCGGCCCCACCAAGGCCGTGCTCGAGGACCGGCGGCCCGTGCGGCTCGACAACCTGTACCTCATCGGCGACAAGACCCACGACCGGCTGCACCTGCTGCCCACGTTGGTGAACGGTCGTCCCAACCACGACGCCATGCGCCTCGACGCCGAGGGCGCACGGGCGGGCAAGGGCGGCCGCAACAGCCGCGGCGGGCGGCGCAAGCTGTTCACGCCATCGCGGCTCGAGACCGTCGACCTGCTCGAGCACCACGGCATGCTCCCGGCGATCTACTTCATCTTCAGTCGCAACCAGTGCGACGAAGCGGCGAAGGCCTGCCTGGCGGCGGGCATGCGCCTGACCACCGGCGGCGAGCGCGACCGCATCCGCGAGATCGTCGACGCCCGCCTGGGAGCCATGGACCCCGCCGACCTGGCAGTGCTCGGTTACAGCCAGTTCCTCGCCCAACTGGAAGCCGGCGTCGCCGCCCACCATGCGGGCATGGTGCCGCCGTTCAAGGAAGTGGTCGAGGCCTGCTTCATCGAGGGTCTCGTGAAGGTGGTGTTCGCCACCGAGACGCTGGCAGTGGGCATCAACATGCCGGCCAAGTCGGTGGTCATCGAGAAGCTCAGCAAGTTCACCGGCGACCACCACACGTTCCTCACGCCCGGCGAGTACACGCAGCTCACCGGGCGCGCCGGCCGCCGCGGGCTCGACGAGCTGGGCCACGCCGTGGTGCTGTGGAACCCGTTCGTGCCGTTCGACCAGGTGGCCACGCTGGCCGCCAGCCGCACGTTCCACCTGAACTCGGCGTTCCGCCCCACGTACAACATGGCCGCCAACCTGGTGCGGTCGTACAGCAGCGAACGCGCCCACCACCTGTTGAACCTTTCGTTCGCCCAGTACCAGGGCGACCGCGACGTGGTGAAGATCGAGGCGCGGCTGGAACGGCGGCAGCGCCACCTGGCCGAGCTGCTCGAGAAGTCGCGCAGCCCCTACGGCGACGTCGACGACTACCGCCGACGCCTGCGCCACGACGACGAGGTGCCCCCGGTCGCCCCGCCCGGGCGCGACGACTTCGTGTCGCTGGCGATGATGCGGTTGAAGCCGGGCGACGTCATCTACGCCGAGAAGGGCCGCTACGCCGGCCGCGTGGCCGTGCTCACCATGGCCCACCGCAAGGGCGGCATGCGCATCACCGGGGTCACCACTCGACGAGAGCTGGTGATGCTCAGCGCCACCGACTTCGTCGAGCCGCCGCACGCCATCGGCAGGATCGAACTGCCGGCCGACTACGCGCCGAACCGCCACGACTACCAGAAGGAAGTCGCCATCCGCCTCGAGCGTGCCGAGACGCTGCCGCACTCGCGCAAGCAGCGGCGCGCGCTCGCCGAGGACCAGCCGATCACGCACCCGGTGGAGGACGACCCCGAGCTCGACGACCGCATCAAGGCCGCCACCCAGGCCGAACGCGTGCACCGTGAAGTGGAGGAGCTTCGCCAGCGCGTGAAGGGCCGCAGCCAGTCCATCGCCCGCGACTTCGACCGCGTGCTCGCGCTCATGCAGCAGTGGGGCTACGTCGACGGCTGGTCGCTCACCGACGCCGGCGAGATCCTGTCGCGCACGTTCCACGAGAGCGACCTGCTGGTGGTCGAGTGCCTGCGCCAGGGTCTGCTCGACGGCGTCGACGCGCCCACACTGGCCGGGCTGGCCAGCGTGTTCGTGTACGAGCACCGCAGCCCTGAGCCGCCGCCCGCCCCGTGGTACCCGTCGGCGACGGCCCGCCAGCGTTGGCAGTCCATCGCCCGCATCTCGTACTCGCTGCAGGACGCCGAAGAGGCTGCCGGCCTCTCGGTGCACCGTCCGCCGGACCCGACGTTCGTCGCCGTGGCGTACGCGTGGGCGGCGGGTGAGGGCTTCGCCGAGGTGGTGGCCGAGGAGGAACTGTCGGGCGGCGACTTCGTGCGCACCATGAAGCAGCTCATCGACCTGGTCCGCCAGATCGCCATCGTCGCCCCGTCGAAGGCCACCCGCAAGGTGGCCGAGCAGGCCGCCGAGGCGCTGTTCCGCGGCGTCGTGTCCGACTCGAGCGCCGTCGAGGTCGAGGGTGACGATCCGCAAGGGTGAGCCCTGGGGCGAACCGGCAGAGGTGCCCGCGGAGGGGCTGCTCACCGCGCCCGACGACCGTGGCGCCTCGCGTGCCATCGAGCTGGCGGCCGAAGCGGGGCAACCGCTCGTGCCGCAGTTCGTGTTCGCGGGCGACATGGCCCGCACCATGGGTGGCGGCTCACCGGGTCGCATCGACGGCGTGCACACCCGGGGCACGGTCGACCTGCTGCGTGTCACCGCCGACGGCCGCACCTTCTGGGCGCTCGCCCACGTGGTGGCGCGTCGGTCGTGGTTGCGGGGCGAGGTGGTGCTCGCCATGAACGCGCAGTTCCTGGGACCGTACGACGTGGCGCCGCGGTCACACCCCAACGACGGCCGCGTCGACGTGCTGTGGGTCGACCCCACCATGCCGGTGCGCGCCCGTGTGCAGGCCCGCAGCCGCGCCCACACCGGTGTCCATCTGCCCCACCCGCAGCTCTCGCTGCGCAGCGTGGGGGAGTGGCAGGCCACGTTCGACCGGCCGCTGCACCTGTTCGTCGACGGCCAGCAGGTGGGCGACGTCCGCGACCTGCGCATCGAGGTCGTCCCCGACGCCCTCACCCTCCACGCCTGACCCCTTCCTCCCGAACTCGAGTTCTGCGTGACGGGCTTCGGGTGGACGACGGCGGTCCCCACTAGGGTCGGGGCGATGCAGGCGTGGATCCTCGACGACTCCCCGGGCAGCTATCGGCTGGGCGACATCGAACCGCCGCCGCTGGCCGATGACGAGGTCCGCATCCGCGTCGTGGCCAGCGCGCTGAACCACATGGATCTGTGGGTCACCCGCGGGCTGCCCCGGCCGCCGCTGCCGCACGTCTCCGGTTGCGACGTGACCGGCGTCGTGCACGAGGTGGGCGCCCGGGTCACCAACGTGGCCGTGGGCGACGAAGTGGTGGTGAACCCGGGCGTGTCGCCCCTCGACGAGATCGTGCAATGGGGCAACAACAGCCCCATGGCACCCGGCTTCCGCATCTACGGCGAGCACATGTGGGGAGGGCACTGCACCTACGCCACCGCGCCCGCGCACCACGTGCGGCCTCGCCCCGCTGGTCGCAGTTGGGCCGAATGCGCCGCCTACCCCTTGGCGTACCTCACCGCGTACCGCATGCTGCGCCGAGCTCGCGTGCAGGCCGGCGAGACCGTCCTGGTGGTCGGCATCGGCTCGGGTGTCTCGTGTGCCGCGCTGGCCCTGGCCCGGCGCATGGGCTGCCAGGTGGTGGTCACCAGCCGCAGTGCCGACAAACGGGCCGAAGCACTGGCCATGGGCGCCGCCGAGGCGCACGACAGCGGCCTCGAGCGGTGGCCCGTCCAGGCCGACGTGGTCATCGAGAGCGTGGGCCCCGCCACGTGGGAGCAGTCGATGCGTTCGCTGCGCCCAGGCGGCCGCCTGGTGGTGTGTGGCGGCACATCCGGCCCCAAGGTGGAGCTGAACCTGCCACGCGTCTTCTTCAAGCAGTACGAGATCATCGGCAGCACCATGGGCAGCGCCACCGAGTTCGACGAGGTCACCGCACTGGTCGCGCAGGGGGTCGACGTGCACGTCGATCGCACCTACCGTCTGGAGGAGTACGTCGACGCGCTCGCCCGCCTCGAGCAGGGCGACCAACTGGGCAAGATCGTGCTGCTGCACGACGAGGCCTGACCCGCCGACGATGCCCACGCCGATCGCCGGCACCCGAAACCACCCCGCCAACCCGAACGAGACACAGGAGCACACATGGACGTCGAAGCGCTGAAGCAGGCCGCGTGCGACCGGGTCGACGAGCTGGCGCCGCGCCTGGTGCACGCCAGCCGGGCCATCCACGCCCATCCTGAGCTGAACTACGAGGAGCACTACGCCCACCAGCTGCTCACCGACCTGCTGGAGGAGCAGGGCATCGCGCCGGTGCGGGGCGCCTACGGCATCGACACCGCGTTCGACTCGTCGGTCGGCAACGAGGGCCCCACCATCGCGGTGATGTGCGAGTACGACGCGCTGCCCGGCGTGGGCCACGCCTGCGGGCACAACATCATCGCCACCGCGGGTCTCGGTGCCGGCCTGGCCGCTGCGGCCGTGGCCGAACAGGCGGGTGGACGCCTGCGCATCATGGGCACGCCCGCCGAGGAGGGCGGTGGCGGCAAGGTGAAGATGGCCCGCGCCGGAGCGTTCCAGGGCATCGACGCGGCGATGATGGTGCATCCCGCCGACGCCGACCTCATCCGCATGGACTGCATCGCCATCCAGGAGCTGGAGGTCCAGTTCCACGGCAAGGCCGCACACGCCGCAGCGGCACCGTGGGAGGGCCGCAACGCCCTCGACGCGGCAGTCCTGGGCTACATGAACGTGGCGACCATGCGCCAGCACATCCGCCCCAACGAGCGCATCCACGGCATCTTCACCCACGGCGGCGACAAGCCGAACATCGTCCCCTCACGGGCCGCGATGGACTGGTACATCCGCTCCGGCACCATCGACTCGCTCGAGCCGCTGACCCAGCGCGTGTACACCGCGCTCGAGTCGGCCGCCACCGCCTGCGGCTGCACCATGGACCACGCCTGGGTGGGCGAGCGCTATGCCGACATGATCGACAACCAGCCCATGGTGCAGGCCTACGTGCGCAACGCCGCCCGGGTGGGCCGCACGGTACGCGATCCCGCCGAGACGGGCCGTCCGGTGGTGGGCAGCACCGACATGGGCAACATCAGCTACCTGGTGCCGTCCATCCACCCCATGCTGAAGGTGGCGCCCGACGGCACACCCATCCACACGGTCGACTTCGCCGCCCACGCGGCCAGCGCCGAGGGCGACCAGGCGGTCATCGACGGGGCCAAGGTGATGGCCATGACGGTCATCGACCTGTGGACCTCGGAAGCCCTGCTCGCCGACGTGCGGGCCCATTTCGACCAGCGCCCACGCGACGTGGTCGTCTTCTGATCACTCCCCACTGACCAGAACCGTGTCGGCGGGCATCCCTCGCTCTGCCCGGGTCCGACCCTAGGATGCCCAACCGTGACGGTCTACGTCCCTGAAGAGTTCACGCCCGACGAGGAGGACATCCTTCGTCGTTACTTCACGAATCTCGACGGCCCGGTGTTCGCACTGGTCAACCTTCCCGAGGTCGTGAAGGGTGCCTTGTTCGCCCGCTACAGTCGTAGCCCGAAGAGCCTGCGGCGGCTGTTCCTCGACGAGTTCGTCGGCGATCTCGACATCGCCGGTGACGCCTCGGTCGACGCCACCATCGGCCTGGAACGGGCCGAGGAGCTGTACGAGAAGGTGTTCTTCGAGTACGGCGACGACAGCGTCGCCCAGCTCGGCGGCGTGCATCTGGCCTGTGAGCAGGCATCGAACATCCTCACCAAGGTGCTCGAGTGGGGTCGCCTGATGAGCTACCTCGAGCAGAGCACGCGCTACATCGCGTACGACTCTCGCCTCGGCGGCCGCTACCGGTTCCACCGCGACCCGGCCATCCTGTCCAGCCGGTTCGGCACCCGCTACGTGGGCGACATGGACCGCATGTTCGACAGCTACTCGCTGCTGCTCAGCCGGGTCACCGACCACGTGCGCAACACCGTGCCCCGCGACCCGGGCGACAGCGACTTCGTCTACCGCATGGCCACGCGGGCCAAGGCGCTCGACGCCGTCCGCGGCGTGCTGCCTGCCGCCGCACTGTCCAATGTGGGCATCTACGGCTCGGGCCAGGCCTTCGAGGCCCTGCTGGTGCGCATGCGCGCCCACCCGCTGCCCGAGGCCCGCGAGTACGCCGAGCTGATGCTGCAGGAGCTGCGCAAGGTCATTCCCAGCTTCCTGCGCCGGGTGGACATCGCCGAGCGCGGTGGCCGCTGGTCGAACTACCTGGCCAACACCCGCGACCACACGTCCGACCTGGTCCAGTCGCTGTTCGGCGACACGCCGGTCGATCAGGCGCCGTCGGTCAGCCTGGTCGACTTCGACCCCGACGCCGAGAACAAGCTGCTCGCCGCCATCTGCTACCCGCTCACGCACCTGCCCGAGGCGCAGATCATGGAGCGGGTGCGCACCATGGGACCCACCGAGCGCCTGGCGCTCATCAAGGCCTACGTGGGGGAGCGCGAGAACCGTCGCCACCGTCCCGGCCGCGCCTTCGAGCGGGTCGACTACCGGTTCGACGTGCTCAGCGACTACGGCGCCTTCCGCGACCTGCAGCGGCACCGCATGCTCACCATCGACTGGCAGTCGCTCACGCCGAACCACGGCTACGTGCGGCCCGAATTGGTGGAGGAGGCGGGCGTCGCCGACGTGTTCGACGACGCCATGGCCCGCTCGGCGGCCCTGTACGACGCGCTGAAGGACGAGTTCCCGCAGCAGGCCCAGTACGCCGTCTCCATGGCGTACCGCCTGCGCTACTCCATGCAGTTCAACGCCCGCGAGGCCATCCACATGCTCGAGCTGCGTTCGTCGCCCCAGGGGCACCCGTCGTACCGGCGTGTAGTCCTGGACATGCACCAGCTCATCGCCGAGCAGGCCGGCCATTCGGCCGTCGCCGACGCCATGACGCACCTCACCACCGAGGCGCCGGAGCTGGAGCGGCTCGAGTCCGAACGGCGGGCCGAGGCCCGTCGCGGCCAGCACTGAGCCCGTTTCCAGCCCGTTTCGTCAGCGCGCTGACATCGGCGTGACGGCTGTCACACTGAGGATGTGCGAGGCGTCGTAGCACTCGGCCTAGTATCCCGGGCCTCAAGCGGGTGGAGGACGAGGAACCGAGCATGGCAGCAGACGACGACGAGATCATCAACGACGAGGCCGAGGAAGAGTTCGAGGAGACCGAGGAGGAGGAAGACGCCGATCTCGATGTCGACGTCGACGCCCTCGACGAGGACGAACTCGAGGACGACCTGGTCGAGGACGACGAGTTCGCCGACGACGAGGACGCCCTGCTCGGTGACGACGAGGAGGAAGAGGACGACACCAGTGGTCCCGTCCGCAAGTCCGTCGCCACCGAGGACGAAGACGAGGACGACGACATGCTCGCCCCCGACGACGTCGAAGCCGACCTCGACACCATCCTGAAAGATCGTCTGGTCGCCGCCGACGACGAGGACGAGGTGGAGGAGGACGAGCCCGAAGAGCGCGGCGAGACCACCGACCGCATCCAGCCCAAGCGGGCCGACGAGCAGCTCTGCCCGAGCTGCTTCCTGCTCGTGCGTCAGAGCGCCCCAGGGTGCCCCGTCGGCGACGACGAGTGCCCACTGTTCACACGGTGACGAGGACGGGGTGCACGAGGCCGTACGCCCCCTGACCGTCGACGACATCGTCGAGGTCACCGAACTCGAGTCGCAGGCCCGCGCCGCGCTGCACGAGCAGCGCGGCGGGCTCGCGCACCTGGCCGAGACACCCCCCGCCGACTGGCAGTCCGCCGTCGGTCGGGCATGGGTGGGCACCATCGACGACGTGGTCGTCGGCTACCTGGAACTGCAGCTCGACCCGCCCGCGGCGCGCGTGCGGCAGGTCTACGTGCACCCCGAGGCGCGCGAGCTGGGCCTGGGCGACGAGCTGCTCGCCACCGCCATGGAGGCCGGTCGGGTCGCCGGCTGCACGGTGCTGGAAGGCACGGCACTGCCCGGCGACCGCGACACGAAGAACCTCTACGAACGTGCGGGCATCGTGGCCCGCAAGATCGTCGTCAGCAAGACGCTGTGACTACTTGCCCTGCCAGTTCGGCAGGCGCTTCTCGATGAAGGCGGTGAGGCCTTCCTTGGTGTCCTCGCTGGCCATGATGCCGGCGAACTCGGCGTTGGTCATGTCGATGAGCGTCTGGTCGTCGGCGTAGGCCGAGGCCAGCACCACCTTGCGGCTGGCCCACACGGCCAGGGGAGCGCTCGTGCAGATCTTGGCGGCCAGCTCGAGCGCCTCGTCGAGGGCCTTGCCCGGCTCGACCAGGCGGCTGACGAGGCCAAGGTGGTACGCACGCTCGCCGGGGATGGGATCGCCCGTCAGGATGGCCTCCATGGCCGCTGCCTGGCCGATGGCACGGGGCAGACGGAACAGGCCTCCGGCGCCGGCGATGAGGTTGCGCTTCACCTCGGCGAGGCCGAACGACGAGCGGGTGGTGCACACCACCAGGTCGGCGGCGAGCACGATCTCGCAGCCACCGGCGGTGGCCAGACCGTCGACCGCGACGATCACGGGCTTCTTGCGATCGCGGTACACGAAGCCGGCGAAGCCGCCGCGCTTGGTGCTCAGGCCACCGGCCTGGCCGCTGTTGATGGCCTTCAGGTCGGCACCGGCGCAGAACACCGGCTTCTCCTGGCCCTCGGTGTTCGCGGTGATGATGCCCACCCAGATGTCCGGATCGGCCTCCATCTGGTCGATGGCGGCCTCGACGCCGTTGGCGACGTCACCGTTGACCGCGTTGCGGGCCTCCGGGCGGTTGAGCGTGATGACCGCGATGCGGCCCTGGGTCTCGTACTTCACGATGTCGGACATGGCGCCGACGGTAGTGGCGGACGATGTCCGGGAAAGAACCGTGGGGTGGTCAGGCCTCGTCGGCGCCAGATGCGTCGTCGGCAGCTGCCTCGTCGGCGGCAGGTGCCTCGTCGGGTGCTGCCTCGGCGGGTGCGGCCTCCTCGGCCGGAGCCTCGGCAGCGGGCGCCTCGTCGGCCACCGGAGCGGCGGCTTCCACCGGCGCAGCAGCCTCCTCGGCCGGAGCCTCGGCAGCGGGAGCCTCGTCGGCTTCCGGAGCGGCGGCTTCCACCGCGGGAGCCTCGGCGGCCGGCGCGACTTCCTCAGCAAGAACCTCCGTCGCCGGTGCGGCCTCTTCGGCAGCGGGTGCGGCCTCGGCGGCCAGCGCGGCTTCCTCAGCAGGAGCCTCCGTCGCCGGCGCGGCCTCGGCGGCCGGTTCTGCCTCGGGCTTCGCCGCAGCGGGCTTGGCCGCCGGCTTTGCGGCCGGCTTTGCCGGTGCCTTCTTGGCCGGGGCGGGCTTCGTCGGACGCAGCGGCTTGGCCGGCGCAGCCTTCGGGTCCACCTCGATGCCGAACAGCGCGGCGATCTGCGGCAGCAGCGAGCCGAGACGCTTCACCGTGGCGAGCAGCTCGTCGTTGGTCTGCGCCGGCTTCTCGGCCGGGGTGACCTGGGCGCGCACCGGACTGAACGCCACGGCCTCGAGCACGGCGGACCAGCGGTCGGGGAGCGCGTCGGCAGTGAGGTTCGCCGTGGCGGCCTCGGCCAGCTTGGCGGCCAGGTCGGCCGGGAAGCGGACGCCAGCCTTGGGCGGCTGCGACGACAGCTTCAGCGCACGAACCACGCGGCCGACGCCGATGGCAGCGTCGATGTCGCCGAACCAGAGGTTCAGCTCCTTCTCCTGCTTGACGACGAGCGCTTCCTTCAGCTCGGTGGCCAGGTCGCGGGTGGACTCGTCACGGGCGACCATGGGGTCCTCCGAGGCGGCCACCACGCTGCGCAGGTCGCGCAGGTCCAGCTCCTCCAGATCGGACTTGGCGGCGTCGGCGCGGTCGAGCCACTCGGCGACACGCAGCTTCGGCTGCAGCTGCTCGGCGATGGCCAGCAGACCTGCCGCGGGGATCTCTTCCTTGCCTTCGGCACGCAGACGGGTGTTCTGCTCGTTCACGGCCTGACGGACGGCGGGGATGCCGCCCTGCAACACGCGCTCGGCGACGGTGCGCTGCGCCTCGGGCAGCTCGGCGAGCACCGCGTTGCGATGGGTGCGGCCGGGCTTCAGGCGCTTGGCCTTGGGGCGCTGCGGCAGCTCGGGCGGCGCCTGGAAGCGGGGCTTGCGGTCGCCACGGTCGGGGCGCGGGCCACGATCCGAGCGGGGGCCACGCTCACCGTCGCCACGGGGACGATCGCCACGCGGGCCACGGTCGCCGTCGCCACGGGGCGGACGGTCGCCACGGGGGCGGTCGGGGCGGTCGCCGCGGTCGCGACGATCACCACGGTCGCGGCGGTCACCGCGATCGCTGCGCTCCTTGCGCGCGAGCGTCTGGGTGACGGCCTCGAAGGGCTTGTCGCTGGGGATCAGTTCGAGCAGGCCGCTCTTCTCGGACTTCGCCTTGCCGGCAACGACCGCGACGATGGTGAGTCCATCGATCTCGGCCTCGGCGTCGGCCTTGAACACCTGACCGACGGCAGCACCCGCGGGGAGGAGCGCGCCGTCGAGCACGCCCTTGGGCTTCTGGGCACCTGCGGCTCTCCACGTCCACGTGCCATCGGGGCGCGTGCTGGTGAGCTCGATTTCGATCCGTCGGGACATAGGGGAAATACCGTACCGGGTGGAGGGGCGTTCGGCCTACTGAATGGCATCGAGGGCGTGAACGCTCGCTACCCTCGCCGCGTGCCCATCTACGCGCTCGGCGACGCCGTACCCAGCATCCACCCCACCGCCTTCGTGCATCCCGAGGCCGTCATCATCGGCGACGTCGCCATCGGCGAACTGGCCAGCATCTGGCCCGGCGCCGTGCTGCGCGGCGACGAGGGCTACATCCGCATCGGGGCGCGCACGAGCATCCAGGACAACAGCGTGCTGCACACCACGCCGCTGTGGCCCACGGTCGTGGGCGACGGCTGCACCATCGGCCACATCGTCCATCTGGAGGGCTGCACGGTGGAGGACGGGTGCCTCATCGGCAACGGCAGCATGGTGTTGCACCGCTGTGTGGTGCAGACCGGTTCCATCGTCGCCGCCAACTCGGTGGTGCTGAACGACACCGTGGTGCCCGCCGGCTCGCTCGCCGTCGGCACGCCCGCCACCATCAAGGTAGGCCGCGCCAACGCGCAGCTCATCGCCCAGGCCGAGGCGTCGTACACGAACCGCGCCCGCACCTACCCGTCGCTGCTGCGGCGCATCAGCTGATGCGGCAGCTCGTCGTCACCGTCGCTGCCGACGAGGTCGAGCTGGCCAGCGACGTGCTGTGGGGACTGGGCGTGGTCGCGGTGGAGGAGCGCGCTGTCGCCGACGCCGACGCCGGTGTCGTCGAGCTGTGGACCTCGCTGGGCGACGACATCGATGCCGTCGACCTGGCCTGGCCGTGGCGCTTCGTCGACGTCGATGCGACGGTCGCCGACACGTGGCGCCAGTTCGCCCAGCCCATCCACGTGGACCACGACCTGGTGGTCCAACCCGCCTGGGTGCCGTTCGACGCACCCGAGGGCACGACGGTGCTGGTGGTCGAACCGGGCTCCACGTTCGGCATGGGCGACCATCCCACCACCCGCCTCACCCTGCTGGCGGCCCGCCGCTGGGTGCAGCCCGACACCACCGTGCTCGACGTCGGCTGCGGCTCGGGCGTGCTCGCCATCGGCGCGATGGTCTTCGGCGCCGCCTCGGCCGTGGGCATCGACATCGCCCCCGCAGCGGTGCCCATCACCCAGCAGAACGCTGCCGCGAACGGCGTCGAGGTCGCGGTCAGCACCACCCCGCTGGAGGACGTGCGGGGTCAGTACTCGCTGGTCCTCGCCAACATCCTCGCCCCGGCGCTCATCGCCCTCGCACCGCACCTTCACCGCGTCCTCGCACCCGGCGGCACGCTGGTGATCAGTGGCATCCTGGCCGACGCCCACGACCACGTCCTGCAGGCACTCGCGCCCCTGCACGCGGTGCACACGGACACCCTCGACGGCTGGGCCGCCGTCACCCTCCGAGCCCCCTGAGAGCCGGGCATGTCACGCAGAAGCCTGAGTTCTGCTTGACGGGGTCAGGCGAGGAGGGCCTGGGTGGCGCTGCGCAGGGGCATGGATGGCACGGCACCGGGGACGGTGGTGCTCAGCGCGGCGGCCGCCGCGGCGAAGCGCATGGCCGTGGGGATGTCGTCGCCGGCGGCAAGGCGCGCGCAGAGCGCGCCCGAGAAGCAGTCGCCGGCTCCGGTGGTGTCGACGGGGGAGACCACGAACGGGTCGACGTGCGTGACGCCGTCGGCCGTGTGCAGGTCCGCCCCATCGGCGCCGAGCGTGACGATGACCGCCTTCGCGCCGAGTGAGCGAAGGTGGTCCACGCCGCCGAGCAGCTCCACCTCGTGCTGGTTGGGTGTGACGATGTCGCACAGCGCCAGCAACGAGTCGGGCACCGGTTTCACCGGTGCCGGGTTCAACACGGTGATCGCGCCGGCCTCGCGGGCCATGGTGAACGCCCGCTCGATGGCCGCGACGGGCACCTCCAGCTGCGACAGGTACACCTTCGCCGACGGCACCGAGTCCGCGGCGACGGTGTCGTTCGCGCCGGCGACCACGACGATGGAGTTCTCGCTCTCGGCCGACACGAAGATGAGCGCTCGGCCCGACGGTTCCGTCACGGCGTGCACGTGCGCAGTGTCGATGCCGTCGTCGTGCATGACGCCCAGCAGCAGCTCGCCGGCGCTGTCGTGGCCCACCGCTCCGACGAACGCCGCGCTGGCGCCCGAGCGCGCTGCGGCCACCACCTGGTTCAGGCCCTTGCCGCCCGGGTATTCGGCGTAGGTGGTGCCGGGCACGGTCTCACCGGCGCCGGGCAGACGGTCGACGGTGGCGACCAGGTCGAGGTTCGCGCTGCCGATCACGCACACATCGAAACGGGGCACGGCTCAGGACTCCGTCGGCGCGGACGACGCGGGACGGAACACCGGCGGACGCTTCTCGAGGAACGCGGCGACGGCCTCCTTGTGCTCGGCCGTCGTCCAGCACTCGCTGAGCATCGCCATCTCGCGGCGCTGCGCGGCCCACAGGTCGGGCTCGGCCATGTTCTCGGTGAGCAGCTGCTTGGTCATGCGCAGTTGCCGGTCGGGGTTCGCTGCGTACGAGCGGGCAACGTTCATGGCCGTCTCGAGCAACTGGTCGGGCTCGGCCAGTTGGTCGGCCAGGCCGATGGCGTGCGCCTCGATGCCACTGAGCAGCCGACCGGACAGGCACAGGTCGCTGGCCCGGCCGAAGCCGACCCGCGCCGTCAGCAGCGCCGTGCTGGCCAGCTCGGGCACCAGGCCCATCTTGATGAAGCCCATGCCGAACTTGGCGCTGGTGCTGGCGACGATCTGGTCGGCCGGCAGGCACATGGTGGTGCCGATGCCGACCGCCGCGCCGTTCACGGCGCACACGATGGGCTTGCTCGACCGCAGGAACGACACCCAGTCCAGCCCCTTGGGCATGCCGCCCACGCCGCCCGCCGTGTCGTTGCCCGGATCGCTGCCCGAGATGCGCGTCTGGAACGTGGCCTCCATGTCGGCGCCCGCGCAGAAGCCTCGACCGGCACCGGTCATGACGATGGCACCGATGCTCGGGTCGTCGTTTGCCGCGGTGATCGCGTCGACCTGCTCCTCGGCCATGCGCGGCGTCCACGCGTTCAGCTTCTCGGGCCGGTTCAGCGTGATGACCACGATGGGGCCATCGGTGGTGACGGTGATCTGGGTGTGCTCCACACCGTCACTCTGGCACGGCGCGCAGCACCCAGGTCGCAGCGGGACTGCGGAACCGCAGCTCGTCGGTGAGCCCCAGGCGATCGCACGCGTCGAGCTGCGCCGGGCAGTCGGTGTTGGTCTGCCACCACCGCCGGCCGGACCCACCGAAGTCGCCACCGTGCTCGGCGAGCGACGCGGCGACGAGCTCGTCGGCAGTGACGTCGTGCGACCATCCACGCACCACCGTGTCGGCAGCGTGCGCGTCGTCGGCAGCCACCTCCACGTCGCGGGTGAGCAGCGCGTCGACGAACGGCCGCAAGTAGATGCACCCCACCACCACGTCGTCCGACAACACGCTGTAGGTGAACGCGATGCCGGCCTCGTGCTCGTCGTCGTGGCGTTGCAGGTCGACCAGGTTGTCGGCCACCGAGAACGTCTGCGTCGGCCAGTCCTGCGCGCTCCACGCGCGCAGCATGGCGATGTCGCGCATGAGCGCGGCGTGGTCCTGCTCGACCACCGACGGGGTGAGCCGCTGGAAGCGGATCACGGCGCCGTGCCGCGCAGGGGGCTGGTGTCGAGACGGTCGAGCGCCGGCAGGTAGGTGCGCACGGCGTCGGCGCGGAACAGGGTGCACAGGTCGGGCCGGAAGAAGCGAGCCCCCTCGCGCACCACGTAGTTCAGGATGAAGAACCGGTACACCTCGGGGAGGAACATCACTTCCTCGTCGCTCATCGGGAACACCCGCCGGTACGCCTTCAGGAACTCGAGGAACGTCGGCTCGACCAGGGTGTGCGGGCCGTAGGTGAACCGCGTGCGGTCGCCGGTCTTCGACGACACACGCGACAGGAAGTAGAAGTCGAGCAGCCGCGGCTCGATGCGGAACCAGTCGTAGTCCCACCTGCTGAACAGCCGAAACGTACCGTCGGCCTGTGGGGCCACCGAGAAGTTGCCGAGGTTCCAGTCGATGAGCACGGGGATCTTCGACCACTCGTCGTACCCGGTGGCGATGAGCTGTTCGAGGAAGTGGTGGGTGTGCCGCCACAGCACGCCGATGCTCTCGGGCGGCAGGTCGAAGTTGCGTGGCGCGAACGGGCTCTCGAGCAGGTCGAGCAGATGGATGGCATCGCTCTTGATGGTCTTCGAACCGGCCGGGATGTTCGGCGCCAGGTCGGTGCAGGCGTGGTGGAACTCGGCGATCTCTGTGGCCAGGTTGTGCACCTGGTCGTGCGAGAGGATGCGCGGCAGCGCATCGCGCCGGGGCACGTCGTCGTAGAACACCGCCCACATGTGCTGGTCGTACCAGGTGAACAGGCGGCCGTCCTTGCGCCAGATGTCGGCCAGCATGCCCTTGAACCGGGTGGCCTGCAGCATGTCGGCACAGCGGCTGAGCCGGTCGTGGTCCTCGTAGAACAGGAAGTACGAACCGTACGACGACACCTTGCCCACCAGCGTGAAGCCGTCGTCGAGGTGCAGCCGGTAGACCCGGTTGGTGGAGACGTTCGCACTCACCTCGTCGATGCGCACGATGGAGCGAGGGTCGCCGTATGCAGCCCATGCCGCCGAGATCGCGGTGCGGTGGGAGAGCGAGCCGGACATGCTCCCGGATCGTAGGCGCAGAACCCTCGCTACGCTCGCCCGTCATGGACCCGGCGGTCATCACGCTCGACGATCTGGACGATCGCCACCACCACGTGCTCGCCGAGTTGCGCCGCGAGCAGCCGGTGGCCTGGGTGCCGGCACTGGACGGCTGGGTGGTCACGTCGCGGTCGCTCGCCGTGGACGTGATGCGCGACGCCGTCACATACACCGTCGACGATCCGCGGTTCAGCACGGCCCAGGTGGTGGGGCCCAGCATGCTGTCGCTCGACGGCGCCGAGCACCAGCGCCATCGCGCACCGTTCGCCGATCCGCTGCGCCCGGCCGATGCGACCGCCCGCTACGGCTCCCGCATCCGCGAGCTGGCCGACTCGCTGGTGCAGGGGCTCTCACCTCGCGGCCGCGCCGAGCTGCGGCGCGAGTTGGCCGGGCCGCTGGCGGTGGGCGTGTCGGCCATGGGGCTGGGCATCGAGCACGTGCCGGTCGACCGCCTGCTGGGCATGTACGCCCGCATCGTGGCCGCCGTCGACGGCGTCGCCCGGGGCGAAGGGGTGAGCACCGACGGTCGTCAGGCGTTCGACGAGCTCGCCATGGAGCTGACGGCCTCGATGCATCACCAGGGCACCCTGGTTGCAGATGCGGCGGCCTCGTTGTCGCCGGCCGAGACGGTCTCGAACTCGGCCGTGTTCCTGTTCGGCGGCATCGAGACCAGCGAGGGCATGACCGCGAACGTGCTCCACCATCTGCTGGCCGAGCCCGACGCATGGCGAGCGGTCGTGGCCCAACCGGACCTGGCCGACGCGGCGGTGGAGGAGTCGCTGCGGCTCGAGCCCGCTGCCGCTCGCGTCGACCGCTACGCCACCGCCGATGGGGAACTGGGTGGCGCGACCATCCGCCGCGGCGATCTGGTGATCGTGTCGTTGGCCGCCGCCAACCGCGACCCGGCGGTGTTCACCGACCCCGACCGGTTCCTGCTCAGCCGCGACAACGCCCGGCTGCACGTGACGTTCGCCCACGGCCCGCACGCGTGCCTGGGTGCGCAGCTGGCACGGCTGCAGGCCCGTGCTGCGGTGCAGGCCGTTGCACGGCGCATGCCCGACGCGACCCTGCGCGGCGGCGCGCGTGCATCGGGTGTGGTGTTCCGCAAGCCGGCGGCACTGCACGCCACCTGGCCGACGGGGGAGTGATTCAGCCGACGTTGCGGGCGCGCACGCCGATGGGGGCGATGAGGCGGAAGCCGGCTGCGTGCCGCTCGTCCTCGCTCTCGCCACCCCAGAACCCGTACTCGTGGTTCGAGCGGGCGAACTCGCGACACGTGGCGTTGACGGTGCACGAGCCACACACGGCCTTCGCCGTGGACTCACGCCGGTCACGCGCCTGCGGGCGCTCCGCAGGAGGCGGGAAGAACAGGTGCGTCAGCCCTTTGCAGGCTGCCGCGTTCATCCAACGATCATCGGAAAACGTGCGATGAACGACAACATCGACCGCTGCCATGGAACCCCCTCGTCCGACCGGCTGGCGAATTACTTGCTGTCAGCAAGTAGCGCCCACTCTACGACAAAGTGCCCGCGCTGTCGATAGTCACTGACCTGCCATTTCGCGCAGGTTGTTCACGCTGCGGTCACGCAAGGAGATGGCGGACACCGGCGGCGAACTGCTCGACGTCGTCGGCCGTGGTGTCCCAGGCGGTCATCCAACGGACCTGGTCGCGGGTGACGTCCCAGTCCCAGAAGAAGCACCAGTCGCGCAGCGGCTCGATGAAGTCGTGGGGGAGGCACGGGAACAGACTGTTCACAGCCGGTGGGGCGTCGTAGCCGACGCCCGGGATGTCGCGGGTGCGCTCGTACAGCAGCGCCGCCATGGAGTTCGACTGCTGTGCGAGATGGATCCACAGGTCGTCGTGCAGCAGCGCGTTGAACTGCGCGGCCACGAAGCGCATCTTCGACGGCAGCTGGTTCACCTGCTTGCGCACGAAGATCGCCCGCTTCGCCAACGACGGGTTCAGGTACACCACTGCCTCGCCACCGAGCAGCCCGGCCTTGGTGCCGCCGAAGCTGACCACGTCGACACCGGCGTCGACCGTGAACGAACGAAGGGCAGCCCGCGTGCCGCCCAGCGCCGCGGTCGCGTTGGCCAGGCGGGCGCCGTCGAGGTGGACGAGCATGCCCATGGAGTGCGCCGTCTCGCACAGCGCCGCGATCTCTCCGGCCGTGTACAGCGTGCCCAGCTCGGTGCTCTGGGTGATGCTCACCACGCCGGGCTGCGCGTGGTGCTGTACACCCTGCAGGTGCGCCAAGGCACGCAACTGCTCGGGCACCAGCTTGGCGTCGGGGGAGGGGAGCGCCAGCAGCTTCGCCCCCAGCGCACGCTCGGGCGCGCCCGCTTCGTCGACCGCGATGTGCGACCACTGCGTGCACACCACACAGTCAGCAGGCTGCACCATGGTGGCCAACGCCATCACGTTCGCGCCGGTGCCGTTCCACGCCAGGAACGCACGTGAGTCGGCGCCGAACAGGTCGCGGAAGCGGTCCTCGGCCTCGGCCGTCCACCGGTCGCTGCCGTACGCGAGCGCATGACCCTGGTTGGCGGCGACCACCGCGTCGACCACCGCGGGGTGGGCGCCGGCGGCGTTGTCGCTGGCGAACGCGCAGTGCGGGGCGGGCGGCATGGAGACGGGAAATGACGACATCACCACCATTCTGCCGGGCCTATGGTTCGGCTCCATGAGCCTCGACCATCTCGCCCTGCTGCGAACCGACCTCGACGCGTTCGCGTCCGCCATCGCCCACGGCCCGGCCGACGCACCCGTCGCCGGCTGCCCGGGGTGGACGCTCACCGACCTGGGGGTGCATCTGGGTCAGGTGCACCGGTGGGTGCTGGGCGCGCTGGCCACCGGCGCACCGCCCACGGCCGACCCCGCCGATGCCGCACCCACCACGGGGCTCGACGACCTGGCGGCGTGGCTGCGCGACGGTTCGGACCGGCTGCTCGCCGAGCTCGGATCGCTCGACCCGACGGCGCCCACGTGGCACCCGTTCCCCGTCGAACCCAAGGTGGCGGGCCTGTGGCCGCGCCGCCAGGCGCAGGAGGCATCGGTGCACCGGTGGGACGCCGAACGCGCCATCGGCATGGCACCCAGCATCGACGCGCTGTTCGCCGCCGACGGCATCGACGAGTACTGGACGATCATGCTGCCGCGAATGCTCACCCGGGAGCAGCACAGCACGCCGACCACGCGTCTCGCCATCGACTGCACCGACACCGGCCATCGGTGGTGCGTCGACGGCTCCACCGGGCTGCCGGTCATGCTCGCCGCGACCGAGCAGGTCGACGCCGAACTGCACGGCACGGCCGAATCGCTGCTCTTGCGGCTGTGGGGCCGTCCGTCGGGCGAGGTGGCCGTCCACGGGGATCACGCCGTGGCCGACGCGTGGCTGGCCCTCGGCGGCGCCTGAGATTGCGCCGGGCAGGTCACGCGGCAGTGGGCGGCGTGTCCTCTTCGCGAAGCCGGATCGGACCGAAGCGATCACTCTTCAGACCGGTCTTGCCGGCATAGAACGAACGGATGCGATCCATGTCGGCCGCCACGTCGCCGGTGATCGGCTCGACGCGAGTCACCGTGTCCCAACGCCAGAGGAACAATTGGAAACGGGCCAGGAGCGTTGTCACCGCGGCACCATGACGGCGAGGACGAGGAGCGGCCGGTCAGGCACCGAAGTGGGTGACGATCACTCGACCGTCGCGCTCGCCGGCGCTGGCCGACAGATCGGTGACCGCCATCGCCCGCTGGATCCAGCGGTCGTAGCCATCCCAGCGCGGCTCGTACGACGAGCGACCGTGCACAGCGACGTCGTTGTCGACCACCAGCAGGTCGCCGGCCTCGAGCGCGATGCCGGTGTGGTGCGACTCGACCACGGCCTTCAGTGCACGTAGCGCGTCGTCTGCCTCGGCGTCGGTGCCCACCATCAGGTCGGCATCGAAGATCATGGACGGGCGATCACGCTCGCCACGCAAGACCGGCATGGGCGCACCGAGCACGTTGGCCCGGCCGTGCAGGTAGCTCTCGTCGACCGCAGTGCGGAAGCGCGGCTGGAACAGCGTGTCGACCACGCGAGCGGGCAGCAGCGGCAGCACCTCGAAGATGGACGACAGGGTGGTGACAGCGTTCGCATCGCCGCGCAGGCACAGCAGCAGCAGGTACTTCGGGCGGTGCGGGTGGAACGCGGCCTCGGTGTGGAACATCAGGTCGACGCCCGACGACGTGCTCACCTGGCGGTGGGCGTTGGCCTTGGTGGGCACCAGGTTCTGCACCAGGTCGC
>CBHWEI010000033.1:0-20349 GCA_966112835.1 uncultured Acidimicrobiaceae bacterium
CATGCTCGCCGACAACCTCACCGTGCTCGAGAACATCGTGCTCGGCAGCGAGCCGGCGGCGAAGGGCATCATCAAGTACGACGACGCACGCCAGCGCCTCGAGGAGATCATGACCCAGTCGGGCACGCACGTCGATCTCGACCTGCCGGTGTCGGAGCTGGGCGTGGGCAAGCGCCAGCGCGTCGAGATCCTGAAGGTGCTGTTCCGCGGCGCGAAGGTGCTCATCCTCGACGAGCCCACCGCGGTCCTCGTGCCGCAGGAGGTCGACGAACTGTTCGGCAACCTGCACCGCCTGGTCGCCGACGGCGCCACCATCATCTTCATCTCTCACAAGCTCGACGAGGTGCTCACGGTCAGCGACGACATCACGGTCATCCGCGCCGGCACCACCGTCGCCGAGGTGAAGCCCGACGAAGTCACCCGCCTGAAGCTGGCCGAGCTGATGGTGGGCAGCGAGCTGCCGTCGCCGCACGGTCGCACCAGCGAGATCGGCACCAAGGTGCGCCTACGGGTCGACGACCTCACCCTGGTCGGCACCGGCCAGAAGGCCCTCCTGGAGGACGTCAGCTTCGACGTGCGCGAAGGCGAGGTGCTCGGCATCGCCGGCGTCGAGGGCAACGGCCAGTTCGAGCTGTGCGAGGCCATCATCGGCCTCATCAAGCCCGAGTCCGGCGTCATCGTCATCGACGACGCCGATGTCACCCAGTCCAGCCCGCACGAGCGGCTCATCGGCGGCCTGTCGTACATCCCGTTCGACCGCCACCGCGAGGGCCTGCTGCTCGATGCGCCGCTGTGGGAGAACACACTGCTCGGCCGCGACGCCGACGAGCAGTTCCAGAAGGGACCGTTCGTCGATGCCGCGGCGGCGAAGGCCGACAGCCGCAACATCATCCAGCAGTTCGACGTGCGCACGCCCGGCGAGACCGTGCCGGCCTACGCCCTGTCGGGCGGCAACCAGCAGAAGCTGCTCGTCGGCCGCGAGTTGTCCAGCCATCCGCGTGTGCTCATCGCGGCGCACCCGACTCGTGGTGTCGACATCGGCGCCCAGGCCGCCATCTGGGAGAAGCTGCGCGTCGCCCGCGACGCCGGCCTGGCCGTGTTACTCATCTCGGCCGACCTGGAGGAGCTGCTCGGCCTCTCCGACCGCATCGTCGTCATGTACGACGGACGCATCAATGCACGACTGACCCCCGCAGAGGCCACGCCGGAGCTCCTCGGTACCTACATGACCGGCGGCGTCCAGGAGGTTGCGTCGTGAGCGACGAGTCAACGGTTCCCGAGGGCGAGTCCTTCGTCCAGCGGGTCGTCAATCCCGCCCCACGGCGCGGTCGCCCCACCTGGGTGGTCACGCTCGTCAGTTCGTTGGCTGCCGTGGGCATCGCCCTGGTCATCGCCGGCATCCTGCTGGCCGTCACCGGCAAGAACCCGTTCGAGGCCTACTCGAAGATGCTCGACGCGGGTCTCCAGCAGGACAAGCTCCTCAACACCGTGCAGCGCGCCACGCCGTTCATGATCGCCGCGGTCGCCGTGGCCATCGGGTTCAAGATGAACCTGTTCAACATCGGCGTCGAGGGCCAATTCCTCATGGGCATGTTCTTCGCCGCCATCGCCGGCGCCTACGTGCACATGCCCGCCATCCTGCACGTCACGTTCTGCCTCATCGTCGCCATGGCGGCGGGTGCGGCGTGGGCGGGCATCGCCGCCGTGCTGAAGGTGAAGCGCGGCGTGAACGAGGTCATCGCCACGATCATGTTGAACATGATCGCCCTGAGCGTCATCGACTGGTTGTTCAACGAGCGGTTCCGCTACGAGACCGGCTCGCTCGACGTGAAGACGAAGCCGCTGCCGCCCACGGCGTGGATGCCCGACATCGTCGACGGCAAGCTGAACTCGTTCATCATCATCGCCCTGTTCGTGGTGCTGCTCTTCTGGCTCATCGTCTACAAGAGCCGCTTCGGCTTCCGGTTGCGTGCGTCGGGCCTCAATGCGGTCGCAGCTCGCACCGCCGGCATCAGCTCGAACCGGATGATCGTCACCGCGATGCTCATGTCGGGCGCCATCGCCGGCCTGGCGGGCATGCCGTCGCTGCTGGGCGACACGCACGCCTACGGCTCCACCCGCCCCGACGGCTACGGCTTCCAGGGCATCGCCGTGGCGTTGCTCGGCCGCAACAGCCCCATCGGCATCGTCGTGGCTGCGCTGCTGTTCGGCTTCCTCGACTCGGTGCAGGGCCCGTTGCAGTTGACGGGCATCCCGTCCTCCATCGTGCTCGTCATCAAGGCCATCATCCTGCTGACGGTGGTCATCGTGAACGAGGTGGTCGGTCGACGGGTCGCCAAACGAACCGCCGACCGCACCGCGGCCGCACTCGAGCTGCCGGTGGCGGTGGCGTGATGAGCACCTCAGAGATGCTCCCCACCGCCCCGCCCGTGGAAGGCCCGTCGCGCCTGCAGACGTTCAAGGAGCTCAGCCCGGCGACGAAGGCCTTCGTCCTCGGCGGCATCCTGTTGGTGCTGCTGTCGCTCACCCGCGTGATCACCGACGGCACCGACCTCACGTCCACCGGCACGTTCGGCACCACCCTCCGGGTCACCATCCCCATCCTGCTGGCCGGCCTGGCCGGCCTGTGGGCCGAGCGTTCGGGCATCGTCAACATCGGCATCGAAGGCATGATGATCCTGGGCACCTGGTTCGGTGGCTGGGGCGCATGGAAGTTCGGCCCATGGGTGGGCCTGGGCCTGGCCATCATCGCAGGTTCGCTGGGCGGCCTGCTGCACGCGTTCGCCGTGGTGAAGTTCAACGTGAACCACGTCATCTCCGGTGTGGCCATCAACCTGCTCGCCTTCGGTGGCATGCGCTACCTGAGCGAGCTCGTCTACACCGCCGACGTGCAGGGTGGCGGCATCAGCCAGTCGCCGCCGCAGTCGTCGGCCATCCCTCGCGTGAGCTTCCCGTTCCTCGCCGGTGGCGAGATCTTCGGTTGGAAGACGCCCGACATCCTCGGCTGGCTCGAACGCAAGGGCTGGTTCCTCATCGGCGACGTCGCCGGCATCCTGCGTGGCTTCGTCTACAACGTGTCGTGGGCATCGCTCATCGCGCTCAGCCTGGTGCCGGCGACGGCCTGGGTGCTGTGGCGCACCAAATTCGGCCTGCGCGTCCGCTCGTCGGGTGAAGCACCCGCCGCGGCCGAGAGCCTGGGCGTGAAGGTCAACCCGCTGCGCTACTACGCCATGCTCATCAGCGGCGGCCTGGCAGGCTTCGGCGGCGGTTTCCTGGCCGTCGTGTCGTCCAGCTACTACCGCCAAGGGCAGACCGCCAACCGTGGCTTCATCGGCATCGCCACCACCATCGCCGGCAACTGGCGCCCGGTGGGCGTGCTGGGCGGCGCCATGCTGTTCGGCTTCGCCGAGGCGTTGCAGCTGGTGGGCCCGAGCAGCCTGCCCAAGCTGTTCCTGTTCCTGGCCATGGTGTGCGCGCTCTTGTTCTGCTACTCGCTGGTGCAGAAGAAGCTCATCCCCGCGGCGAACGGCCTCATCGCCGGCTTCCTGTTCCTCCTGGTCTACCTCGAGGTGAACAAGGTGCCCGAGCCGCTCACCAAGGCGGCACCGTACGTGCTGACGCTCATCGTGCTGGCCACCGCCAGCCAGCGTCTGCGGCCGCCGGCCCACGCCGGTGCGCCGTACCGCAGCGGCGAAGAGCACTGACCATCGTCGGCCCATGACCGAACGATCCGGCCCGCTCGCGGACGTCCGCGTCCTGGACCTGACGTCGGTGGTCATGGGTCCCATGGCCACCCAGATCCTGGGCGACCTGGGGGCCGACGTGGTCACCGTCGAGGACATCGGCGGCGACACCAACCGGTACATGGGCCGCGGCCCGCACCCGCAGCTGTCGGGCATCGCCCTGAACCTGATGCGCAACAAACGCAACATCAGCCTGGACCTGAAGCACCCCGACGGCCGCGAAGCGTGCCTGCGCCTGGCCGAGCACAGCGACATCGTCATCACCAACCTGCGGCCGGGGCCGCTGTCGCGGCTGCGATTGGCGTACGACGACGTTCGCGCCCGCAAGCCCGACGTCATCTACTGCCAGGCGCAGGGCTGGCCCACCGACTCGCCCGACGCCGACCGGCCCGCGTACGACGACGTCGTGCAGACCGCGTCGGGCGTGGCGAACGTGTACGCCCGGGTCAGCGGTGAGCCGCGCATCGTGCCGTCGATCGTCGCCGACAAGGTGAGCGGCCTCACCATCGTCTACACGGTGCTCGCCGCGCTGCACCACCGCGACCGAACCGGCGAGGGGCAACGAGTCGAGGTGCCCATGGTCGACGCCATGCGCGCCTTCATGCTGGTCGAGCACGGTGCCGATGCGGTGCCCGAGCCGCCGCTCGGCTCCACCGGATACCGGCGTGCGCTCAGCGTCGACCGCCGTCCGCAACCCACCGCCGACGGGTGGATCCACGTGCTGCCCTACAGCCTGCAGAACTACCTCGACCTGTTCCGCGCCGGTGGCCGCGATGACCTGGTCGACGATCCGCGCCTGGCCAGCCGGGCGTCGCGCAACGCGCACGTGGAGGACCTGTACAGCATCGTGGTCGAGGTGATGCGCGCCAAGACCACCGACGAGTGGGTCGACTTCTGCGAGGAGCACGACATCCCGTGCAGCCGCATCGTCGACCTCGACGACGTGGTGGCCGGGTTCCCGGTGCTGGAGCATCCGCTGGCCGGGCCGTACCACGTCATCCCGCCGGGCAGCCGCCTGGACGGCACGCCCACGTCGGTGCACCGTCAGGCGTCGACCATCGGCCAGGACGGCGACGAGGTGCTCGCCGAGTTGGGCTACACGGCCGAGCAGATCGCGGCATTGCGCGAGTCCGGCGCGCTGCGCAGCCGCTGACCCGTCAGCTGTTCAGTTCGGCGATCGCCTGCACTTCGATGCCACCGCGCGGCCGCTGCGTGAGCGTGACCTTCACGTGCTTCGGCTTGGCGCTGAGCATGACCTCGCCGGCGATCTCGGCGGCGAGCGCCTCGGCGAACACGGCGCGGTCGCGGAAGCTCCACAGGTAGAGCTTCAGGCTCTTGCTCTCGATGCACCACTGGTCGGGCACGTACTGGATGACCACGTGCGACAGGTCGGGCTGCTGGGTGACCGGGCACATCGAGTTCAGCTCGTCGTTGGTGAAGGTGACCAGCGTGACGTGGTCGGGAGCCGGGAACACCTCGACGTGCTCGATGGCATGCCGCACGGTGTTGCCCAGGACGGTCAGTTCGGGGTGTTCCATGGCATGTCAGGGTACGGGCCGTGGGGACGACCGCCTACGCTGGTCGGCAACCCATGAACATCGCAACGCTTCCCAAAGTCCTCCTGCACGACCACCTCGACGGTGGTCTGCGTTCCCAGACGGTGGTCGAACTGGCCCGCGAGTACGGCTACACCACCCTGCCCACCTACGACGTGGCCGAGCTGGGCTCGTGGTTCAACCGCGGCGCCAAGCGCAACGACCTGGTGCTCTACCTCGAGACGTTCGCCCACACCGTGGGTGTCATGCAGCACCGTGACGCCATCGAGCGGGTGTCCTTCGAGTGCGCCCAGGACCTGGCGGCCGACGGCGTCGTGTACGCCGAGGTTCGCATGGCACCCGAGCTGTGCACCGAGCAGGGCCTCACGCTCGACGAGGTGGTGGCCGCAATCCTGGACGGCTTCCGCCGTGGCAGCGAGGGCACGCACCTCACCATCTACCTCATCTGCTCGGCCATGCGCACCGCCGCGCGCAGCCTCGAGATCGCGGAGCTGGCCGTGCGGTGGCGCGACGCCGGGTGCGTGGGGTTCGACATCGCCGGCGCCGAGGCCGGCTACCCGCCCACCCGTCACCTCGACGCGTTCCAGTACGTGCAGCGCGAGAACTTCCACACCACCATCCACGCGGGCGAGGCGTTCGGCCTGCCCAGCATCTGGGAGGCCGTGCAGTTCTGCGGCGCCGAGCGGCTGGGCCACGGTGTGCGCATCGTCGACGACATCACCGGCGAGGCCGGCAACGAGCAGCTCGGCCGCCTGGCGTCGTACGTGCGCGACCGGCGCATCCCGTTGGAGCTGTGCCCCACCAGCAACGTCGGCACCGGCGTGTGCGCCACCATCGCCGACCACCCCATCGGCATGCTGCGTCGCCTGCGCTTCCGGGTGACGCTGAACACCGACAACCGGCTCATGAGCGCCACGTCGATGAGCTTCGAGATGGAGCAGCTGCGCGACGCGTTCGGCTGGGGCATCGACGACTTCGAGTGGATCACCATCAACGCCATGAAGAGCGCGTTCGCCCCCTTCCCCGAGCGGCTGAAGATCATCAACGGCATCATCAAGCCGCAGTACGCCGCCGCCAAGGCAGGCGCGCTCTAGATCGGGCACGGCCTTTCCGGCGCGGGCCGCCGGTCTGGCACACTCGCGGGCATGCCCGTCGCAGTCCACGTCGTCGACCACCCGCTCATCGCCGATTCGCTCACGCGCGTGCGCGATGTCGCCACGCCCAACGCCCTGTTCCGCCAGGAGCTCGAGCGCATCGGCAACCTGCTCATCGCCGAGGCCACCAAGGGCCTGGCCACGCATGCGGTGAAGGTGCAGACGCCGCTGGTCGAGACGCTCGGCCGGCAGCTCACCACGCAGCCGGTGGTCGTGCCCGTCCTTCGTGCCGGCCTGGGCTTCCTGCACGCCGCGCAGGAGCTGCTGCCGAACGCCGACGTCGGCTTCATCGGCGTGGCGCGCGACGAGAACACGCACATGCCCAAGCCGTACGTGAACAAGCTGCCCGAGAACCTTGGCGGCCGGCAGGTCATCGTGCTCGACCCCATGCTCGCCACTGGCGGCTCGCTGGCCCACACGTGCGACCTGCTCATCGAGCGCGGCGTCACCGGCACCATCATCGTGGTGTGCGTGCTGGCCGCACCCGAGGGCATCGAACTGCTCCGCGAGCACGGTCTGGACCTGGCCGTCTACACCGCCGCCCTCGACGAGCGCCTGAACGACAACGCGTTCATCGTGCCCGGCCTCGGCGACGCCGGCGACCGCCAGTTCGGCTCGCCCGCCTGACCGGTTCGGCGGGAGGGATAGCGTGGCCGCCATGACCACCCTCGTGCTCACGGTGCTCGGCGACGACCGGCCCGGCCTGGTCGATGCCCTGTCGGGCCTCGTCTCCGACCACGGCGGCAGCTGGGAGCGCAGCCAGATGGCTCGCCTGGGCGGCAAGTTCGCCGGCATCGTCCAGATCGTCGTGCCCGAGGGCGAGGTCGACGAGCTGACGGCGGCGCTGTCGGCGCTGGAGATGGACGGCCTGCTGCACGTGACGGTCAGCGGCGCTGGCACCGAGCCCGAGCCCAGCCGACGTCACTACGCGGTGTCGCTCGTCGGCACCGACCAGCCCGGCCTGGTGCACGCCGTGTCGTCGGCACTGGCGGCCGCCGGGGCGAGCATCGAGGAGCTCGACACCGAGATCACCGAGGCGCCCATGACGGGCGGCCCGCTGTTCGAGGCGTTCGCCGCGTTCACGCTGCCCGACTCGGCCGACATCGAAGTGCTGCGGGCCAGGCTCGAGGACCTGGCCGGCCACCTGATGGTGGACATCGAGCTCGACCGCTGAGCAGGGGCCGCAGCACCGACGTGCCGCGGCCCCCGTTCCATCAGCTGAGCACCATGTTCGGTTCGCCGCTGCCGTTCAATCCCCCGGCACCACGGGTGCACACACCGCCGCGGATGGCGCCGCCGTTGTAGGCCTGGCGGACGCAGTTGCGCAGCGCCTTCTCACCCCAGTAGTTCGGGTGGATGCTCTCCTGCACGTAGTACGGGCCGAACACCGTGCTGACCGTGCGGATCTGGTTCACCCATTCGGTGGCGTCGGCCGCACCGGCCGCCGTCCAGTTGCCCAGCCCGGTGTTCTCCATCAGGTTCACGCCGGTCTCGCACAGTCGCTTGCCGTTGAACGCACCAGCGATGTCGAGCACCACCACGTTGCCGCTGCCGTTGGCTGCCGACGCCGCACCCTTGACGGCACCGTTGATCTTCACCAGCGCGGTGCTGTTCGCCCACGTCGCGTCGGCGCTCCAGAAGCCGCAGCCGCCGGTGCTCTGCCGGGTGTAGCCGCTCTCGCTGTAGCGGAAGCCCGAGCCGTTCGGGATGGGCGACGGGTAGGTCTGCACCACGATCTTGTACTGCGCGGCCGTGTAGCCGGCGTTCGCCATGGCGGCCTTCACGTTGTTGATCGCCCCGGTGATTGCGTTCTGCTGCGCCGTGACGTTGGCGGCCGTGAAGTTCGCCGTGACCGAGCTGTCGTCGTTGCAGTAGTCCTTCCACCACGACGGCGAGGTGAGGAAGTCGACCACGCAGCTCTGCACGATGTCGGCGAAGTTGAAGTTGTTGCCGCCGATGGACAGCTGGATCATCTTCACGTTGTGCGTGGCGGCGAAGTTCTGCAGCATGAGCGCCTGGCCCTGGCCGTTCGCCGTGTTGGAGAAGTCGATGCCCGGCTTGAAGTAGCCGTCGCTGCTGACGAACGTGGTGGTCTTCGCACCCGAGCACGCCAGGTTCAGGCTGTTCACGCCACCGCCGATGTGGATCTCGGCAGCCGTGCTGCGGTGGCAGCGGTTGATGGTCTCGGCGGTGTGCGCGGCGTTGTCGTAGTACGCGGCACTGCCGCCCGCATCGACGCTGCCCGAACTGCCGTTGCTGTTGCCGGCCCAACGGCCGGCCTCACCCGAGATGTACGAGTCGCCCATGCTCACCACCCATGGCGAACCGACACCGGGGCCGTCGGCGTGCGCCACCTGCGACGCGGCAACCGGCACCACCACCCCCGAAACCAGCAACGACAACGCGACCGCGAAACGACGCATGGACACACCCCTCTCGATGCAGACGGTCCCCCCAATTGGTCCGTCGTCCGGACTGTACCGAGCAGCCCTGCACCGAGGAAGTCATCCGTCTGACACTTGACGAACTCCTGCCGGACGCCCGTCACGCCGTGAACGAATCACGCAGAACTTAAGTTCGCGCGCGTCACGCAGAACTCGAGTTCGGGAGAAGGCGGGCTACTGGACGAGGGCGGCGAGGGACTCGAGCAACGGGGCCGGGTCCATGCCGATGCCTTCGCCGTACAGCTTCACCTTGGGCTCGGTGCCGCTGGGGCGCACCTGCACGCGCACGTCGTCGCCCAATTGCAGGCGCAGCAGGCCGGCCTCGTCGAACCACTCGGTGGACGTGACTTCACGGTCGCCCACGTGGGTGGGCGGCTCGGCGCGAAGACGCGCGACGGCGGCCGCACCGTCGGCCGGCGGCATGCGCAGCGACTTCTCGGCCATCACGTGGCGCCCGTACTGGGCGACAATTGCGTCGAGGCGGTCCTGCAGGGTGAGGCCCTCGGCCACCGCGACGGCAGCGATCTCGGCCATCATCACCGCGGCGGTGATGCCGTCCTTGTCGAGCGGCTGCGTGGTGACCAGGTACCCGAGCGCCTGCTCGTAACCGAACACGAACCGCTTGCCGGGGTTGGCCAGCACGGTGTGGCCGATCCACTTGAAGCCGGTGAACGTCTCGAGGCACTCGACGCCGTTGGCCGAGGCCATGCGACCGAGCAGCGACGACGACACGAGCGTGGTGATGACCAGGCGATCGTCGCCCGAGGTGTGGCGCAGGATGTGGTCGGCGAACAGCCAGCCGATCTCGTCGCCACCCAGCCGGCGCCACGAGCCGTCGGGCTGCGGGATCGCCGCGCCCAGACGGTCGGCGTCGGGATCGTTGGCGATCGCCACCACGGCGCCGACATCGGCGGCCTTGGCCATCAGCAGGTCCATCGCTCCCGGTTCCTCGGGGTTCGGGAACGACACGGTCGGGAAGCGGCCGTCGGGCTCCTGCTGCTCGGCCACGGTGGCGGGCGCGGGCAGGCCGGCGGCATCGAACGCCTCGACCAGCGTGGCGCCGCCGACGCCGTGCATGGCGGTGTACGCCACCGGCACGCCAGGGATGTCGGGGCACAGCCGCACCGTGGGCACGAAGTCGAGGTACGCCTGGATGTGCTCACGGCCCAGGATCTGGATGAGCGGATGGTCGGCGGGGGCCAGCTCGACCGTGCACGGATCCACCTGGTCGATGCAGGCAGCGATGTCGATGTCGGCCGGCGGCACGATCTGCGAGCCGGACCCCAGGTACACCTTGTAGCCGTTGTCGGCGGGAGGGTTGTGCGACGCGGTGACCATCACACCCGCGGCCGCGCCGGTCTCGGTGATGTTCCAGGCCAGCACGGGCGTGGGCACCACATGCGGGAACAACATGGCCTTCACACCCTTGGCCGCGCACACGCGGGCGGTGTCGAGCGCGAACGCATCGCTCTTGCGACGGGCGTCGTAGCCGATGATGACGCCGGCCTCGGCCGCACCCGGCACCTGGGCGAGCAGGTAGTCCACCAGGCCGGCCGCGGCCTGCTGCACCACCAACCGGTTCATGCGCTGTGGGCCGGCACCCACCGCGGCACGCAGGCCGGCGGTGCCGAACTGCAGGCGGCCGGTGAAACGGTCCGCCAGCACGTCGTCGGGCCCGGCGAGCAACTGGGCCAGTTCGGCCTTCATGTCGTCGTCGGGCTCGGCGTCGTGCCAACGCTGGGCGACGGAGCGGAGGGCGGCGATGTCGGTCATGACGGGCCTCTCAGGAAAGGAGCGTCTTCAGCTCCACGAGCGGACGGGGGCCGACGTGCGAGATCACCTCGGCCGCGGCGATGGCGCCCAGCTTCGCGCACTCGTCCAGGCTGCGATCGCGCGTGTGGCCGTAGAGGAAGCCGGCGGCGAACAGGTCGCCGGCACCCGTGGTGTCGAGCACGTGGTCGACCGGCTCGGCGGCGGCGCGCACGGTGTCGTCCTTCGACACGACGACGCACCCCTCCTTGCCCATGGTGATGACGGCCAGGTGGCAGTCGCGGCGCACCGCTTCGACGGCGGCGTCGAACGAGTCGACCTGGTAGAGCGACAGCAGCTCGTCCTCGTTGCCGAACAGGATGTCGACCTCGTCGGCCACGAGCGCGCTGAAGTCGTCGCGGTGACGGTCGACGCAGAACGAATCGCTGAGCGTCAGCGACACCTGACGGCCGTTCGCGTGGGCGATGGCGGCCGCAGTGCGGAACGCCTCCTTCGCCGCGGGGCGGTCGTACAGGTAGCCCTCCATGTACAGCACCTTGCCCAGCGCCACGGTCTCCTCGTGGATGTCGCTGGGCTGCAGCAGGCTGGACACACCGAGGTAGGTGTTCATGGTGCGCTGGGCATCGGGCGTGACCACGATGATGCACCGGCCGGTGGGTGTGTCGGCCTCGGGTGCACCAGGGCGGAACTGCACGCCCACGGCCCGCAGGTCGTGCCCGAACACTCGGCCCAGGTCGTCGTCGCTCACCTTGCCCAGGTAGGCGGCCTTGCCGCCCAGCGACGCGACACCGGTCATGGTGTTGGCCGCAGACCCGCCGCTCATCTCGACCGCCGAGCCCAGGGCCCGGTACAGGTAGAGCGCACGGTCGGTGTCGATGAGCGTCATCGAGCCCTTCACCAGCTCGTGCTCGTGGATGAAGCCGTCGTCGGCGTGGGCGATCACGTCGACGAGTGCGTTGCCCACCCCCACCACGTCGAATTCCGGCGCCGTTGACACGTCGGGAGAGGCTACCGGTTGTGAGCCGCAGGAAGCCGCTCCTGGGCCAGGGGTAGCCTGGGCCGGTGACCCCAGACAGCCTCGACGCCACCATCGGCGGCAACCCGTACCGCCTGCCGCGAACCGTCATCCCGCACCGCTACACGCTCGCCATCGAACCCGACCTGGGTGCGGCGACGTTCACCGGGCACGTCATCATCGACGCCACGGCCGAGGCAGTGGCCGATGCCGTGGTGCTGAACGCCATCGAACTGGGCGTGCACGCGGTGAAGGTGAACGGCGACGAGGCCACGTTCGCGCTCGACGCGCCCACCGAACGGCTCGTCATCGACCACGCCGTCGCCGAGGGCCCGGTGACGCTCGAGATCTGGTTCGACGGCACGCTGAACGACCGACTGCGCGGCTTCTACCGCAGCACCTACCGCGACCAGGACGGCAACGAGCAGGTCATCGCCGCCTCGCAGATGCAGGCAACCGACTGCCGCCGAGCGTTCCCCTGCTTCGACGAGCCCGACTTCAAGGCCATCTTCGACGTCACCCTGGTGGTCGAGCCGCACCTGCTGGCCATCAGCAACGGTCCCGAGGTCGAACGCACCATCCAGGACGACGGCAAGGTGGCCGTCCGCTTCGCCGAGACCATGCCCATGAGCACCTACCTGGTGGCGTTCGTGGTGGGCCCGCTCGAGGCCACCGAGCCCGTGCTCGTGCCCCGCCCCGATGGTGGCGACATCCCGCTGCGCATCGTCCACGTGCCCGGCAAGGGCCACCTGACGGCCTTCGGTCTGGACATCGGCGCGTTCGCGCTGGGTTGGTACCAGGACTACTACGGCATCCCCTACCCCACCCAGAAGTGCGACATGATCGCCCTGCCCGACTTCGCGGCCGGCGCCATGGAGAACCTGGGCTGCATCACCTATCGCGAGAACCTGCTGCTGGCCGACCCGTCCACGGCGACGCAGGTCGAGCTGCAGACGCTCGCCGACGTGGTCGCCCACGAGCTGGCCCACATGTGGTTCGGCGACCTGGTCACCATGAAGTGGTGGAACGGCATCTGGCTGAACGAGGCGTTCGCCACGTTCATGGAGATCGCCTGCATGGCCGCCTACCGGCCCGACTGGCTGCGCTGGACCACCTTCAGCCTGGAGCGCAGCATGGCGTTCGAGGTCGACTCGCTGGCCAACACCCGCAGCGTCGAGTTCCCCGTGGAGGCTCCCGCCGACTGCGACGGCATGTTCGACGTGCTCACCTACCAGAAGGGTGGGTCGCTGCTGCGCATGCTGGAGATGTACCTGGGCGAGGAGGAGTTCCGCCGCGGCGTCAGCCATTACCTGTCGTCGCACGAATACGGCAACACCGAGACGAGCGACCTGTGGGACGCCATCGAAGAGGTGAACCCCAGCGCACCCGTGCGCAAGCTGATGGACAGCTGGATCTGGCAGCCGGGCTACCCGCTCGTGTCCGCCCGCGTCGACGGCAGCACGTTGGTGCTGTCGCAGCAGCGGTTCGCGTTCGGCGACATCGAGGACCCCACCGTGTTCGTGGTGCCGGTGCACCTGCGCATCGACGGCGCCGAGACGAAGGTGTTGCTCGAGGGGTTCGAGACCCGCGTGGCGCTCCCCTCGGCACAGTCGGCCGTCGTGGTGAACGCCGGCGGTCACGGGTTCATGCGTGTCGCCTACGACGACGCATTGCGCAGACGCCTGGTGGGTGCCGAGCTCGACACACTCACCATCATCGACCGCTACAACCTGGTCGACGACGCGTGGAACGAGGTGGTCGCCGGTCGTCTGGCCGCTGCCGACTTCCTGACGTTCGTGGAGGGCTTCGCCGCCGAGCGCGACCTGGCCGTGTGGCAGGTCATCGGCACCGGCCTGCGTGGCATCGGCCGGCTCATCGACGGCGACGCGTACGCCGCGTTCCAGGACCGCGTCGCCACGCTGGTGCGACCCGTGCTCGACGACATCGAGTGGACGCCGGTGGCCGGCGAGGGCGAACTGCGCGCCAAGCTGCGCGGCCTGCTGGTGGGCATGCTGGCCGTGCTGGGCAACGACGCCGACGCACAGCAGCGCTGCCGTGCACTGCTCGACGACTCGACCGCCGACCCCGAGCTGGTGGCCGCCGCCACCGGCGCCGTGGCCGCCGTGGGCACCGACGACGACTACGAGCGCTACCTGGCCGCGTTCCGCTCGGCCACCACGCCGCAGGAGCAGCTGCGCTTCCTCTACGCCCTGGCCGAGTTCCCCGAGGAGCACCAGATCCAGCGCACGGTCGACTTCGCGTTCAGCGGTCAGGTGAAGAGCCAGAACGCACCGTTCCTGGTGCACCGGGCCATCGCCAACCGGTGGCACGGTGAGCTGGCCTGGTCCATCCTGCGCCAGCGGTGGACCGAGGCGAACAGCGTGTTCCCCTCGAACACCATCGTGCGCATGATCGACCCGGTGAAGATGCTCACCCGGCCCGAGGTGGCCGCCGACGTGCAGAGCTTCTTCGCCGAGCACCCCATCCCGCAGGGCGCGAAGACGCTCGACCAGATCCTGGAACGCCAGCGGGTGAACACGGCCATGCACGCCCGCGAGCACGACCGCTTCAGCGCCGAGCTGCTGGGCTGACGGGCGGGCAGTCGTGACCGGCCTCACCGCAGAACGCATCGCCGGCGCCCTGGGCGCCGAACTGCACGGCGTCGACCTCACGCAGCCGCTGTCCGACGATGACCTGGGCGCCCTGCACGCGGCCGTCGTGGAGTACAAGGTGGTGTTCCTGCGCGGCCAGCCGTACGCGATCGAGCACCTCGAACGCCTCACCCAGCAACTGGGTGGCCAGGGCCACACGCCGTTCCTGCGTTCCATCGAAGGCCACCCGGGCGTGGTGAAGGTGGTGAAGGAGGCCGACGAGCGCGGCTTCAACTTCGGCGGTGCCTGGCACAGCGATTGGAGCTTCCAGCCGGCGCCCCCGTCGTTCACCCTGCTGTGGTCGGTCGACGTGCCGCCACACGGTGGCGACACCATGTGGAGCAACCAGGAGCTCGCCTTCGCCACCCTCAGCGAGGGCCTGCAGCAGACGCTGCGCGGGCTGAACGTGGTGCACTCGGCCGGCTGGGCCTACGCGGCCGACGGCATCCTGGCGCGCACGGCGTCCACGCGCAGTATGAAGATCGACACCGGCGACGACGCGCTGGTCGAGCAGGTGCACCCGGCGGTGACCGTGCACCCGGTCGCCGGGCGCGAGGCCTTGTTCGTGAACCCCACCTACTCGGTGCGGTTCGAGGGCTGGTCCACCGCCGACAGCGCGCCGCTGCTGCAGCACCTGTACGCGCACAGCACGCGCGACGCGTTCACCTGCCGCTTCCGGTGGACGAACGACACGCTGGCCATCTGGGACAACCGCACCACCCAGCACAACGCGCTCGACGACTACCGCGGCCACCGCCGCGAACTGCACCGCACCACCGTCGCCGGCACCGCACCCTCCCGCTGAGGCGTCACGCAGCACTCGAGTTCGGGCGGAGCGCGTCACGCAGAACTCAAGTTCGGGAGGAATAGGCGTGGCGGAGGAGGTCCTCCAGGACCGTCAGGTCGACGTCGCTCAGCTTGTTCACGTACACACAGCCCTTGCCCAGCGCGTGCTTGCCGAGGCGCTCCAGCAGCTCGAGTGCTCCGTCGTCGCGCCCGATGCCGTACAGCGAGAACTTCGCCTTCCCCGACGAGAAGCCGAGGACGCAGCTGTCGCCTTCTCGGCCCGAGTCGTAGCGGTAGTGGTACTGGTCGAAGCCGACGATCGACGCGCCCCACAGGACGGGCTCGTGCTTCGTCACGCGGCGCATGATCTGGACGAGCGTGCGGCAGTCGTCGGCGCGACGCTCGTCGTCGATGCCGGCGATGAGCTGATCGACCGCCGCGGTGGAGGACGGAGAGGTCTTGTTCGCAGCCATGCCCAAGTCTCGCGCGTCACGCAGAACTCGAGTTCGGCGTGACGGGCCGGGTGAGGCGCTCAGGCCAGCTTCTGGACCTCGAGGTCGCCCTTCTCGTTGGCGGCGCGGAGGACCTTCTTGTCGAACTTGCCGACGCTGGTCTTGGGCACCTCGCTGATGAAGGCCCACCGCTCGGGCAACCAGAACTTGGCGGTGCGCTCGCTGAGCCACTGGCGCAGCTCGTCGGCGGTGAGCGACTCGCCGGGCTTCAGCACCACGCAGGCCAGCGGGCGCTCGTCCCACCGGTCGTCGGGCACGCCGATGACGGCGGCCTCGAGCACGGCGGGGTGACCCATGAGCGTGTTCTCGAGGTCGACCGAGCTGACCCACTCGCCCCCGGACTTGATGACGTCCTTGGCACGGTCGCTGATCATCACGTAGCCGTTCGGCATGACACTGGCGACGTCGCCGGTGCGCAGCCAACCGTCGTGGAACTTCTCGGGGTCGTCGACGTTGTAGTACGAGCCGGTGATCCACGAGCCGCGCACTTCGATCTCGCCCAGCGACTCGCCGTCCCACGGCTGCGCCGCGCCGGTGTCGTCGGTGATGCGCAGTTCGACACCGGGGATGATGCGGCCGGTCTTCACCCGCCAGTCGGTCTCGGTCAGGTCGCCCATGTCGGCCGGCGGGTGGCCGATGGCGCACACCGGGCTGGTCTCGGTCATGCCCCAGCCCTGCACGATGGGCAGGTCGAACGTGGCGCGGAAGCCGTCGATGAGGCCGCGGGGCACGGCCGAGCCGCCACACATGACCAGGCGCAGGCTGCTCATGTCGGTGTCCGGCGCGTTGTGCAACAGGTCGTTCAGCACCGTGGGCACCGCACCGGTGAGGGTGGGGCGGGTCTGCTCGATGACCTTCGACAACGGGCCGGCCTGCAGGAACTGCTGCGGGAACACCAGGTCGGCGCCGACCATCCATGCGGCGTACGGCGTGCCCCAGGCGTTGGCGTGGAACATGGGCACGATGACCAGCATGCGGTCATGCTCGGACAGCGCGATGTTCGTGGTGGACGTGACCATGACCGAGTGCATGTACGTGCTGCGGTGGCTGTACATGACGCCCTTGGGGTTGCCCGTGGTGCCGCTCGTGTAGCACATGGCCATGCCGGTGTTCTCGGGCACGTCGGGGTACTGGAAACCGGGCTGCTCGGCGGCGAGCAGTTCGTCGTAGTCGAGCAGGTTCTCGCCCAGGCTCGACGTGTCGCCGGTGCCCTTCACGATGATGTGCTCGACGGTGGTGAGCTGGTCGCGCACCCGGCCCAGCAGCGGCGCGATGGACGCGTCGACGATGATGACCTTGTCCTCGGCGTGGTTGATGACGTAGGCCAACTGCTCGGGGAACAGGCGGATGTTCAGCGTGTGCAGCACCGCGCCCATGACGGGGATGGCCAGGTAGGCCTCCATGTGGGTCTGGTTGTTCCACAGGAACGTGCCCACGCGGTCACCCTGCTGCACACCGAGCTTGGTGAGTGCGGCGGCCAGCTGGTCGGCACGGTCGGCCACCTGGGCGAAGGTGCTCTCGACGTAGCCGTCACCGGTGAAGGTGATGATCTTCTTGTTCGCATGCACCTGGCGCCCGAACTCGAAGACCGGCTTCAGCGTGAGCTGATAGTCGTCCATCATCGTGCTGATCGGCATGGCAGGATTCCCCCTCTTCGCGCCCCCGGCGGCGTTCGGACAGAATAGGACACCGTGAGCAACGAGCCCGCCCCGCAGCAGACCGAAGTCCCCCGCCAGACGGTGGTCACCCTGGACCTCGAGGGGGTGCTCGTGCCCGAGATCTGGATCGCGGTGGCCGAGCGCACCGGGCTGGAGGCCCTGCGGCGCACCACCCGCGACGAGCCGAACTACGACACGCTCATGAAGTACCGGCTCGACATCCTGGCCCGCGAAGGTCTCACGATGAGCCTCATCAGCGACGTCATCGCCGGGCTCGAGCCGCTCCCGGGGGCGAAGGACTTCCTCGACGCGCTGCGTGCCCGCACCCAGGTCATCATCCTCAGCGACACGTTCGAGCAGTTCGGCGCCCCGCTGATGCGCCACCTGGGCATGCCCACCATCCTGTGCCACCAGCTCATCGTCCGCGACGACCGCATCGTCGACTACGCGCTGCGCATGCCCGACCAGAAGCGTCACGCCGTGAACGCACTGCGCGGGTTGAACTACCGCGTGGTGGCCGCGGGCGACTCGTACAACGACGCCGCCATGCTGGGTGCCGCCGATGCCGGCTTCTGGTTCCACGCACCCGACACCATCGTCGCCGAGTTCCCGCAGTTCCCTGCGAACCACACGTACGACGAGCTGTTCGCCGCCATCACGGCCGCGCTGTGAGCACGCACGACGCACTGCGCCACCTCGCGTCGATCACCGCCGCCGAGCAGCACTGCCCCACCATCTCGTGGGGGCTGCTGCGCGACGGCGCACTGAGCGACCACAGCGCCGTGGGCGAGTTGCACGACGGCAGCACGCCCGACGAGCAGACGGTGTACCGCATCGCGTCCATGACCAAGAGCTTCACCGCGGCGGCCGTGCTGGCACTGCGCGACGAAGGGGTGCTGCAGCTGGACCGGCCCGTGGTGGAGTACGCGCCCGAGCTGGCGGGGGTGCGCGTGCCCGACGGCTCGCCGGCCATCACGTTGCGCCACCTGCTCAGCATGACCAGCGGCCTGCCCACCGACGACCCCTGGGCCGACCGCCACCTCGACTTCACGATCGACGAGATCGACCGCGTCTACGCTGCCGGCACGCTGTTCGCGTTCCGCCCCAACGACGCCTACGAGTACAGCAACCTCGGCTTCGGCATGATCGGCCGCTGCGTGCGCCGCGCCACCGGGAGCCCGGTGCAGGAGCACATCACCGAACGGCTGCTGCAACCGTTGGGCATGCACCACACCACCTGGGTCGAGCCCGAGCACGACCGATGGGCCCGCCCGTTCCGCTGGCAGGACGGCGCGCACGTTCCCGACCTGCCCCACCCCATCGGCGACGGCGAGATCTCGCCGATGGGCGGCCTGTGGACCACCGTCCACGACCTGGCCCTGTGGGTGTCGTGGCTGGATTCGGCGAACCGCGTACCGCACCAGCCCGACGCCATCGGCCTGTCCGCTGCATCGCGGCGCGAGATGCAGCGCATGCAGACGTACGTGGGGGTGAGCGAGCTGGCCGGCGGCCACTACCCCGGCGGCTACGGCTTCGGGCTGCGCATGCTCGACCACCCGGACCTGGGCATGGTGCTGGCTCATTCGGGTGGGGTGCCCGGCTACGGCAGCAACATGCGCTGGGTGGCCGGCACGGGTGTGGGCGCCATCGCGCTGGGCAACACCACCTACGCACCGATGGCTGTGCTCACCATGCAGATGCTGCAGGCGGTGCAGGAACACGAGGGCATCCGCCGGCGGCCGCTCGCCGTGTCGCGCGAGCTCGCCGACGCGGCCGAGCGCCTCATCGGCCTGCTGAACGCGTGGGACGACGACGTCGCCACCGACCTCTTCGCCGACAACGTGGCCCTCGACGAGGCGTTCGACCGTCGCCGCGCCGAGGCGCAGCGTTGGCTCGACCGCCACGGCGAACTGCGCGTGGTGGCAGTCCACCCCGATTCGGCCACCAGCGGCGAGCTGGCGGTGCGCGGCAGCACCGACTCGTTCCGCATCCGCATCGAGCTGGGCCCGATGGTCCCGGCCCAGGTCCAGGCCTACTACTTCCCCGACTGAACCCCGTTCCAAAGGTCGATCAAAGGTCGATCACAGGTCGGTCACAGGTCGGCCACAGGTGGCTCACAGGCCGGCGTCAGGTGCCGGTCAGGGTGGTCCTGCATCGTGCGTGGTCTCAACCACACAGGAGGCGGGAGCATGTACCGATTCGGGCGGGAGTCGAATCAACTGCAGGAAGGTCGTCGGATCCCACGGGGCCGGCGATTCTGGGCGATGACGTTGGTGGCGGCCAGCGCGATCCCCGTAGTGGCGCCGTTGGGCGTCGGCCGCGCTGCGGCACCGGTCGGTCAGGGGTTCGAACTGAACGCCTCGGACCTGCGTTTCATCCTCCGCCAGATCAAGATCGCCGAGCACCACGTCGCCAACACCACGGCCCTCACCGGGCCGTGTGGCGCGCTCATCGGCCCGGGTGACGACCAGATCCCCGAGGGTGGCGTCGGCGTGACGCTGCCGTGGGGCCTCCGCACGGTCGACGGCAGCTGCAACAACATCGTCGACGCGCAGTCGCAGTTCGGCACCGCCGACGAGACGTTCCCGCGCATCGCACCCGCGGAGTACCGGTTCGGGTACTCCCCCACGGGTCCCAACGTGCCGCCCATCGTGGACAGCGGCCCGCGCATGATCAGCAACCTCATCGTCGACCAGTCGCTGAACAACCCGGCGGCCGTAGAGGCCGCTGGCGGCACCGAGACCGCCGACGAGGACGGCAACCTGTTCATCCCCAACGTCGCACCCGATACCGGGCTGTCGGCGCCGTACAACTCGTGGTTCACCCTGTTCGGCCAGTTCTTCGACCACGGCCTGGACCTGGTGAACAAGGGCGGCGCCGGCACGGTGATGATCACCCTGCCCGACGGCGACCCGCTGGCCGCCGAGGCGCAGATCGACGCCATGTTCCTCACCCGTGCCACGCACACCAACGGTGAGGCCAACAACCAGACGAGCTCGTGGGTCGACCAGAGCCAGACCTACGCGTCGCACCCGTCGCACCAGGTGTTCCTGCGCGAGT
>CBHWEI010000034.1:0-20222 GCA_966112835.1 uncultured Acidimicrobiaceae bacterium
CCCACTGGCTGGCCGAGCAACCCGAATCGATCTTCTCCCCCGCCGCGGCCGACACGCCCGGCGTCCTCACCGAGGAGGCCTGGGTCCTCGGCCTCACCTGACCGAGTCACGCAGAACTTAAGTTCGGGAGGAAGGGCCCCGTCACGCAGAACTTAAGTTCGGGAGGAGCACGCCCGTCACGCAGAACTCGAGTTCGGGAGAAATGGGCTCAGGCGGGGGTGACGTGGACGAACGTGTCGTTGAAGCAGGCGCCGTTCACCAGCGCGTCGCCGGTGGCGGGCGTGAGCGCGTTCACACCCATGCCGCCGTCGTGGTGGCGCAGCCACACGCCCTTGCTCATCACGGCCACGCCGGGGCGGGTGTCGTCGTGCACCTCCAGCGGCACGACGATGCTGCCGAGCGGGCTGGTGACGCGCACCTTCTGGCCGGCGCTCAGGCCACGGGCCGCGGCGTCGGTGGGGTGCAACAGCACCGCGGGTGACGGGCTCTGGAACTCGCCGAACATGGAGTTCACCAGCTTCGAGGAGGCCGGCGAGATGAGCGTGAGCGCATCGTCGTCGTGGGGAATCGGCACGTAGCGCGGCACGCCCTCGTTGGCGTCGACGAAACAGACCCGACCCTCGGCCGGGTGGGTGTCGACGAACTGCATCGACGACACGACTGCAAGGCGCGGGCCGGGGTCGTCGCACGCAACCGACACCGGGTCGGCCGACCAGTCGAAGCCCATCGCCCGGGCCAGCGCCAGGCCGACCTCGTCGTTCGATCGCGCCTCACCCACGGGCTCGATGACCCGGCGGACGGGCTGCACCGAGAACGAGCCGTAGCTGGAGCCGACGTCGTCGATCTCGAAGCTGGTGGTGGCCGGCAGCACCACGTCGGCGTAGCGGGTGGTGTCGGTGAGCACCTGCTCGTGCACCACCGTGAACACGTCGTCGCGTTCGAACGCGGCGACCACGGCCGCCGTGTCGGGGCACATCACCAACGGGTTGGCGCCCTGCACGAACAGCACCTCCACCGGGTCGGGCGAGCCCGGTGCCATCCACCGGCCCACCTGGTGCAGCGGCAGCGTGCGACGCACCGGACCTTCGAACGCGGCCTGGGGCCAGCGGCGCTGCGGCGCCGCGGCACCGGCGGACGTGCTGCCCACCACACCGCTGCCGGGCACGCCGAAGTGACCACCCAGCACGGGCAGGGCCAGGATGGCCCGGCACGCCGCGCCGCCGTTCGCGTTGCGCTCGGGGCCCCAGCCCAGGCGCAGCATCGCCGGGCGGGTGGAGGCCCACCAGGTGGCCAGCATGCGGATGTCGTCGACCGCCAGGCCGGTGACCTCGCTGGCCCGTTCGAGTGACCATTCGCGGGCGGTGACGAGGAACTCCTCCCACCCCTCGGCGTGCTCGGCCAGGAACTCGCGGTCGATCTGCTGGTCGCCCAGCCACAGGTTGGCGACGGCGTAGGCGAGCGCCACGTCGGTGCCGGGGCGGATGGCCAGGTGCAGGTCGGCGCGCTTGGCCATGGCCGTGCGCCGCGGGTCGATGACCACCACCTTGGCCCCGTTGGCGACGGCCTGCTGCACGAGCGGCGGGAAGTGCGTGTTGCTGACGGTGGGGTTGGCGCCCCAGATGACGACGAGCTTGCTGTGCACCACGTCGCGCGGGTCGGCCGAGGCCATGCCGCGGTAGACGCTCTCCCACGCCCCACCGACGGTGTGGGCACAGATGGTGTGCTCGACCACCGCAGCACCGACGGCAGCGAACAGGGCCTCGGCCAGGCTGGCCTTCTGGATGCGGGCCGCGGACGAGTTGTAGGTGAACGCCACCACCGAGTCGGCGCCCTTGCGGTCGATGGCATCGCGCATGCGGCCGGCAACCAGGGCGACGGCTTCATCCCACGTGGCGGAGCGGAACTCGCCGGCTCCCTTCGGCCCCACTCGCACCAGCGGCGTGAGGACGCGTTCGGGCGCGTACACCCGCTGCGCGTGCTTGCGGACCTTGGCACAGATCCAGCCGTCGGTGAGCGGGTTCTCGGGCGCGGCGTCGATGTTCGTGATGCGACCGTCGGTGACCGTCACCGCGAGCGAACAGGCGTCGGGGCAGTCGAGGGTGCAGGCGGTGTGCACGACACGGGTGTCGGCAACGTCGGGTCGGGGGTCCGCGATCGTCATCCCGCGGGTCTACCCCAGGGCGTCGGTTCGGGCAAGTGTGTTGTGGACGGGCGACCCCATTCAGCCGTGGGCGTTCAGCCGTTGGTGTTCACCGCCGCCAGTTCGCCGGTGCGGAAGGTGGCGGGAAGGCTGGTCCACACGTAGTCGGGTAGCGGCTCGGTGTAGCCGCTGGCCCAGAACGTGAGCCGGTAGGTGATGCGTGCCTGGATGGTGACGGTGCCGGGCCCTGGCGGCGTCCATCGGCAGTTGCCGTTCACGCCGGGTGCGCTCTGCGCGGGCAGCGACGGCATGGCCGGCAACGATCGAGCGTCGCCGGCGGCGCGGGCACCGCGAGCGATGCAGGCGACCCTGCCGTGAAACGGCGTCGATGGCCGGCCACGCGCCGGCGTGAAGTCCACCTGGAAGTCGAGCGCCACCGGTTGGGCCAGCAACGACAGGGTCCACCCGCGCCACACCACGGTGTTCGAACGCTGCGTGGTCCAGGCGCCCGGAGTGACGGCCAGCCACGCCTGGTACCGGGTGATCAGCCCGCCCCACCGGTCGACCACCGGGTTGCGGAACACCACCGGACGGACCAGGTGCAGCCGGTTGCGCAACGTCGTCAGTTGACGATGCGGGTCCAGCATCGGGTCGCGCGACGACACGCCGACGATGCCGACGGCGTGGCTGGTCGAGTCGCAGAACACGGTGAACCAGCGCACCGCCTCGGCGAGCGCGCCGAGCGATGCGTTCGGGTCGGTGGGCGTCGACTCGCCGAACGAAACGGGCAGGCCTTCGATGAACATCCACCGCATGCTCTGCACGGTCTGGCCGCGTTCGAACTGCTGACCATCGGATGTGGAACCCGATGCGCCGGCCACGAACGAGCACGCCGTGCGGCTGCCGCCGTACTGGCGGAACACCGACGACGACGGGATGTTGGTGAGCCGCGAGACGTTGCCGTCGCCGTCGCGCACGTCGACAACTCGCGCGCCCGGCACCTGCACGGGAGGAAGGTCGGCGGGCGCGGGGACGGGTCCCAGCCCGGGCGCCAGCACGGATACCACTGCGACGATCGCGGTCACCAACATGCGTCGTCCCTGGGGTAGGCGGACACGACCACCCAGTCGCCGCCGCGCAGCACGAGCGAGAACCCCTCACCGTGCGCCGGCCCTCCGTCGGTGGGCAGCACGCAGTCGGCCACCAGCGCAGTGGTGTCGGAGCGTTCGTCGCCCAGCACCTGCGGCCGCAGCACGAGGCCCGCATCGGCCGGCAGCCGGTCGGCCTGGGCGCGCAGGTAGCCCTCCACCACCTCGCGGTCGATCTCGTGGAACGTCCACAGGATGTTGTGGGCGAAGTCCTCCTGCAGCGGCAGGTACACCCACACCTCGGGCCGCAACTGGTACACCAGCCCCGGCTGGGTGACGCCCGGCGCCGCGTCGACCAGTTGCCACGGCCCCTCGGCCGACAGCACCGTGTCGGACACGTTGGGGTTCTGCATGCCCAGCGGGTACGTCGACGCGGGTGGCGGGGCGGTCACCATCACTGAGCTCGTCGTCGGTGCCGCCACGCTCGCGGCAACCGGCAGGGTGGTCGCCACCGCAACGGTCGACGAGGAACTCGTCGGTCCGGTCGACGCCACCTGGGTCGACGCCGCGGTCGACCCGGACGGCGCCAGCGTGGCCGGCGCGGCCAGATCGCCGCCGCACGCCGCCAGGGCGAGTACCGCCAGGACCAGGTGCGCGCCCGCGGCGACGCGCCGTGCACGTTCGTGGATGTGTCGCATGCGTCGCCTCCCGTGGGCTTCGACACGCCGTCCGACGCGTCGACCACACTGGGCACATCGGACTCGCTGCTTCGGCAAACATCGTCCTCCCGACGGCCCTCGCCGTCCACGGGACGTCGGTCACACCGACCGGCCGGAAGCGACACCCAGGGCACGGCTGGGGCGCGACAGCGGGGCAGCCCCTAATCTGCAACCGATGATCGCAGTGGTGGTGACACGCGACGGCCAGCTGCCGTCAGGCGGCGACGAGACCGTCGCCGAGTGCGGTGGTCGCGCGGTACTCATCGGTTCGGGCACCGCTGCTGCGACAGCGCAACTGCACGGCATCGCCCACACCGTCACCACCCTGGAGCTGCCCGACTTCCAGCCCGCGCTGTGGGCGGCGGCGCTCGCCCACCTGCTGGCCCACGAGCCTGCCGTGGTCATGCCCGGTTCACCCGACGGCCGCGACCTCGCGCCCCGGCTGGCCGCGCTGCTGCACCGCCCGCTGTACGCGGGCGCCATGCGCGTCACCACCGACCGGGTCGAGCTCACCCGCCGCGGCGGCACCGAGATCCACCAGACGCACCCGGGCCCCGAGTTCGTCGCCACGTTCCAGCCGGGCGTACGCGGCGTGGCCGTCGACCCGACCATGGCGGCACCGGCCGTCACCGACGCCACCCCGTCGCTGCTCCCCCGCCGCGAGCACCGCGACGCCACGGTCACCGCGGTGCTGCCGCCCGACCCCGCCACGGTGGACCTGGCCGAGGCGCCGCGCATCGTCGGCGGCGGTGCGGGCCTGGACGGCGAGCAGCGCATGGACCAGCTGGTGCACATCGGCGCGGCCATCGGCGCCAGCATGGGCGCCACCCGCGTCATCACCGACCGCGGCTGGGTGCCCCACGAGCGCCAGATCGGCACCACCGGCGTCGTCGTGTCGCCGCAGCTGTACCTCGCCTTCGGGGTGAGCGGCGCGGTGCAGCACACCAGCGGCCTGGGTGACCCCGACCACGTGATCAGCGTGAACACCGACGGCCACTGCCCGATGATGCAGATGGCCGACCTGGCCATCGTGGCCGACGCCAACGAGACGCTCGACCACCTGACCGCGCTGCTCGGCGCCGAGCAAGCCGTGTCCGGCCAGGACGGTGCCGCGTGACCGCACCCGATGTCGACGTCGTCGTCGTGGGCGCCGGCCCTGCCGGCGCATGCGCGGCCCTGGTGGCCGCCCGCGCCGGGCTCAGCGTGGTGCTGCTGGAGCGCGGGCCGTTCCCCGGCAGCAAGAACATGTACGGCGGCGTGGTGTACCCACGCATCCTCGACGAGCTCATCCCCGACTGGTGGGAGGAAGCACCGGTGCAGCGCTGGGTCACGCGACGCAGCACCATGCTGCTCACCGACACCCAGGCGATGACGGTCGACTTCCGCAGCGAGGCGTGGGGTGCGCCGCCCTACAACGGCGCCACCGCGTTCCGCCCAGACTGGGACCACTGGCTGGCCGGCCACGCCGAAGCGGCGGGCGCGCAGTTGCTCACCGACACCACGGTGGTGGGGCTCATCCGCGATGCGGGCGGCGCGGTCACCGGTGTGCGCACCGACCGCCCCGACGGCGACCTCACCGCACGCGTGATCATCGCCTGCGACGGCGTGAACAGCTTCCTGGCCAAGGAGGCCGGGCTGTACCCGCACACCGACAGCAAGCACTTCACGCTCGGCGTGAAGGAGACGCTGGCGCTGCCGAAGGAAGTCATCGACGAACGCTTCGCGGTGCGCGAGAAGCACGGTGTGGACATCGAGATCCTCGGCGGCACGGGCGGCGTCAACGGCGGCGGCTTCCTCTACACCGGGCTGGACACGCTCGCCGTGGGCCTGGTGCTGAAGCTGCCCAAGTTGGCCGCGCAGCAGCAGCGACCCGAGCAGCTGCTCGCAGGTCTGAAGGCGCACCCGGCCATCGCGCCGCTGGTGCAGGGTGCGGAGCTGAAGGAGTACAGCGCGCACCTCATTCCCGAGGCCGGGCTGACGATGATGCCGAAGATGACCACCGACGGCATGCTCGTGGCCGGCGACGCCGCTGCGCTGTGCCTGGCCGCCGGCATCTGGTTGGAGGGCGTGAACTTCGCCATGGCGAGCGGCATCTACGCCGCCGAGGCCGCGGTCGACGCGGTGCGCGCCGGCAACGTCACCGCCGCCGGGCTCGCTGGCTACCGCGAACGGCTGGAGCGCACGTTCGTGCTGAAGGACCACCGCAAGCTGCGTCGGGCACCCGAACTGGTGCTCAGCGACCGCGTGCAACACCTCTACCCGGGCATGGTCGCCAACGTGGTCGAGCGCATGTTCCGGGTGGACAACCCGCACCCCAAGCCCGGCGTGCGGCGCATCCTGAACGACGAACGCAAGCGCGCCGGTGTGCGCCGGCGCGACCTGCTGCGCGACGGATGGACCGGCTTCAGGAGTTTCGGATGACCGACAGCACCATCTCGTTCCAGGAACGCATGGCCACGGCCGAGTTCCGCGTGCACCACCAGGCGCACATCGTGGTCGACGGCAAGGTGTGCGCCGACTGCAGCACCCGCGAGTGCGTCATCGCCTGCCCGGCCAACCTGTTCGTGCCCACCAGTGACGGCGGCATCGTCTTCAACTACGAGCAGTGCTTCGAATGCGGCACCTGCTACATGGTGTGCAACCGCGAGGGCGCCATCAGCTGGCACTACCCCGAGGGCGGGCACGGAGTGGTGTTCCGTCGCACATGAGCATCGTCGCCTGCCTGAAGTGGGTCAGCCATCCGGGTGAGCCGCACGACGAACGGTTCGCCGGCATGTCGCCGGCCGACCAGTCGGCGCTCGAGTTCGCCCTGCGCCAGGCCGAGCAGCTCGGTGACGGGCAGGGCGTCACCGCCATCACCGTCGGCCCGTCGGGCGCCGACAAGGTGCTGCGCGACGCGCTGGCGTGCGGGGCCACGCGGGCGGTGCGCGTCGAGGCGCCCACCACCACCTCTGGCACCGACATCGCCACCGCCATCGCCGACCACATCGCCGGCGCACGGTGGGTGTGGTGCGGCGACTACTCGCTGGACCGCGGCGCCGGCAGCGTGCCGCCGTTCATCGCCGCGCACCTTGGTGCCGAGCAAGCGCTTGGCGTCATCCACGTCGACCTGCAGGCCGACACCGTGCACGCCACGCGTCGCCTCGACGGTGGCCGTCGCGAACTGCTGGAGGTGCATGCTCCGGCCGTGGTGTCGGTGGAGGGCGCGACCGCTCGGTTGCGCCGTGCCGGACTGCAGGCGCTGCGTCGGGCGGCCGAGGCGCGAATCGACGTGGTGCCCGCCACCACGCCCATCCACCGCGCCGAGTTCATGGTGCGGCCCTACCGGCCGCGGGCGCGCGAGCTGGCCGCACCGGCCGGGTCGACGCCGCTCGATCGCCTCCGCGTGCTCACCGACGCGTCGGCCGCGTCGGCGGCGCGGGGCGAGATGGTCACCCTGGCACCGGCCGACGCGGCCGCGCGCATCGTCGAGGCGTTGCGCGAGTGGGGCTACCTCACCGACTGACGGCGAGCTCGTCGTGCGCCGCCGCGGGCACCACGTGCCCCTCGGCTCGGCGGGGCAGGAACTTCCAGGCCAACACGGCGCCCACGAACACCACGCCCGACGACACCCACGAACCGGCGTGGAAGCCGTCGATGAACGAGGTGTTCACCGCGTCCTGCACCAGGCGTGCGGCGTCGGGGCCGAACTGCTGGCCCGCGGCGTCGGCCACCGCGGCACCGGCGCCCACCGACTGCTTGGCGATGGCCAGCGCGTCGGCCGGCACGGGGGTGCCGCTCAGCAGCTCACCCAGCTTCGATGCGTAGACCGAGGCGAACAGGCTGCCGACGATGGCCACGCCCAGCGTGCCGCCCAGCTCTCGTGCCGTGTCGTTCACGGCCGAGCCGACGCCCGCCTTCTCGGGCGGCAGCGAGCCCATGATCGACTCGGTGGCCGGTGCGTTCACCAGACCCAGCCCGCCGCCCATCAGCATCATCTGGCCGACGATCACCCAGTACGAGGTGTCGACCTGCAGGGTGGTGGTCCAGGCGAAGCCGAGCGACATGGACAGCAGGCCCGCGGCGACCACACCCTTGGTGCCGAAGCGGTGGGCGAGCTTCGCCGACAGCGGCGCGGCGATGCCGGTGAACAATGCGAAGGGCACGGTGCGGATGCCGGCCTCGAGCGTGTCGTAGCCGCGGACGAACTGGAAGTACTGGGTGACCATGAAGATGAACCCGAACAGTGCGAAGAACGCGAACGACACGGCCAGGCTGCCGGCCGTGAACCGCATGTTGCGGAACACGGTGACGTCGAGCATGGGGTGGTCGCTGCGCCGCTCCCACCACACGAAGCCGACGAGCAGTGCCGCGGCCAGACCGAACGCGAGCGCCGACTCGGCACTCAGCCAGCCGTGGTGCGGCCCTTCGATGACGGCCCACACGAGCACGCCGACGCCGGCGATGGACAGCACGATGCCGAGCGGGTCGAAGCGATGCACCGTGGTGTCTCGCGACGTGGGCACCATGCGGCCGACGAGAGCCATGGCGATGACGATGACCGGCACGTTCACCAGGAAGATGGAGCCCCACCAGAAGTGACGCAGCAGCAGGCCACCGGTGACCGGGCCGAGGGCCACGGCCAGGCCGCTGGTGGCGGCCCACACGCTGATGGCCACGGCGCGCTGCTTGGGCACGGTGAACACGTTCACGAGCAGGGCGAGCGTGGCGGGGAAGATGAGCGCGCCACCGATGCCCATGGCCGCCCGCCACGCGATGAGGTGCCCGGCGGTGCCGGCGAACGCGGCGCCGATGGACGTGAGGGCGAACACGGCGAGACCGATCTGCAGCACGCCCTTGCGCCCGAAGCGGTCGCCGACGCTGCCGGCGGCCATCAGCAGGCCGGCGAAGACCAGCACGTAGGCGTCGACGATCCACTGCAGCTGGCTCGTGGTGGCGCCCAGCTCGCGGACGAAGGTGGGAAGGGCCACGTTCACGATGGTGCCGTCCACGACGATGATGAACACGCTGGTGCAGAGCACCGCGAGCACGGCCCACGGGGAGCGTCGGTCTTGTTCGTGCATCGGGGGTTCCTCTCGGGGGGTTTCGGTGATAGAGGTGATATCACATTGTTATCACATCGTGATCACGATGTCACCAGAGGAAGATCATGACGTCCGACACACCGCCCGGAGTAGCGTGCACCCCGTGAGCAACGTGCCCGTGCCGACGCTCGACGACGTGAGCGCCACGTTGTTGCAGTCCGCCAGCCGGCTCCTCGCCGACGAGGGACCGGCCGCGCTCACCGTGCGTCGCATCGCCGCCGAGTCGGGCATGAGCACCATGAACGTGTACTCGCGCTTCGGCGGCAAGCACGGCGTGGTCGAGCACCTGTTCCTGCAGGGCTTCGCCCTGCTCGCCGAGGCCATGGGCTCGGTGCCCGTCACCGACGACCCGGCGGCCGACCTGCGCGCGTGCGGCGCGGCCTACCGCACGTTCGCCCTCGAGCACCCCACGCTCTACGCGGTCATGTTCGAGCGCGTGGTGCCCGACTTCGAGCCGACCCCCACGGCAATGGCCAGTGGCCTGGCCACGCTGCAGCACCTCGCCGAGCGCATCCGCCGCTGCATCGACACCGGCGCCGTCCGCGACGCGCCGCCGCTGCACCTGGCCGCCATCGTGTGGAGCACCTGCCACGGTGTCATCAGCCTGGAACTGAAGCAGAAGCTGGTCCCCGCCATCGACTGGGCGACGGTGTACGACGACGCCTGCGCGAACGTGGTCCGCGGGCTGGCATGACCGCGCACCTCGGCCGCACCACCTGGACCGAGCACTGGCGGCGCGACACGCCGGCCATCCTGGCCGTGCCCATCGGCTCGTGCGAACAGCACGGACCGCACCTGCCGCTCGACACCGACATCCGCATCGCCACCGCGCTCGCCGAAGGGCTGGCCGACAAGTACGACGAGGGCGACGTGCTGGTCACCCCGCCGCTCACCATCTCGGCCAGCGGCGAGCACGCCGGCTTCCCCGGCACGCTCAGCATCGGCACCGCAGTTTTCGAACAGGTGGTGGTCGAACTGGTGCGCAGTGCCGACTGGAGCGGCGGCGTGGTGCTGGTGAACGGTCACGGCGGCAACCGCATGCCGGTCGAGCGGGCCGTGCGCCTGCTGCACGCCGAGGGCCGCAAGGTGCTGTCGTGGTGGCCGCGCGTGGCCGGCGGCGACGCTCACGCGGGCGACACCGAGACGTCGATGATGCTCGCCATCGCGCCCGACCTGGTGCGCATGCACCGTGCCGAGGTGGGCGTCACCGCACCACTGGGCGACGTCATCGACGAGATCCGCACGGGCGGCGTGCGCGCCGTCAGCCGCAACGGCGTGCTGGGCGACCCGCTGCGCGCGTCGGCGTCGGCAGGGCGCACCATCCTCACCCGTCTGGCCATCGACCTGGTGGCGGCGGTCGACGAATGGCGGCAATGACCCGCTTCCGCCGCGACCCGTCGTGGCGCCAACCCGGCGACGGACGGCTCATCATCGCCGGCTCGCCGCTGCGGCTGTTCCGTGTGTCCACCGGCGGCGCACTCGTGCTCGAGGCCGCACGCACCGGCGAGCAGCCCGACACGGCCATCGTGGCCGATCTGATCGATCGGTTCGTGCAGGCCGGTGCCCTGCACCCCGAGCCCGACGCCGGTGTTGCTCCGTTCACCGCCGACGATGTCACCGTGGTCATCCCGGTGTTCGGCGATGCCCCGCTGGTTCCCGCTGGCATGCGCACGGTGGTGGTCGACGACGGCAGCGCCACCCCGGTGGCCGCTCCCGGCGCCACGGTGGTGCGACTCGACCGCAACCAGGGCCCGGCCGCGGCACGCAACGCCGGCCTGGCCACGGTGAGCACGCCGCTGGTGGCGTTCGTCGACGCCGACGTCACCCTGCCCACCGGGTGGTTGGAACCGCTGCTCGCCCACTTCGCCGACCCGCGGGTGGCGCTGGTGGCGCCTCGCGTGCAGGGTGCTGCCGGACAGGGCGCGCTCGCCACGTACGAGCGTCGCCACAGCCCGCTGGACCTCGGCACCGAGCCGGCACGCGTCGCCGCGGGCACCCGCGTCAGCTACGTGCCGGCCGCAGCGCTGGTGTGCCGCACCGAGGAGGTGCGCGCGTTGGGCGGGTTCGACGAGCAGATGCGCGTGGGCGAGGACGTCGACCTGGTGTGGCGGTTGGCCGACGCCGGCCAGCGCTGCCGCTACGAGCCGGCCGTGGCGGTGCAGCACCGCCCGCGCGCCGACGTGCGGTCGATGGTCCGCCAGCGCATGGGGTACGGCCGCTCGGCCGCGCCGCTGGCCACGCGGCACCGCAACGCGCTGGTGCCGGCGCGCATGAGCAGCTGGAGCCTGGCCGTGTGGCTGCTGGTCGCAGCGCGGCGTCCGCTGCTCGCGCTCGCCGTGGCGGGCGGCACCACGGTCGCGCTGCAACGGAAGTTGGGCGACGTGCCCCGCTCCGAGTCGGCGCGCCTGGCGTTGCTGGGCCATCTGGCGGCGGGCGGCCAACTGGCCACGGCCACCCGACGCGTGTGGTGGCCCGTCGCCGCGTTCGCCGCGTTGTGCAGCCGTCGCCTGCGGCCGGTGGTGGCAGCGGCGTACGTGGTGCCCGTGGTGGTCGACGCGGTGCGCAACAGGTCGGCGCTGCCGCTGGTCGATGCGTCGCTGCAGTGGCTCGACGAGTCGGCCTACGGCGCGGGTGTGTGGTGCGGCGTGGTGGCCGAGCGCGAGCCCGGACCGTTGCTGCCGGGGATCAGCGGGTGGCCGCCGCGAGGCGACCGCTGATGTCGCTGCACTCCACGCACACGCTCTCGGGGATGACGCCCACCTTCATGAGCTGAGCGAACACCAGGCAGCCGAGGCACACCGCGAACACCGACTCGAGCGTGGCCGCCACCACCAGGCCGGCGATGAGCACGATGGCCAGGGTGCCGGCGCCGAACGCCACCGACAGCAGCGCGCCGCCGCTGAACACCAGACCCACGCCCTGGGCGAAGCGCTTGGGCGGACCCGGCACCAGACGGTGCTCGGCGTGGATGCGCGGGGTGACGACGCGGGTGACGAACTGGCCGAGTGGGCTGAACCGCGGCCCCGACAACACGCGGGCCAGGAAGCCGTACGTGAGCGGTACGAGCACCCACCACTGCTGCACCGCCAGGTAGAGGATGCCCTGCAGGACCACACCGGCGGCGACCAGGCGCGCCGAGGTCTCGTTGACGGGGTTGGGGAAGCCGAACCAACGCGATCGCATGCCCCGGATCGTAGACCCCTAATCCCGATCGGACAACTCGGGATTCACGTCCGGCCGCGAACCTGCACGCCCCGGCAGCACCGTCGCGCTCGCCGACGACCGGTACGGTGTCGGCGATGACCGTGCGCCTCACCGTCGACCGCGCCGCCTGGCAGGCGCACGTGCACGACGCCGCGATGGCCTACGGCCACGGGCTGGTGCCGGTGGTGAAGGGCAACGGCTACGGCTTCGGACGGGCCGCGCTGCACCAGGCGGTGCGCGGCGCCGGCGCCCGGTTCGTGTGCGTGGGCACGGTGCACGAACTGCACGACGTGCCCGAGCAGCTCGAGCCGGTGGTGCTCACCCCGGCGCTGGCGGCGCCCACCTCCACCCACGCCGTGCTCACGGTCGGCTCGCTGCATCACGTGGCCGCACTGCGCGGCTGGGGCGGTCGAGTGATGGTGAAGGTGGCCGGCTCGATGCAGCGGTACGGCGCCGCGCCCGAGCAGTTGGCCGCGCTGGTCGACGCGTGCGCCGACGCCGGCCTGCAGGTCGCGGCGTTCGCCGTGCACCTTCCGCTCGCCGGCGACGACGCCGCCCGGTTCGCCGAGCTCGACGCGCTCGTCCCCCACCTGCCCACCGACGCAGAGGTGTGGGTGAGCCACCTCGCGCCCGACGCGTTCCACACGCTGCAGCAGACCCACCCCCACCGCCGCTGGTCGGTGCGTGTGGGCACGCGCCTGTGGCACGGCGTGCCGCGCGGTGGGTTCCTGCACCTCACTGCCGACGTGCTCGACACGCGCCCGGTGCGCGCCGGCGACGTGGCCGGCTACCGGCACACACCCGTGCCGTTCGACGGCACGCTGGTCGCCATCGGCGCCGGCAGTTCGGCCGGCATCGCCCTGCTCGACGACGCCGACCCGGCGCGGCGCAGCCCCTTCCACTTCGCCCGGCACCGACTGACGCTGCTCGAGCCGCCGCACATGCACACGTCGTTGGCCGTGGTCGCCGCCGGCGACCCGTGCCCCGCCGTGGGCGACCGCGTGGACGTGCAGCGGCCGCTCACCACGACGGTGGTCGACGAGGTGGAGTGGGCGTGACCGCAGCGGCCGCCGCCGATGCGCCTGCAACCGCGCGCACCCGGGTGGTCGACCTCGACGTCACCCGTGCCGTCGCGCTCATCGGCGTGTGCCTGATGAACTACCACGCCTACCTCATCCTGCGCGGCGGCACGCCCGGCGACGGGTTCCTGGCGCGCACGTTCGACCCGTGGACCGGCCCGTTCTCCACCCGCTTCGCCGCCACTTTCGTGGTGGTGGCCGGCATGGGTGTGGCCCTCATGTCCAACCGCGCCGTCGTCGCCCGCGACCGCGCCGCCATCAGCCGCGTCCGCTGGGTGCTCATCCGCCGCGGCGTGCTGCTCTACGCGTTCGGCTTCTTCCTCGACTGGGTGTGGTCGGGCACCATCCTCTTCTACTACGGGGCGTTCTTCCTGGTGGCCGCGGCGCTGTTCACCCTGCGCAGCCGATGGCTGCTCGTCATCGGCGCGGCGGCGGCCGTCGCCGCGGCGGGGCTGCAGTGGTGGGCGCTGGACCGCACCACCGACGGCCATTCGGTGAACTGGTTGCTGGGCGGGCAGGCCGAGGACGCGCTGTCGCCGCGCGATCTGGTGCTCGACACGTTCGTGCGCGGCACCCACCCGTTGCTGCCGTGGCTGTTGTTCCTGTGCGTGGGCATCGTGCTCGGGCGGCGGTTGCCGTTCCACCCCGTGCTGCGGGTGCAGCTGGTGTTCGGCGGGGTGCTGCTCGTGGCGGGGGGCTACCTGTTCAGCCGGTCGCTGCCGGTGCACTCGCTGCTGCGGTCCACCCACCCGTTCGACCGCGGACTGCTGTACGCGGCCACCGCGCTCGGCACCGCGGTGGTGGCCGTGTGCATCATCGGTTGGGTGGCCTCGCGCACCGCCGACGCACCGGTCACCCGCGCGCTCGCCGTCACCGGTCGCACCACGCTGACGCTGTACGTGCTGCACGTGCTGACGTTCAACCTGCTCGTCGACTGGCTCGAATGGGTGCACCCCGGCGGGTTGGGCACCGCGGTCCTGTTCGCGGGCGCGTTCTGGCTTTCCGCCATCGCGTTCGCCAACCTGTGGCACCGGCGTTTCGAGCTGGGCCCGCTGGAGTGGGTGTACCGGCGCTTCAGCGCCTGACAGCGCCGCCGTCGGCGCAGTCGCGACGGGTCACTGGATCTCGGCGAACGTGTCGCACTGCCGCGGGTCCTGGGTGGTGAAGCCCTTCAGGAACCAGGTGCGGCGCTGTTCGGCCGAGCCGTGCGTCCAGCTCTCGGGGTCGATCCGACCCGTCGTCTTCTGCTGGATGCGGTCGTCGCCCACGCCCTCGGCGGCCCGGATGGCCTCCTGGATCTCGTCGGGGCTGTCGAGCAGGCCGCGCGAGTTGGCGTCGCCCACCCACGCACCGGCGTAGCAGTCGGCCTGCAGTTCCAGTGCCACCGAGTACTGGTTGGCCCGGCCGGGGTCGTTGCGCGAGGCCTGCTGCACCTGGTCGTTCGTGCCGAGCAGGTTCTGCACGTGGTGCCCGTACTCGTGGGCCAGGATGTACTGCTCGGCCAGGTCGCTGGTGCCGCCCACGAACTGCTCCTCGATCTGCTGCATGAAGCCCAGGTCGATGTACACGAGGCGATCGGCGGGACAGTAGAACGGCCCGGTCTCGGGGCTGGCCTGGCCGCAGCCGGTCTGGCGCGGCTGGTCGAACAGGCGGGTCTTGGTCATCTGGTAGTCCACGTCGAAGAACTTCGGCAACGCGGTGGTCCAGTAGTCCTGCACGTCGTTGGTGACACCGCACACCACCTGCTCCAGATCGGTGCCGCAGGCGCTGCCCGAGTTGGCCACGGTGTCGCCCCCGGGGGTGATGGCGTTCTGGCTGTCGCTGCCACCGAGCAGGCGCGGCAGCAGGAGCACCGCCAGCAACACGATGACGCCCAGCAGGCCGCCCCCGGCCTTCATGCCGCCGGGGATGGGGAACCCGCCACCGCCGCCGCCACCCATGCCGGGGATGGAGAACCCTCCACCGCCGCCACCACCGCTGCCGCGCTGGTCGTCCATGTTGCTGCCGTCGCTGCTGCGGATCTTCGTCATGTCGTTCCTCCTGCGATCAGTCGGTGGCGGGTGCGGGCGCGCGGCCACCCGCACGCCGGGCTCGGTGGATGCCACGCACGCCCACGGCGCCGGCGCCCACCAGGGCGCCGCGGTCGCCGAGGCGCACCGGGGTGATGCGCGCACCACGCGAGAACGCCAACTTGGTGTGCTCGTCGAGTGCTTCCTGCGCCGAGTTGAAGAAGGTGGCGCCGAACCCGAGCGCCACCGAGCCGCCGACCACCACCAGGTCCAGGTCGAGCAGGTTGCACACCGACGCGGCGGCACGACCCACCAGGCGGCCGGTGCGCTGCATGATCTCGTAGGTGGGCGACGTGGGCGGTCGGCCGGTGATGGCCTCGATGGCCAGGCCCGACGCCTCGGCCTCCAGGCAGCCGCGTGCGCCGCACGAGCAGCGGCGGCCGTTGGGCTCGACGATGATGTGGCCGACGTGGCCGGCGTTGCCGTACGCGCCATCGAGCAACTGCCCGTTCAGCACGATGCCGCCGCCGACGCCGGTGGAGACGGTGACGGCCATGAAGCTCTGCTTCCCCTGCGCGGCACCCAGCCAACCCTCGGCCAGGGCCAGGGCCTTGGCGTCGAGGTCGCCGTAGACCGGCAACCCGGTGGCGGTCTGCAGGCGTTCGCGCAGCGGGAAGTTGCGCCAGGCGTGGATGTTCAGGGGCGACACGGCCTCGCACTGCGGGGTGGTGGGCCCGGCGCTGCCGACGCCGACGGCCACCGGCCGCAGATGATGGTGACCGCGGGCGCGTTCGATCTGCCCGTCGACCAGGTCGCGCAGCGTGCCGAACAGGGCATCGGCCTGCTGGTCGGGGTTCACCGGCGATTCGTCACGGTCGATGAGCTCGCCCTGCAGGGTCATGAGACCGGCCGAGAAGGTGGTCGCGTTCACGTCGACCGCGAGGACGACGTCGCCGAGCGGCGCACCGCGCGGTGGCCGGCGCGGGTCGGCCGCGGTGTCGGGTGCTGCCGACGGCGTGTCGCTCACGCGTCACCCCACTCGTCGGGCGTGCTCCACGAGGTTGATCTCGTAGAGGACCAGATCGAGCGCATCGGCGCTGACCATACCCGAGAACCGCTGAGGGCGTTCGGGCGTGATGCACGAGGCCAGGGGGTTGAGCAGCGTCCACGGGGTGGGGTGGCAGAACTGCACCACGCTGTACCGCTCGCCCGAGTAGGTGGGGTCGGCCACCACGCGGTGCACGCCGGTGGGGATGACCCCGTTGGTGAGGCGCTCGAGCATCATGCCCGTGTTGATGATGACCTGACCGTCGGGGGCCACCGCGTCGACCCACTGGTCGCCCACCAGCACCTGCAGGCCGGGGGCCGTGGCCCGGGGCAGCGCGGTGATGAGGTTGATGTCGCCGTGCGCGCCGGCCCACACATGGGTCTGGTCGGGGGCCTGCTGCATGGGTGGGTAGCGGATGGCGCGCGTGAGGGTGGCGCCGTTGGTGGTCATCTCGTCGAAGAACGTCTCGTGGCAGCCCAAGCCCTCGGCGATGACCCGCAGGAAGCGGCGCTGCAGGTCCTCGATGAGGCGGTGGAAGGTGTTCAGCACCTCGGTGATGCCGGGAACGGCCGATTCGGGCAGGACCTGCGGCCCGTAGCGGTGCGGGTAGCGGTCGCGCAGCGGGTGGCCCACGGGCAGGGAGATGCCCCAGTTCAGCATCTCCTTCCAGTCGGGCACGTCGCTGCTGGCCGCGGTCTCGACGAGCAGGCCGGTGTAGCCGGTCTGGCCATGGGTCTCCGGCGCCGTGAACTGCTGCTTCACGTCGTGCGGCAGTTCGAAGAACTGTTGGAGCATTCCGTACGTAGTGTCCAACATGGCGGGAGAGAGGTCATGGCGGGTGTAGACGAATCCGGTCTCGAGGCTCCGGCGTACGCCGTCGACCACCGCGCGGCGTTGCGCGGCCGAGCCGCGCTCGAAGTTCAGGAGGTCCACGTCCAGGATCTGACTCATGCCGTCACCGTAGCCAGTTTCCGTGCCGGACCGATTTCCAAGGTTCGTCCAAGTCTCGGTCGGGTTTCGCCCGAATTTCTCTCGGTTTCACCAAACCTCGGGCACGCTGCGGGCGTGTCCCCTTCGTGGAATACCTGGGGTCCATCGTGACCGAGATCACCGGCGTCGCCGAAGTCGTCGTCGTCGACGACCTCGAAACGCTGTTCCGCGCCCATTACGGGCGCCTGGTCCGAGCGCTCACGCTCGTGGCCGGCAGCCAGGAAGCCGCAGCCGACGCCGTGCAGGAGGCCTTCGTGAAGGCCCACCTCAACTGGCGTCGGGTTCAACGCTATGACGACCCGGTGGGCTGGATCCGCCGTGTCGCCATCAACAAGTTGCGCGACGAGAGCCGTCGGCAGGGTCGCAAGGACCGTGCCGTCGAGCGCCTGCAGGGTGAAGTCCGCGACGACGGAGTGCAGTGGAGCGACGGCGCCGACGCCGCGACCCTGCTCGCCGGGTTGCCGCGCCAGCAACGGCTGGCCATTGCGTTGTTCTACGTCGAGGGGCTGAGCGTGGCCGAAGTGGCCGAGACGCTCAAGCTCAGCGACGGTGCGGTCAGGTTCCATCTGCACCAGGGGCGCGCCCGCCTGCGCGGCCTGGTCGGCGACCACAAGGAAACTGCGTGATGGACGAACTGAACGACCCCCAACTCGAATCGATGCTCGGCCGCTTGAGCGGCGCCTACCCCGACGCCAACGTCGCCTACGTCGCCGTGCACGGCAAGGTGCGCCAGGCCAAGCGTCGTCGTGCCTTCGTGGCCGGCACCGCCGCCTGCGCCCTGCTCGTCGGTGTCGGTGTGCTCGCCGCCCAGACCGGTGGCAGCTCCGGCCGGCTCCAGCCGAGCGACGAGGGCCTCGTCATCACGGTCGTCTCCAGCCAGGTGTCCGACACCGAAGTCGACGCGTCCGAGCCCACCACCGAAGTGAGCAGCGAGACCACCATGGTCACCACCGAGACCACCATGGTCGAGACCACGGTCGCTGTCACCGTCGTCGCCGGCGACGGTTCGGGTGTCACCACGTCGGTGTCCTCCTCGGGACACGGCAACAACAACAGCACGTCGACCACGGCCACCACCAAGCCGTCCACGAAGCCCACCGTCCCGGCGGGCACGCAGACCACGTCGTCGAAGGGTGGCACGCTCACCTTCACGCACGACGCCGACACGCTCACGCTGGTCGCGGCCACGCCGGCCGCCGGCTTCCACGAGGACAAGGGTTCGCGCATCGACGAGCCGGGCCGCCTGCGGGTCGAGTTCACCGACGGCAACGTCACCTGGCGCATCGAGATCCGGCTCGAGGGTGGCAAGTTGCCCATCGAGACCTCGAAGCAGGGCTGAGCACCTCGACGAGGCAGCACGACGAACGGCTGGTTCGCGCCCGCCGTCGCGTCGTCATCTCACCGTCACAGTCGCCCGCAGGGTGACGGTCCGACCGCGCGTCGTTGACGCGTTCGACCAGGTCATCCAGGGTTTGTCAAAGAAATGGAAGGTGCAAAACCTTCCGGCACGTTCCGACGTGTCATCCACGTTCGTACAGGAGGAACCAATCACATGAGCCACAACCCCCGCCGCCGTGTCATCGTCGTCAGCGCCATCTCCGGCGTCCTGATCTTCGGTGCAGCCGGATTCGCCGCAGCCGCCACCGGTGGCGGCACCAAGCACAAGAGCGACGACGGCACCACCACCTCGGTCACCGTCGACGCGAGCTCCAGCACCGACGCCTCGACCACCTCGGTCGAGGACGAGATGGAGAACGACGAGGCGAGCACCACCTCGGTGGACGCCAGCTCGACCAGCGTCGAGGACACCACCGACAACAGCGTCGGCGACGACAACGCCACCTCGAGCACGGTCGACGACGACGGCGACGACGACGCCACCTCGAGCAGCATCGACGACGATGAGGACGAGGACGAGGACGACGACGACGCCACCTCGAGCACGGTCGACGACGAGGACGACGACGCCACCAGCACGTCGGTCGACGCCGCCACCGGCAGCACCGTCGACGATCACGGCGGCAACAGCGGCAAGGGCGGCAAGGGCTAGCCCACGCTGATTCACTCCTGACCGGGTGGGCACCTCCATACTGTGGAGGTGCCCACCACGGACTGGAACCCGGTACTGCGCAGCGAGTTCGCCAAGCCGTACTGGAACAATCTGCAGACATTCGTAGCGGGCGAGCGAGCCCGCTTCGTCGTTTTTCCACCCGAACCCGACGTGTTCGCGGCGTTGCACCTCACGCCGTACGCCACCACCCGGGTGGTCATCCTGGGCCAGGACCCGTACCACGGCCCGAACCAGGCGCACGGCCTGTGCTTCTCGGTGCGCCGTGGGGTGGCCGTGCCGCCGTCGTTGCAGAACATCCACAAGGAGCTCGAGGCCGACCTCGGTCTGCCCCGCCCCGCGCACGGCAACCTCGAGGCCTGGGCCCGTCAGGGGGTGTTGTTGCTGAACGCGACGCTCACCGTGCGCGCCGGTCAGGCGGCGTCGCACCAGGGCCAGGGTTGGGAGTCGTTCACCGACCGGGTGCTCGCCACGGTGAACGACAAGCCCCACCGGGTGGTGTTCATCCTGTGGGGCGCGTCAGCCCGGCGGAAGAAGTCGCTGATCGATCAGTCGAAGCACACGATCATCGAGTCCGCCCACCCATCGCCGCTCAGCGCCCACAACGGCTTCTTCGGTTCCCGCCCCTTCAGCGCCACCAACGCAGCGCTGAACGAGGCAGGACTCGAAGCGATCGACTGGACCCTCCCGGAGTAGTCGGTTCTTCTTCATTCCAGCCGCGACCGCACCACCCGTCGCGGGAGGACGGGACCGGCGGGCGGAGGGTCGCCCGAAAGGAGCGGTAGCCGAGCCT
>CBHWEI010000035.1:0-19795 GCA_966112835.1 uncultured Acidimicrobiaceae bacterium
ATAGGGTGCGGCGCATGGCCCTCATCTCGTTCAGCAGGCGGCTCCACGACCTCGCCGCCGCCCGCCCCGACTTCCCGGCGGTCACCTGCGGCGCCGACTCGCTCACCCGCGCCGAACTGGTGGCCGCGGGCGACGACCTGGCGGTGCACCTCCAGGGCCTGGGTGTGCAACAGGGCGACATGGTGACCGTTGCCGTGCCGAACAGCGTCGACTGGTTCATCGCCTACCTGGCCATCTGGCGGCTGGGCGCCATCCCGCAGCCCATCTCGGCCCGACTGCCCCAGCGCGAGGTCGACGCGCTGCTCGAGCTGGCCAACCCCAGCGCGGTGGTGGGCCTGGAGGCCGACGCCGTGGGCGGGCGAGCGCACGTGCCGCTCGGGTTCCGTGCGCCGCTCGCCGACGCGAGCCACCTGCCCGACCTGGTGTCGCCGGCGTGGAAGGCGCCCACCTCGGGCGGCAGCACCGGCCGGCCGAAGCTCATCGTGTCGGGCGACCCGGCGCTGTTCGACACCGAGGCCCCGCCCGCCCTGCTGCTGGGTACGGAGGGCTGCCTCGTCATGCCCGGGCCGCTGTACCACAACGGCCCAGCGGTGTGGAGCTGCCAGGCGCTGCTGAACGGCAACCACGTGGCCTTGCTGCCGCGCTTCGACGCGGAGGGCACGCTGCACGCCATCGAGCAGCACCGCGGCACCGTGCTGTACATGGTGCCGACCATGATGAAGCGCATCTGGCGCCTGCACGACGACGTGCGCCACCGCTTCGACCTGAGCAGCCTGCGCGTGGTGTGGCACCTGGCCGAGCCGTGCCCGGAATGGCTGAAGCAGTGCTGGATCGACTGGCTGGGGCCGGAGCGCATCTACGAGCTGTACGCCGGCACCGAGGCGCAGACCGCCACCATCATCAACGGTCACGACTGGTTGGCCCACCGCGGTTCGGTGGGTCGCCCGCAGGACGGCACCGTGAAGATCACCGACGAGGACGGCAACGAGGTGCCGGTGGGTGAGAAGGGTGAGGTGTGGATGCGCAGCCCGCGCGACACACCCACCTATCGCTACGTCGGCGCAACCCCTCGCGTGATGGAGGGCGGCTGGGAGTCGCTGGGCGACATGGGCCACCTCGACGCCGACGGCTACCTGTACCTGGGCGACCGCGCGGCCGACATGATCCTGAGCGGCGGGGCGAACATCTACCCGGCCGAGGTGGAGGCAGCACTGCAGGAGCACGCCGGCATCCACTCGTGCGCGGTCATCGGCCTGCCCGACGAGGACAAGGGCAACACGGTGCACGCCATCATCGAGGCCGACGCGTCGACCATCGACCTCGACGAGCTGAAGACGTTCCTCGGTGAGCGCCTGGTGGTCTACAAGCTGCCGCGCACGTTCGAGTTCGTCGACACCCCGCTGCGCGACGACGCCGGCAAGGTGCGCCGCTCGGCGTTGCGCCAGGAACGCATCGACGCGCTGAACGCACTGAACGCGACGTCCGGAAGCGCCGACTGATGGCCGTGGACCTCACCGGGCAGACGGTCGAGCTGCTGCAGACGCTCATCCGCAACCGGTGTGTGAACGACGGCAGCGCCGAGAGCGGGCACGAGGTGCGCAACGCCGACGTGCTGCGTCAGTACCTGGGCGACACCGGCCTGGACGTGCAGCAGTACGAGCCGACGCCGGGTCGCGGGTCGCTCGTCGCGCGCATCGAGGGCAGCGACCCCGAGGCGCCGTCGCTGTGCCTCATGGGCCACACCGACGTGGTGCCGGTGAACGAATCGGGCTGGACACACGACCCATTCGGCGGCGAGCTCATCGACGGCGAGGTGTGGGGCCGCGGCGCCGTGGACATGCTGAACCTGACGGTGTCGATGGCGGTCGCGTTCCGGCACCTCGCCAACTCCGGCTTCCGTCCGCGCGGCGACCTGATCTACTTCGCGGTCGCGGACGAGGAGAGTGGCAGCGCGCACGGCATGCAGTGGATGGCCGATCACGAGCGCGACGCCATCATGGCCGACTACGTGCTCACCGAGAACGGTGGCCTGCACAGTGGCCCGGCCGAGCAGCCGTACATCGGCATCAACGTGGGCGAGAAGGGCGTCGCCTGGCGCACCCTGCGCGTGAAGGGCACGCCCGGCCACGGCAGCACGCCCTTCAAGGCCGACAACGCACTGCTCACGGCGGCCGCGGTGGTGCAGCGGATCGGCCAGTACCGGCCGTCGCCGCGGTTCCACGAGCTGTGGCGTACGAAGGTGGCGACGCTCGGCCTGCCCGACGACGTGCAACGTGAACTGCTCGACCTGCAGCGCATCGATGCGTTCCTCGACGCGTTGCCGGCCAAGGCCGGTGCGCCGCACCTGCACGCGTGCACCCACACCACGTTCTCGTGCAACACCATCGGCACCGGTGGCAGCGACCGGATGAAGCACAACGTCATCCCCGACAGCATCGACATCGGTGTCGACATCCGCACACTGCCGGGTGAGACCGCCGACGACGTCGACGCTCACCTGCGCGCCGCGCTCGGCGACCTGTACGACCGAGTGGAGGTGGAGGTGGTGATGAACGACCCCGCGTCCATCAGCCGCACCGACACGCCGCTGTGGGACGCGTTGGCGCGCAGCATCGCCCGGCCGTTCCCCACGGCGCGGCCCACACCACAGCTGGTGGTGGGCTTCACCGACTCGCGCATCTACCGGCAGATGGGTGCCGTGTCGTACGGCGCCGGGCTGTTCAGCCCCGAGCTCGACCAAGCCGACTTCGGCCGTCGCTTCCACGGCCACGACGAACGGATCGACGTCGAGAGCCTGCGGCTCACGACGGGTCTGTGGCTCGACGTCGTGCGCGATCTGCTCGGCTGAACACCGACCGCCCGGCTGAACACGACTGGCCGACGCCCGGAATTCGGGCATCTCGCACCGCGTTAGGGTCGCGGCCGTGCCTTCGCGGACTGGGCTCTGGGAAATGCTCGGCCGACACCTGCCGCGACGCGCCCATGGCACGGTGTGGCCGTCCACCACGGGCACGGTGCTCAGCGCCACGGTGCAGGTGGGCACATCGGGGACGGTCCGCACCGAACAGCCGCTGGTGTTCTACGCCTACCAGGTGGACGGGCAACTGTTCCAAGGGCACCGGCTGCGCTTCCTCCACTCGCCGTGGCAGGCCGCCGCGGTGGTCGACCACTGCCGGGCGGGTTCGCCCGTCACCGTGTTCTACGACCCGGCCGACCCCAGCAACTCCACGCTGGAACTCTGAGCAGGCGACGCCCGCACGGCGCTGCCTAGAGTTCGGGCATGGGCAGCATCGAGCAGCAGTACATCGACCGCACACCGAACAGCGCCGCCATGGGGCCGCGTGCGCAGAAGGTGATGCCCGCGGGTGAGACCCGCGCGGCCGGCTATCACACGCCCTACCCGCTGACGCTCAGCCACGCCCGCGGCTACACGCTGACCGACATCGACGGCAACGACTACATCGACCTGTCGAACAACTTCACCAGCCTGGCGCACGGTCACGCGTACGCGCCCATCGTCGACGCGGTCAGCCAGGTCATCGGCGCCGGCACCGCGTGGCCGGCGCGCAACAACACGCAGATCGAACTTGCCGAGCTCATCTGCTCGCGTGTCGCATCGATCGACCTGGTGCGCTTCTGCAACTCGGGTTCCGAGGCGAACATGCTGGCGCTGCACGTCGCCCGCGTGCACACCGGCCGGCACAAGGTGCTGATGGCCCGCTTCGGCTACCACGGCAGCCACGAGGTGTTCGAGGCCGGCTTCTTCGGCAACTCCGGCGAGAAGGCGTGGCCGCACACCATCGTCGCCCCGTGGGGCGATGCCGCGGCCTTCGAGCAGATCCTGGCCGAGCAGGGCGACGAGATCGCCGCAGTGTTCCTCGAGGCGGCCATGGGCTCGTCCGGTCTGGTGGGCGCGCCCACCGAGTTCTTCCAGCGCGTCATCGACGCCACCCATGCGGCGGGTGCGGTGTTCGTGCTCGACGAGGTCATCACGCTGCGCATGGCCGAGGGTGGGCACCAGGCGAACCTGGGCATCACGCCCGACCTCACCACCATGGGCAAGGTCATCGGCGGCGGCTATCCCGTTGGCGCCGTCGGTGGCAACGCCGACCTCATGAACTACCTCGACCCGGGCCGCGGCAAGATCTTCCACTCGGGCACCTTCAACGGCAACCCGGTCACCACCGCAGCGGGCGTGCCGTCGTTGGCGCACCTGTCGGCCGATCGCATCGCCACCATGGGTGCGCAGGCCGAGCGGCTCGACGCCCGCCTGGCTCAGGGTGCCGCCGCTGCAGGGCTGTCGTTCTCGAGCCGCCGCATCGGCTCGCTGCTGAACATCTACTTCACGTCCGAGGCGCCCGCCGCGAACCTGATGCGTGACGACGCGTCGATCATGCGCAAGGTGCATCTGGCCGGCATGAACCACGGCATGTACTTCGCGTCGCGCGGCCTGCTGGTGCTCAGCACGGTGATGACCGATGCGGTCATCGACGACATCGGCGACCGCTTCGCAGCGGTGTTCGCCGACGTCGCGGCCGAACTGGGGTAGGGAACAAAGTCCCATACAGAACTACCCAATTGTCTTCCCCATTTCAGAAGGAAGGCGTACGGTTCCGTTCATGGAACTGGAGAAACTCTTCGGACTGCCTGCGCACCCGTTGCTGGTGCACATGCCGGTCGTGCTCATCCCGCTGTCCGGCCTCGTCGCGATCGTGTTCGCGTTCAAGACCGCCTGGCTCGACCGCTTCGGTTGGGCACTCGTCGCCGTCACCGGCCTCGGCGCACTCGGCGGCATCCTGGCCGCCGGCAGCGGCGAGGGGCTCGAGGCCATCCAGCGCCGAGCGGGTGAATCGCCCAGCGCCGCAGCCGAGGACCACTTCGAGCTCGGCGAGACCGCCCGCAACATGGGCATCATCTTCTTCCTCATCGTGCTGGCCGTGGTAGTGCTGCGCTGGTACGCCCGCAAGAAGGGTGGCACCGCGGGCATCTGGGCCACGCTCAGCTCGAAGGGCGCCGCCATCGTGATGGCCGCCGCGCTCGTGCTGTCGGCCGGCGCCGCCACCTACAGCATCAGCAAGGCCGGCCACCAGGGCGCCAAGCTCGTCTGGGAGGACGAAGGCAAGCCCGAGGGCGACGGCGGCTGAGCCTTCGTTCCGCCGAGCTGTCACGTTCGTGACCGCTCGGTCGTCGATGATGCATGAGCAGCATCGAACAACCTCTTCTGACCGACGTGGCGGTGGTGGGGGCCGGCTTGGCCGGCCTCGCCGCCGCCCGTGTCGCGCACGGGCACGGACTGGGCGTGGTGGTGGTGGACGCCACCGAGCCGGGCGGTCGCGGTCGCACCGATGTGCGTGGCGGCGTGCACTTCAACCGTGGCCCGCACGCGCTGTACCTGGGCGGTGATGCCGAACGCCTGCTGCGCCGGTTCGGCCTGTCACTGGTGGGTGGGCCGCCCAGCGCGCACGGCGCCGGCTCGTTGGCGGGTCGTGTCGGCGCGTTGCCGGGCACTGCCGGTCAGCTGGCGCGCACGTCGCTGCTGTCGTGGCGGGCCAAGGCGTCGGTGGCGTCCGTCATGCTGCGCCTGCCGCGCGTCGACGCCTCGCAGTTGGCCACCACCACGTTCGCCGCGTGGCTGGATGACCAGGGGCTGCAGGGTGAGGCGCGGATGCTGGTGGAGATGCTCGCCCGCGTGTCGACCTACACGAACCTGCCGCGCGTGGCCAGCGCCGACATGGTGGTGGGGATGATGCAATCGGCCATGCGCACCGGGGTGCGCTACCTGGACGGCGGGTGGCAGACGCTGGTCGACGGTCTCGCCGCCGGTGTTCGCATCGAGCGCGGCACCGTCACCGGTGTGCACCGCGAGGGCGGTCGGGTGGTGGTCGAGCGCGCCGACGCGGCACCCGTGGTGGCGCGCAGTGTGGTGGTGGCTGCAGGAGGCCCCGAGGCCACGGCCCGGCTGTTGGGCCGGGCGCCGTTCGCCGTCGGCCCGGCAGCCGACGCCCGTTGCCTGGACCTGGCGACCAGCCGCCATGCCGACCCGGGTCTGCTGTTGGGCGTGGACGAGCCGTTGTATCTGTCGAACCATTGTCCACCCGCACGGTTGGCGCCCGAGGGAGTTGCCGTGGTGCACGTGGCCCGCTATCTGTCCGGCGACGAGACGGCGTCGCCGGACGTGGCCCGCGCCGAACTGATGGCGCACGCTACGCGCGCCGGCATCGACGCGGCACACGTCATCGACGCCCGCTACCTGCACCGCATGGCGGCCGTCACCGCCATCCCCACCGCCGAGCTCGGCGGGTTGGCGGGGCGGCCCGGCGTGGCCGAGTCGGGCGTGGAGGGTGTGTTCCTGGCCGGCGACTGGGTGGGGCCGCGAGGTCACCTGCTCGACGCGGCGATGGCCAGTGCGGAGGACGCGGCCGAGCGTGCGGCCCGCGCCGCCGACGCTGCAACACTGGTGCCGGGATGAACGACGATGCTGCGGTGTTCGAGGCGGAGCGCGGCCGGCTCCGCGCCCTCGGCTATCGCATGCTCGGTTCGTTGGTCGACGCCGACGACGTGGTGCAGGACACGTGGCTGCGGTGGCAGTCCATCGGTGACGAGCGCCGCGCCGAGATCGAGCGGCCCGCGGCCTGGCTGACCACCGCGGCCACCCGCATCGCGCTCGACCGGCTGAAGTCGGCGCAACGCACGCGCGAGCAGTACGTGGGGCCGTGGCTGCCCGAGCCGGTGCTCACCGACGACGATCCGGCCGACTCGGCGCTGCTGTCCGAGTCGCTGACGCTCGGCTTCCTCACCGTGCTCGAACGACTCGGCCCGGTGGAGCGTGCCGTGTTCCTGTTGGCCGACGTGTTCGACGAACCGTTCGCGTCCATCGCCCACACCGTCGGGCGCAGCGAGGAGGCGTGCCGCCAGATCGCCTCGCGAGCCCGGCGGCGAGTCCGCGACGAACGCAAGCGGTTCGAGCCGACCGACAGCGACGCACTGGTGCAGGCGTTCGTCGCCGCGTGCCTGGCGGGCAGCGTCGACGAGTTGCGCAAGGTGTTGAGCGACGACGTGGTGCTGGTCAGCGACGGCGGCGCCGACGTGCATGCAGCGCGCCGGCCGGTGGTGGGCATCGATCGGGTCGCCCGCCTGTTGGGCAACCTGGTGAAGCGCATGCCGCCCGACGTGGAGGTCGAGTTCCACCGCGTGAACCACGAGTCCGGGTTGCTGGTCCGCCGCCATGGCCAGCCCTGGTACGTGCTGGCCCTCGAACAGCGGAATGGCCGAGCCGAAGCGATTCGGCTCGTGCTCAACCCCGAGAAGCTCCATCGCATCGACGCGGTGGTGGTTCTCTAGGCTGCGGCGGTGACCGACCAGAGCGCGCCCACCCCTCCGTTCCACGGCCGAGAGCTGCCCCAGTGGTACGACGACGCCAAGTTCGGCATCTTCATCCACTGGGGGCCGTACACGGTGCCGTGCTACGCCCCGGTGGACCGCGACATGGGCGACCTGATGGAGGCCGGCGACTGGGAGGAGATCTTTCGCTGGAGCCCCTATTGCGAGTGGTACCTGAACTCGTGGGCGCTGGAGGGCAGCCCCACCCGCGCCCACCACGAGGCCACCTACGGCCCCACCACCTACGACGACTTCGTCGCCGAGTTCCACGACCGCTCGCGCGGCACCGACATGGGCGTGTGGGCCGACCTGTTCCAGCAGGCCGGAGCGAAGTACGTGGTGCCGGTCACCAAGCACCACGACGGCTTCCTCATGTGGCGCAGCGACACCCCCAACCCGTACAAGACGGGGTGGATGGCCGAGCAGGACCACATCGGCAACCTGGTCGCGGCGGTGCGCGAGCGCGACATGCGCTTCGGTCTGTACTACTCGGGCGGCCTGGACTGGACGTTCCAGCCGCCGCCCGTGCGCGACCTGATGAGCCTGTTCTCGAACATCCCGGCCATGCCCGAGTACGGCGACTACATCACCGCGCACGTCGACGAGCTGGTGGCCCGCTACTCGCCGAGCGTGCTGTGGAACGACATCGGTTGGCCCGGCCACATGGACCCCAACGACGTCATCGGCCGCTACTACGACGCCGTGCCCGACGGCGTGGTGAACGACCGGTTCAACATGATCTCGTCGGCCATGGGGCAGTTGCACTGCGACTTCCACACGCCCGAGTACACGACCAAGGCCGGCGGCCCGAGGAAGTGGGAGGTGTGCCGCGGCATCGGGCGCAGCTTCGGGTACAACCGCATGGAGAACGAGTCGACGTTCCCCACGGTCGACGACAACATCTGGATGCTGTGCGACATCGTCGCCCGCGGCGGCAACCTGCTGCTGAACGTGGGGCCCACTGCCGACGGGCAGATCCCCATGGCGCAGGTGGTGCGCCTGACCGCAATGGGGTGGTGGCTGCGCGTGAACGGCGATGCCATCTACGGCACGCGGCCCGGCAACACGGGCACCACGGCCGACGGGCGCGAGGTGGGCTTCACGCATCGCGGCGACACCACGTACGCGATCGTCCGTGGCGCGCCGGCCGACGAGGTGGCGTTCACGCTCGACGACCCCGGCAGCGGCGCCGAGGTGCGCATGCTGGGCACGCCGCGCGTCCTGCCCCACCACTGGGCCGACGGTCAGCTGCGCGTGCCGTTGCCCGACCACCTGCCGGCGGCACCGGCCACGGTGTTCTCGATCAGCCGGTGAACGCCGTCAGGCGTGCCGCGAGCTCGTCGCGGTAGGCCTCGGCGCGCTCCATCTTCAGGTCCTCGTAGCCGCGCACGCGGTCGGGCAGTTGCGCGACAGCGACTGCCTCGGCCACGTTGTCGTCGCGCAGGTGGGCCAGCAGCGCGTCGACCGCGTCGATGTACTCGGGGATCATCTCCCGCTCGGTGCGGCGCACCTCGGCCCAGCCGAACACGTCGATGAACGAGCCGCGCACCCGCCGCATCGCCCGCAGCAGGCGGAACGCCGGCCGGCTCCACGAACCGAGCTCGATCTTGTCCTTCATGCCCATCGAGCGCAGCACGGGCGGGTGGAGCAGGAAGGTGGCCCCCTTCGGTGCCGTGTCGAGCAGCAGGCGGGCCACCTCGTACTCGTCCTTGTAGGCCATCAGCTTGTGCAGGTTCCGGGCGACGGCCTCGGTGAGCTCGGGGTGGCCGGCGGCCTCGACCCGCTCGACGACCGCCCTGTATTTCGATGCGTACGCAGCGTTCTGGTACGCCCGGAGGTCGTCGGCCAGGCGGGTGACGAGCGGGGCGTCGTCGGCCGCGGCGCCCACGGGGTGGGCGTGACGCTCGACCACCGCCGGCTCGCACACCCACGAACGACCCCAGCGGAACGCGGCCAGGTTCTTCTGCACGGCCACACCGTTCAGCTCGATCGCTCGCTCGAGCAGGTCGACCTGCACCGGCAGCAGCCCGCTCTGCACGGCGACGCCCACCATGAACACGTTCACGGTGGTGTCGTCGCCCAGCAGGGCGCGAACCAGGCGCGAGGCGTCGACCACCACCTGTCGCTGAGCGCTCGTGCCCAGGCGGTGCGCGAGTTCGTCGGTCGGGTAGGCCCTTTCGGGATGCACGACCATGGCGCCGGTGGGTACCGCCGCGGTGTTGGTGACGGCAACGGTCCGTGCAGGGTCGAGCGTCCGCACGGTGGCGTCGACACCGGCCACCAGTTGGTCGAACGCGATCAGCACGTCGACCGAGCCGGCGGTGGCCCGGTTCGACGGGTGCGGTGCGGCGTGCGACAGGCGCAGGTCGCTGACCACCGGGCCCGCCTTCTGCGACAAGCCGGTCTGGTCCATGCCACGCACGTGCAGGCCCTGCAACATGGCGGCCGTGCCGATGATCTGCGACGTGGTGACCACACCCGTACCGCCGATGCCGGACAGGCGCACGGTGAGGTCGTCGAACCGCGACGTCGGCGGGCCGGGGATGATGGTGGGTGCCTGCGGCAGCTCGCGGGCGGCCGGTCGCATGGAGTCGCGCGGCACCTTCATGAAGCTCGGGCAGTCGCCCTGCAGGCACGTCAGGTCGTCGTTGCACGAGCCCAGGTCGATGCGCGTCTTGCGGCCGAACGGCGTGTCGACCGGCTGCACCGACAGGCAGTTGCTCTTGTCGCCGCAGTCGCCGCACCCTTCGCACACGCGCTCGTTGATGACCACGTGGAACGCCGGGGTGTCCAGCCGGCCGCGCTTGCGGTCGCGGCGCTTCTCGGCCGCGCACCGTTGGTCGTGGATGAGCACGGTGCAGCCGGGCACGTACGACAGCACCTCCTGGGCTTCGACCACGCGGCTGCGGCTCCACACCTTCACGCCGGCGGGCACGTCGTGCAGCCGGTACTTCGACACGTCGTCGGTGGTGATGATGACCTGCTGCACGCCCTCGGCCAGCAGCACCCGGGTGAGCGGCAGCACATCGAGCTGGCCGAACGGGTCCTGGCCGCCGGTCATCGCGACCGCGCCGTTGTAGAGGATCTTGTAGGTGATGTTCGTGCGGCTGGCGATGGCGGCGCGGATCGCGGTCATGCCCGAGTGGAACAGCGTGCCGTCGCCGATGTTCTGGATGATGTGCTCGTCGTCGACGAACGGCGACATGCCGAACCACTGCGCGCCTTCGTTGCCCATGGACGTGAGGCCGACGATGTTGCCCACGCGGTCGGGCTCCATCATCAGCACCATGCTGTGGCAGCCGATGCCGCCACCGATGAGCGCGCCCTCGGGCACCTGCGTGGACGTGTTGTGCGGGCAACCGGCGCAGACGCCCGGCGGGCGCGACACCGACTGCGGGTGGCGCGGGGGGGGGGGGGGGGGCGGGGGCGCGCGCCGGGCGGCGAGGCCCCCGGCGAGGCGGCTGCGCAGCCGCGGCGCGATGGCGTCGGGGTCGAGGGTGCCGGCGAACGGGAACAGCGCCTCACCGGTCGGCGTGCGCTTGCCGGCGACCATCGGGTGCTGGGCCAGCGAGAACAACGCGTCCTTCACCAGCCATTCCAGCTCCTGACCCTTCTCCTCCACGACGATCACCTCGGCCAGGCCCTCGGCGAACTCGCGCACCAGCACCGGGTCCAACGGTGACGGAACCGCGAGCTTCAACAACCGGATGCCGGCGGCACGCAGTTCGTCATCGGTGCGCAGGCCCAGCAGGCGGAGCGCCTCGAGCGTCTCGCGGTAGGTGTGCCCCGTGGCGACGATGCCCACCCAGTCGTCGCCGCTGCGCACGGCCACCGAGTTCAGGCGGTTCTCTTTGGCATAGCGCATGGCGAGCGGCAGCCGGACCTCGTGGAACTCGCGCTCGACCGTCAACGTGTCGGGTGTGAGCGTGCGGCCGGACGGCGTCGGCACCCAGGTGTGTCCGTCGATGATGACCGTCGGCACCACCGGGGCGATGCGGTCGGGGTGCACCTCGATGGTGCCGGTGCCGTCCGCGACCGCGTCGACCACCTTGATGCCCACCCACAGGCCGCTGGCACGTGACATGGCGATGGCGTGGCGGCCCAGGTCGATGGCCTCCTGCACGTCGCCCGGGTACACGATGGGCATGTTCAGGTCCGCCAACGTGGCCCCGGCGGCGGTCGGCAGGGTGCTGCTCTTCGCGCTGGGGTCGTCGCCCACCAGAGCGATGGCGCCACCCTTGGCCGACGCGCCGGCGAACGCGGCGTGGCGCAGGGCGTCGCTGGCGCGGTCCAGGCCCGGGCGCTTGCCGTACCAGATGCCCACGATGCCGTCGTAGCGGCAGGTGGGCAGGGTGACGGCGAGTTGCGAGCCCATCACCGCGGTGGCCGCAAGTTCCTCGTTCATGCCGGGCTGGAACTCGAAGTGCAGGCCGTCGGCGGCGGCCAGCGCGGCCGCGGCCATCGCGTCGCGGTCGTAGTTGGCCAGCGGGCTGCCCGGGTAGCCGGTGACGTATGCCGCGGTGTGCAGGCCGTTGCGGCGGTCGGCGCGGAGCTGCTCGTAGGGCAGGCGGGCGAGTGCCTGTGAGCCGCTGAGGAACACACGTCCCTGGTCGAGTCGGTAACGGTCGTTCAACTCGTACGTGTCGATCACGGCCACCGGCCCATGTTGCCATCTTCGGCTCGGGGGTGCGTGCGGACCACAATGGTCCCGTGGCGAAGGGCGGGACTCCGGCGATCGTGATGTTGCAGCAGGCGGGTGTGGCGTTCGTCGTGCACGAGTTCCACCACGAGCCGGGCGAGCGCAACTACGGCCAGGTGGCCGCCGAGGCGTTGGGTGTCGAGCCGGACCGGGTGTTCAAGACGCTCGTCGCCAACCTCACCACCGACCGCGGCGTCGAGCAGGTGGTGGGCATCGTGCCGGTCAGCGGGCAGCTGTCGCTGCGCGAGTTGGCGCTGGCGCTGGGCGGCAAGCGCGCCGAGATGTGCCCCACCGACGTGGCCGAACGCATCACCGGTTACGTGGTGGGCGGCATCAGCCCGTTCGGCCAGAAGAAGCGGCTGCGGACCGCCATCGACGAGACGTGCATCCTGTTCGACACCATCTTCGTCAGCGGCGGCAAGCGCGGCCTGGACCTGGAGGTCGCCAGCGACGTCCTCGTCGCCGTGCTCGACGCTGTCACCGCCCCCCTCGCCGCCTGACCGTCACGCAGAACTCGAGTACGGGAGGATGGCGTGATCAGCGCTTGGCGCGGAGTTGGGCTTCGATGCGGGCGACGCGGGTGCGTGCCGGAGGGTGGCTCATGTTCAGCTTGTCGCCCCACGACGTGGCGCGGTCGCTGCCGAACTCGGCGAGGGCCCGTCGCAGCGCGAGGGCGAGCGGACGGCCGAAGCCCATCTGCACGGCGCGGGCGTCGGCCTGGAACTCGGCGTTGCGGCCCACCGCGTTGGACAGCAGGTTGCTGAGCAGCAGGCCGCTGAGGAACACCCACGACACGGCGGTGAGCACCGCAGCGGCCAGGCGGCCGAGCGCGGTGAGTGCCGACGAGTGCTGGACGAACGACGTGGTGGCGGCGGAGGCGACGTTCTGCAGGAAGAACCCGATGCGGGCGAGCAGCAGCACGGGCACCGACAACCACTGGCTGATGGTGAGGGCCACGACGTGCAGACCCAGGTGGTGGCTGAGCTCGTGGGCCAGCACACCGCTGAGCTCGTCGCGGGGGAGTGCCTCGAGCGCGTACGACGTGACCACCACCAGGTGGCCGCCGCACGCGAACGCGTTCAACTCGTTCGACGGCAACACGGCGAGCACGTAGCGGTGCCGGGGCAGGTCGTTCATCTGCAGCACGGGCCGCCACGCCGTGTCGAGCACCGCGGCCTCGTCGGGCGTGGGCCGGCGGGCGCCGAGCAGGGGCGCGAGCACGTACAGCTGGAACGGTCGCAGGAACAGCACGACCACCAGGGCCAGGTAGATGCCGGCGAACGTGAGGTATCCGACGTCCCACACCAGGCGCACCGGCAGCCAGAACACGGCAATGGCGAGCAACCACACCGGAACGACCGCGACCAGCGGCGCGATGGACGCGATGGCCGACGATTCCACCTGGCGTCGGGCGCCACGCTGACGTCGCATCGTGTCCACGAACGTCCAGGTTACGAGGGTTTCGGGGAACGCTGAGCAGGCGATGTTGACGATTTCATGAGATTTGGCTATCCCCGGAGGAGAATCGGTCGATAACTAGCGTGCACCCGGAGGCGGTGCGGCTGCGTGTTCACGCGCGCGGACGTGTGGAAGGAGGTGAGGATCGTGGCGTCGACCACGCCGGTGACGAGGGGCCCCGAAGGGGAGCCCACGGTGGAGGAACTGCTCGAACAGGCTCGCCTGTACGAGGACAGCGAACCCAACCGCGCCCGGTCGTTGGTGCAGCAGGCCCGAGTCCTCGCCCGTTCACATCAGGACCAGGTCGGCGAGGCCGAGGCGCTGTATCGCCTGGCCGAGCTCGCCTACGCCAGCGGCAACGCCAACGAGGCGCTCGCCGTGGCGCTCGAGGCCCGCAACGCGGCGCAGCAGTCCGGCGCCACCATGACCCAGGTGTCGGCGCTGAACCTCATCGCCACCGTCCACTACCACGCGTCGAACCTGTCCGACGCGCTGCATGCCGCCGAGACCGCGTTCGAGCTGTACCGCACCACGGGCAAGACCACGTCCGACGGTCACCTGCTGAACATGATCGGCGTCATCTACCACGGTCTGCGCCAGGACGACCGGGCCATCGTCAAGTACGAGGCCGCGCTCATGGCGAACAAGGTCGAGAACCGGCCCGACCTCGACGCGGTCACGCTGGCGAACATGGCGCGCGTCCGCGCCGACCGCAAGGAAGAGCTGCTCGCGGTCAGCCTGGGCGAGTCGGCCCTCGCGCTGGCCAAGGAGCACACGCCCGAGTTCGTGCCCGAGATCCTGGCCCGTCTGGCCATGGCGTACATCGCGCTCGGTTCGCTGGACCGCGCCGCGAGCTGCCTGGATGAGGCCGACGGCGTGCTGGTGGACCGCACCGCTCGCCGTGTCGCCCTGTCGCCCGGCAGCGTGGTCATGGTGCGAATGGCGCGCGGTAAGTTGTACGTGGCCCGCAACCTTCGCGATCACGCGCTGCGCGAGTGGGCCGATGCGCTCGAGCTGGCCACGAAGACGAACATGGCCGAGGTGGCGCTGGAACTGCGCCAGATGCTGGGCGACCTGAACCGCGAGATGGGTCGCCTCGACCAGGCGATGGCGCACATGGAAGCGCGCTACGCGCTGAATGAGGAGATCCTCACCCGTGGCGCCGAGCTGCGCATCAAGACGCTGCAGATCGAGCACGAGGCCACGGTGGTCCGTCACGAGGCCGAGATCACCCGCCTGCGCACCACCGAGCTCGAGCAGCTGGTGCAGCTGCGCACCGCCGAGCTGCAGCACTTCCAGGTCGAGGCGTTCACCACCATCGCCGTCATGTCCGAGCACTACAGCGCCGACACCGAGCTGCACCCCGGCCGCGTGGGCGAGCTGGCCGCCGAGCTCGCCGTCGAGCTCGGGCTCGACGAAGAGTTCGCGCAGCGGCTGTCGCAGGCGGCGCGCATGCACGACATCGGCAAGGTGGGCGTGAGCGACGCGATCCTCATGAAGCCCGGGCCGCTCACTGCAGCCGAGTACGAGAAGATGAAGGCGCACACCGAGCACGGCTTCACCATCCTGGGTGGCGGGCAGACGCCGCTGCTGCAGTTGGCCGCCGAGGTGGCGTACACGCACCACGAGCGGTGGGACGGGTCGGGTTACCCGCGCGGCCTGTACCGGGCCACCATTCCGCTGTCGGGTCGGATCGTCACGGTTGCCGACGTGTACGACGCGCTGGTCAGCGAGCGCGTCTACAAGGGCGCATGGCCGTCGATCGACGCGGTGAACTACGTCATCGCCGGTCGCAACTCGCAGTTCGACCCGCAGGTGGTCGACGCGTTCGTCAGCGTGATGCTGCGTCGCGACCCGTCGTTGGCGACGGCGCTCGACCGGTCAGAGCCCTCGTGACCCAGTCGCCCACGAAGTGGGCGAGCTCGTCGATGGACATCTGTACGCGGCCCATGCGGTGCGCGTGGCTGAACGACGACACCGCACCCATCACACCCACCGCGTAGAACGCCGGGTCGGCGTCGGGCACCAGGCCGGCGGCCTGGGCTTCGGCGACCAGGCGGCGCACGTCGCCGGCGTACACGTCGCTGCCCTCCTTCATGACGTCGGCCATCGCGTCGTCGGTGCGCTCCACGTCGAGCAGTGCGAAGTAGGGCTGGTGCTCGGCCATGAACCGCACGCTCGCTTCGGCACCCTGACGGATGCGGGTCACGGGGTCGGCGTCGGGCGTCATGGCGGCGGCCTGGGCGCGGCGCAACTGCTGGCGCATGGTGCGCACGAGCTCGGCGAACAGCGATTCCTTGGTGGGGAAGTACCAGTAGAACAAGCCCTTGGCCACGCCGGCGGCGGCGCAGATGTCGGAGATGCGGGTTGCCCCGTAGCCGCGTTGGGTGAACAGCTGCTCGGCTGCCTCGAGCAGCTGCTGCTTGCGTTCGTTGCCCTGTTCGGTGTGCCGCCGCGTGTCGACCACGGCGCCAGTCGATCAGGTCTTGACCCTCGGGTCAATCCGGACGGCGGAGCGGGTTCTACACTCGGCCGCATGGCGGCCACCCGCAGCGAACGCATCGCCTCCCGATCCCGCAACGAGAAGTGGAAGAACCCGCCGTTGCGCATCGAGATGCTCGAGTGCATCAACTGCGACGCGTGCCTGCGCCACTGCCCGCCGCAGTTCGGCGCGATCTTCAACCACGGCCCCGACGTGGTCATCATCCCCGAGCTGTGCAGCGGCTGCGACAAGTGCCTGCCGGCATGTCCCGTGAACTGCATCTATCCGTTCGCGGACTGGCAATCCGCGGGTTCACCCACCGAGTGGTGGGACGAAGCCGGCGGGCCGGCCGACCCGTACTCCTGACATACTGCAGCCCATGACGAACCTCATCCCTGGGGCCGAGCCCTGGTCGCACGTCGGCGAGGGGCCGCATGGCGCCCTGGTCATCCACGGTTTCACGGGCAACCCGGGCAGCATGCGCGGCCTGGCCGAGGCGTTCGCCGCGGCGGGCTTCCACGTGGAGATGCCGCTGCTGCCGGGCCATGGCACCACGGTCGACGACATGCTGCCCACGCGGTGGGCCGACTGGAGCGCCGCCGCCGAGGCCGCGTACCAGGCGCTCGCCGCGCGGGCCGACAAGGTGGTGGTCGCCGGCCTCAGCATGGGTGGCGCGCTGACGCTGCGCCTCGGCGCCGACCATCCCGAGATCGCCGGTCTGGTGTGCGTGAACCCCGCCACCCAGCCGCAGGCACCCGAGGTGGTCGAGATGCTGCAGGGCCTCATCGACTCGGGCACGCCCACCATGCCGGCCATCGGCAGCGACATCGCCGACCCCGACGCGCACGAGGCCGCGTACGACGCCACGCCGCTGGCGCCGCTGCTGTCGCTGGTCACCGACGGGCTGGCCCCGCTGGCCGAGCAGTACGGCAGCATGCAGGTCCCGCTGCTGCTGTTGAACTCGCCGCAGGACCACGTGGTCGAGCCGGCGCAGGGCGACTTCCTGGCCGCCAACTACGGCGGTCCGGTCGAGCGGGTCCTGCTCGAGCGCAGCTACCACGTGGCCACGCAGGACTTCGACAAGGACCTCATCTTCGAGCGCTCGGTGGCCTTCGCCCAGCGCGTCACGGCCTGATCGTGTCGTTCCTGGCCAGCATCCCCAGTCCGTCCGACGGCACGCTCGACATCGGGCCGCTGTCCATCCACGCCTATGGGTTGATGATCGCCCTCGGTGTGGTCGCCGCGGTGTGGCTCAGCGGGCGGCGCCTCGAGGCGTCGGGGGCCGGCACCCGCGAGGACATGACCAACATCTCCATGTGGGCCGTGTTCGCCGGCGTGCTGGGTGCGCGGCTGTACTACATCGCCACCGACGCCAGTGAGCCGTGGCGTGAGCCGGCGAAGTGGATCCAGATCTGGAAGGGCGGCCTGGGCATTCCCGGCGGCCTCATCCTGGGCACCATCGTCGGTGTGTGGGCGGCGAAGCGTCGTGGCGTGAACGTGCCCATGCTGCTCACCGCGGCGGCGCCGGCCATCCCGCTCGCGCAGGCCATCGGGCGTCTCGGCAACTGGTGGAACCAGGAGCTGTTCGGCCGCCCCACCACGCTGCCGTGGGGCCTGGAGATCGACGACGCCCACCTGCCCGCTGGGTACCCGTCGGGCACGCTGTTCCACCCCACGTTCCTGTACGAAGCGCTGTGGAACGTGGGCCTGTGCCTGCTGTTGTTGCTCATCGACAAGCGGATGAAGCTGCGGCCCGGCCGCCTGATGGCCGTGTACGTGCTGGGCTACTCCATCGGTCGCTTCTGGGTGGAGGGGCTGCGCATCGATCCCGCCAACAGCGGTGGCGGATGGCGCCTGAACCAGTGGACCGCGGTGGTGTTCTTCGTCCTGTCGCTGGGCTACCTGGTGATCGACGCGATGCGCCACCGTGGCGATGCGCCGGCCGCCGATGTCAATGCTGACGCTGACGCAGATGGCGACGACATCGACGATGCGGACGTGGTCGACGACGACGCCGCGGACGTGCTCGACGACGATGCTCCGGCAACGGACGACGGGGAACCCTTCGACTACGTTGCCGAAGATGAGTGACCCCGCCACCGACGTCGTCCTGTACGAAGTGCGCGAGCCCGGCATCGCGCTGCTCACGCTGAACCGCCCCGAGCGCCTGAACGCCTGGAACGGCGAGCTCGCCACGCGCTACTTCACCCTGCTCGACCAGGCGGCCGCCGACCCGGCCGTGAAGGTCATCGTCGTCACCGGCGCCGGCCGTGGCTGGTGCGCGGGTGCCGACATGGACACGCTGCAGGGCATCGGCAACGCCTCGGGCAACGCCGGCGCCGAGTCGGCCGCCGGTGGTGCGCCGCAGTACCGCACCACCCAGATCCCCAAGCCGGTCATCGCCGCGGTCAACGGCGCGTGCGCCGGCATCGGCATGGTGCAGGCACTCATGTGCGACATCCGCTTCGCGGCGAAGGGCGCCAAGTTCACCACGGCCTTCGCCCGCCGCGGCCTCATCGCCGAGTACGGCATGTCGTGGGTGCTGCCGCGCCTCATCGGCACCGCCAACGCGCTCGACCTGCTGTACAGCGGTCGCGTGGTGCTGGCCGAGGAGGCCGCCGCCATGGGCATGGTGAACGAGGTGGTCGAGCCCGAGCACCTGCTGGACCGGGCGCTCGAGTACGCCGCCGAATTGGCCACCTACTCGTCGCCCACCTCGATGGCCGTCATGAAGCGACAGGTGTGGTCCGACTGGGACCGCGGCCTGGTCGAGGCCACCGACGACGCCATCGGGCTGATGAAGGCGTCACTGCGCCGCCCCGACTTCAAGGAAGGCGTGGCCAGCTTCCTGCAGAAGCGCAACCCCGCCTTCCAACCCGTCACCCCCGACGCCTGACCCCCTTCTCCCGAACTTGAGTTCTGCGTGACGGAGTGTTTCGGGCACGATCGATCGCAGCCAGAAACGCAGCGCGTTCAGCGTCCGATGCGAAGCATCGGTGAGGGATGATCCAGCCGGTACCGAGGAATCGCACGAAGATGTGCTGCCGTGACGTGCCCACGTCTTCGACCGAGCTCCACATGATCAGGGTGTCGCCGGCGGCCGACCGTCGGCGGATGCCTTCCGGCTCGACGATGTAGCGACCGTTCAATAGTTCAGCGGACCGCGGAGCAGCGGCGTCCTGTCGGGTCCGATGTTCCACGTACACGACCACGGCCTCCATGGCGACCGCGATCCACGCGATCGGATGCAGCAGCGCCACGACGACCAGCACGACCCAGAGGAGCAGCCGCGTGTACCCGAACGCGACCCTGCTGTCGCGTCGTTTCGGGTCGGACAGTACGGAAGCGAGTGCCCGACGATCTGCGGCGTCGAGAACGACGTCGACCACATACCGTTCGCTATTGGTCACGCGACGACTTCCGCACATGCGCAGGATGCCCCGTCGGCGCGCCGCGTGCAAGACCGGCCCCGGCGAGCGGCGCCGCACTTCCTGGGAAGCGGAGTGGCGGTGTTCTGGGGCCAATCCGTCTCGGAGTCCGAGACGAATCAGCCCCACAAACGAAATTGGAACGATTCAGCCCCAGCAACCAGTGAGGTGCGCGGTGGGGGTCAGGCGAGGTCGCGGAGTTGTTCGGCGAGGACTTCGGGGATGACCGGGTTGAAGTACTCGTTGCAGGCCACCTCGGCGGCGGCGATGAAGCGCGGCACGCCGGCGCTGCGCCACGGCGACACGATCTCGACGTTGAACCACGCCTGCGGCCACTCGTTGCCGTCG
>CBHWEI010000036.1:0-19081 GCA_966112835.1 uncultured Acidimicrobiaceae bacterium
CGGGCGTCTGCACCGACGGCGTGAGCACGACCACCGGGGTGGCGGGTGCCGGTGCCGGGGTGGCGGGGGTGCCGGTGGTGGCGGGGTCGGTGGGGGCCGGCACGGTGGGCACCGGCGTGGCGGTGATGCCCGCCTGCACCTGACCGTCGACCAGGTCGGCCGAGAAGGTGATGACCTGCAGCGTGTCGGTGAGCTGCAGCTCGACGTGGGTGCCGGTGCCGGACGTGCCGAGCACGCTCCAGCCGGCCGTCGGCAGGACGCTGTCGACGCGCAGTTCGCCTTCGGCGGCGGTGAGGTTCACCTGGCCGGCGGCGCCGGCCTGGAAGCTGTACTGCTGGGCGGCTGCCGTGGCGGTGGTCTCGGCTGCCTGGGGGGTGACCGTGGCCGTGTCGCCGTGGGTCCCGGCGTTCATGGTGGCGAACGCCACGCCACCGGTTCCGGCGACACTGGCGACCGTCAGGCCGGTGATCCATGCTCGATTCATCTCGATTGCTCCTTCGTGGGATGCGGGGGACCCACGACAAGCAGTCAACATGACCTAGGTCCAACGGACCCCCCGCCGTCGTCCAAGACACATCGAAAACTGTGTCAATGATCGTCGAAGCACCAGGTCAGCACTAGGTTCGGTGTGCCCGTATGCCCCACTCAGACGTCGTACTCGCTCCCGCCACCCGTCGGACGGCATTCGTGTTGCTCGCCGCGTCCATCGCCATCGGCAGCGTCTCGTTCACGTTGGTGCAGGTGGCGCTGCGTGAGCTGTCGCCGCTCAGCCTGGCCGCGGGTCGAGTGGTGGTGTCGGCCACGATGTTCGTGGCCATCGTGCTGCGGTCGCCGGCGCGGCGTCGTCCCATCGCCCGCGGCGACCGCCTGCGCGTGTTCCTCTGCGGGTTCGGTGGCTCGGCGGTGTTCCACCTGCTGTTCAACTGGGGGCAGCACGCGGTGTCGGTGGCCATCGCCGCCGTCATCATGGCCACCTACCCGGTGATGACCGCCGTGGGCGAGGTGCTGTTCCTGGGCCATCGGCTGCGCGTCATCCAGGTGGCGGGGCTGACGCTGGCGTTGGGTGGCTGTGCGGCCATCGCCGTCGCCGGTGGTCTCGGCGACGGCACGCGCCCGGTGCTGGGTGCCGTGGTCATCGCGCTCGCCACGCTCACGTGGGCGGGTGTCACGGTGGCGACGCGCAGCATTGGCGACCGGTACGACTCGTGGTGGCTGAACACGCCCGGCACCGTCGCCGGTGCGCTGTTCATGCTGGTGCTCGCCGCGCCCCGGTTGGGAGAGTTCGCCGACCTGTCGGTGAAGGGCTGGGTGACGGTCGTGTGGTTGGGGTCGGCCAGCTCGGCGTTCATCTACTACGCACTGGCGCGGGCCATGACCGCCATCTCGGCCACCACGGCAACGTCGCTCAGCACCGTGGTCACGCCGACCAGCGTGCTGGTGGCTTGGGCGGTGTTGGGCGACGCGCCGTCGGTCATCGAGGTGCTCGGCGGTGCGGTGGTGATCGCCGGCGTCATCCTGGTGGTGCGCAACGCAACCGGCGACGAGCCGTCAGCGGCCGAGCGTCCCGCGACCCGCGACGACCCGGTCGACCCTGCTCCGGTCGGCTGACGCCGGCCGTTCAGCCGTTCAGTCGCTCAGCAGTCCAGCCGTTCAGTCCTTCGGCCCCAGGGCGCCGATCGCGTCGAGTTGCTGCTCGAGCAACGGCTCGAGCGCGACGGCCATCGCGTAGGTCAGGTGGTTGTTGTCCTGGCGCACGACGGCGCCCAACGACATCGCGTCGCACACCGGCAGGCGCGGGCAGATCTCGGGGTTCAGGTCGATGCGCGTGACGGTGTCGTTCGCCGCGTCGACGGCGCGCAGCGACTCGTCCGACGGCAGGGGCGCGGCCTGGCCCGCGCATTCGTCGACGTAGGTGGCGTTCGACAGGCAGACCGCCTGGACGAAACCCAGCGACGGCCAGGGCTGCACCACGGCGACGTGCGTGGTCTGCTGCAGGAGCTCGTCGATGGCCGACTGCCACGTCGCCTCGAGCACGGTACCCGGGTCGCTGACGCCCGGTAGCGAGTCGGTGACCAGGTCGTGCGGGAAGCCGGCGTCGTCGTAGGCGCGGCTGAACGTGACCACCATGTCGGGCTTCACCGCAGGGAGCACCTGCTGGTACCAGGTCTCCTGGTGCTTCTTGCAGTCCGGGTGCTTGCCGCTGGGGTACACGCCGCGCTGCCATGGGCACAGCCGGAACGCGCTGAAGTAGAGGGTGATGTCGTGCCGTTCGGCCAGGTCGACGAAGACCTCCTTGAAGGCCTCGAGGTGTGAGTCGCCCAGCACCGCCAGCGTGAACGGCTTCGAACCCCGGTGCATCAGGCACGTGTCGGGCAGCGGTTGCGGGATGCACTTCACGCCGGGCCCCTTGTCGAGGAGCGCCTGCAGTTCACCGGGCGACGGCACCGGTTCGCGCGTGCCGGTGCCGGTGCCGGTGCCGTCGACGGGTCCCTGGCCGCCGGGCGGGGCGATCACCCCGGCGCCGGGCGGAATGGGTGCCACGAACACGGGCCGGTTGTCGGCCGCGAGGACCAGCGGCGCCAGCACCAGGCCGACCACGGCACTCGTGGCCAACCCGCTGACGATGACGGCCTTGCCGCGGCGTGCGAGCGCGGCCGACGTGCGCACCGGCTGCTCGATCAGCCGATGGCTGAGCTCGGCGATGCACACGGTGACGACTGTGCACACCACGGCCGTCTGGTACGGCGGCAGGTCGTAGAACTTCTTCAACAGCAGCACCACCGGCCAGTGCCACAGGTAGATGCCGTACGAGATGCGGCCGAGCCACACGAACGGCCGGGTGGCCAGCACCCTGGCGACGGGCAGTTGTGGCGACCGGTCCAGTGCCCACAGCAGCGGGACGGCGGTGGCGGCGACCAGCAGCCCGCGAGTGGTGGGGCCCACGTCGACGAACCTGGTCGACAGGAGGAGCAGCACGGCGATGGTGGCGATCTGCAGTGGCCCCGCGGCGCCGGTGGCGCGGTGCGTGCTGCGCATCCGCAGGTGCAGGGCCAGCAGCGCGCCGGCCAGCAACTGGTACACACGGTTGGTGGTGGCGAAATACGCGTAGGCGTCCGACCCGGCGCGGTTGGTGAGCCACAGGCTGACGAGCGAGGCGACGAACAGCACGGCGGCCACGGCGCGGACGACCCCCAGCATGTTGCGCCGAGTACGCCGGGCGAACATGACCGCGCCGGCCACCAGGGCCGGCCACACGAAGTAGAACTGCTCCTCCGCCGACAGCGACCAGAAGTGCAGGAACGGGCTGGGTGAGTCGGTCTGGTGGAAGTAGTCGGTGGCCAGGCCGGCGAAGTGCCAGTTGCTGTAGTACAGCGAGGCGGCGCGTGCGTCGGCCCCGAGGCCCTGCCGCTCCAACGGTGACGCGGTGAGCACCCACAGGATCGACGTGGCGACGATGACCACCAGCGACGCCGGCAGGAGGCGGCGCGACCGGCGCGCGTAGAAGCCGCCCAGGTCGATGGTGCGGCGTCGGGCCTCGTCGACCAGCAGGCCGGTGATGAGGAAGCCCGACAGCACGAAGAACACGTCGACGCCCAGGAACCCGCCGGTGAACGTGGCGATGTCGGCGTGGAACGCGACGACGAGGAGGACGGCGACCGTGCGCAGGCCGTCGATCTCGGGGCGGTAGCCGGTTCGCTCGAGGGTGGGGGTGGGCGTGACAGCGGTGGCCGCCAAGGAATCCTCCGGGGTCAGGACCCGTCAACTCTACCGGGGGCACCTGCGGCGATGCCGTCGGGATTGCTCCCAGCAACTTCCCAGGTGGGGTGTCACGCAGAACTCGAGTTCTGCGTGACGGGCTGTCCTGGCTCAGGCTCGGCGCGATCGCAGCGATTCGAGTTGGGCGATCATCGCCGGCGCCGCGAGCTGCGCCCATCGAGGGGGAGTCGTCAGCAACAGGCGCTCCAGTTCGGGGGTCGGCGATGCGTCGACTGCGGCGGTCGTCACCTGACGCCACACGCCGGCGGCGCGCAGCGACGGGATGCTGCGGATGACAGCCCGCCGAACCGCGGCGCAGCGGACCACCTGGTCGTCGCCCCGGCAGCCGGCGTACGCGGCGCGCACCGCTGCGGCGGCGTGGGTCGGTTCGGCAGCGAGGAGCGCCGAGAGGTTCGCCTCGGCGACGAAGTCGGTGTCGGCGATGCGCACGAACGTCTGTCGCGCCCCACCGTGTGGGCACGCCTTCCGGCCACCGTCCGGTCCCCGTTCGAGCAGGTGGTATCGCTGCTCGAACGCACGCGACGAGAGCCATCGTCGATAGGTGACGCAGGCCCAGTCGCCATGCACCTCCACCAGGTCCGGCGCGGCGATGAACGTGAGGTACTCGTCGACCAGCTCGGGGCGCCGCCGGTGGATCTCGGTGAGCATCGGGTCGCCCAGGTACCCGAGGTCGACGTTCACCACGGTCTTGTCGAACGACAGCTTGCCGAGGTCGGGCGTGGCCACGATCGGTGCGGTCAGATGATGGTCGGCCGCAAACACCGCAGCGTCGGCGAGCACATCGGTGTACGAGTCGATCCCGCAACACAGTGATCGCGGGTGGTCCTCCCTCGACGATGCGTACGACGCGCCGGCACCGAGCGCGCCGATGACGACCACGATGGTGAGGGCGAGGCGCCGGCGCCATCGGACGTGTCGACGTTCCTCCGGCGGCGTGTGGGCCCACCGGTCGACCGCATCTGCCGCGGCCAGCAGCACCAGCGACGCACACACCGCGAGGAGCGGTAGCGCCATGGTGGAGATGCGCTCGGCGTCGAGCCGAGCGCCGCCGAACAGCACTCGTTGGGCCAGCGGCACCCCGGCGACGGCCATGAGGGTCGCCCACACGGCGGGCCGGGCGACGCCGGCCATCCACCCGGCGGCGATGACGATCACCAATCCGAGCGCGGTCATCACCACCAGTCGGTCCACCCCCACCACGTCGTAGCGGTCGCCGTGCAAGGCCTTCCAGCTCGCGGCAGCGGCGACGATGACCACCACCGTCGAGGCGATCACCCGCAGCGGCGTGCGTCGCCAGACGACGAACACCGCCGTCACCAGACCGGCGCAGCCTGCCAGCCACCACATCGCGCCCGTCTCGATGCGCACCTTGTCCTGCACCACCGCCGAGTTGGGGATGAGCGTGCCGAAGGTGGCGTACCGCCAGCCGTGAACAGCGAGCCAGATGGTGCCGGCCACGCCGACGACGCGCACTGCGACCGCTGGGCGGTGGCGCAGCGCGAGGACGGTGACGACGATGGCCGGGACGAGCAGCCCCGCGAGCTCCACGCGGCTGACGCCGGCGAGGCCGAACGCCAGCCCGGCGAGCCAGCCCCGCGTGCTGGGGACGGTCACGGCGGCGACGGCACTCGCCATGGCGAGCAGCAGCAGTGCGACGGTGATGCCGTTCTCCATGCCCGAGCCGAACCACCCGACCGATCGCCATGCGGTGAAGCCCAGCACCGCCGCGGCGAGCGTCGCCCCGATGTGCAGCCGTACTCTGGCGGTGGGGAACGCCAGCGTGCACAGCCACGCCGCACTCCACCCGGCCAGTGCGAACGAGGCGAGCACCTGAGCATCCATGAGGCCACGCCACCCGCTGCCGCCGAGCCAGTAGAACGCCGATGCGAGGAGCATCTGCAGTGGCGCCGATGCCCCGTCGACCAACGCGCCCGATGCCGACACGGCAGGGTGCCCGAACTGGACGAGCCCTCGTGCGTGGGACAGCGTGATGACGCCGTCGTCGCGCCACCGCCACCACGAGTCGCTCACGCGCAACAGCTGGAACGCGCCGAAGAGCACCCACGTCAGCGCGCCGCACCCGCGCACCAGGCGCAGGGGGAAGGCCGTTGCTGCGGGCGCGGCGTCGTCGGCTGTCGGTTCGAGCGCGCGGTCGTCTGACTCGAGTACGAGCATGACCATGAAGACCCCTGTCGGATGTCGTCGGTTCCGGACCGAATCGGTCAGGACGCGGTGGATGTGCCGGCCACGCGGGCCGGCTGGTTACGAGCCGTCGAACACCATCGACGCACCGGTGGGGGTTCGCCCCACTTCGCGGCCCACGCGGTAGCCGATCTGCGGATCCTGCGTCATCGTCACCGGCGCTCGCGTGCCGTCGTCGAATCTCACGACGAACTGGTCGATGGCGTCCATGGTGAGGATGATCCAGTGCCCACCGGCGCTCTTCACGGCCACGTAGCCGCCGGGTCGGAACGTGTCGTCCTTGCACTGCTCCATCACCGGAGTGCGGAAGCACAGCTGCGAGGCACCGCCGTTCGAAGGGCTCACCCAGGCGACATCGAGGTCGGGTTGCAGCCGGTACCACTGCGACGGGGTCGACCCGGCGACGGTGACGGGCGTGGTCGACAGGTCCGCCGACGCGGGGAGGGTGATGGTCGGGACCGGCTCCGCCGCCGCGGTGGTCTCGGTGAGGCTGCCGGCGGTGGTGGTCTCCACGGCCGGCGAGGTCGTCTCGGCAACGGCGGTCGTGTCGCTCGCCGCTGTGGTCTCGGTGGCGCCGCCGGCGGTCGTCTCCGATGCGCCCGACGTCGTTCCGGTGGCGGCCGAGTTCGAGTCCGACGAGCTGCCGCGAGTGACGGCCCACGCCGCGCCCGCCAGGGTGACGACCACGAGCAGCACCGCGGCGACGCGAGCGAACACGGGCGACGGTTCGCGACGGAACTCGACGATGGGCTCGCGCACGTCCAGCGCGCCGGGCTGTACCGCCACCTCGTCCAAAAGTTCGGCCGCACGACGCAGCCGTTCCTCGATCGTGATCGACATCACTCCACCTCCCCGCGGCGCGGCTCGAGCTCGGTGCGCAGTCGGCGCATGCCGCGGTGCACGTGGTTGCGCACCGAGTCCTCCGACACGCCCATCACGCCTGCCGTGTCCGCGTAGCTGAATCCGTAGCCGTGCACCAGCAGCACGGCGACGCGCTGATCCGGTCGTAGCCGGAACAGTGCGTCGAACACGTCACCGGGCAGTTCCGGCGCGTCCTGCCAGACCGGCTCGACCGGGAACGACGAACGGGCGATCCGCCTGCGTCCTCGCCGCGCCGCGGTCTGCCCCACCCGGTAGAGGTACCCGGCCGGGTTGGCGATCTGGGCGAGCACGTCGCCGTGCTCCCAGCCCCAGGCGATCGCGTCGGCGGCGGCTTCGCTGCCGGCTTCCGCACCGAAGCGGGCGAGCAGGGCGCGCCGGACCACTGGTCCGATCCTCTCGAGCAGTGCAGCAGTCTCCGCTCGCACTGTCGCCATCTCCGCACCCCTGCGGCCGTGGTCGCTCATCACCTACTGAGAGCCCTGGCTCGCGGGAATCCTCTCACCTTTCTGGAGAAGCCTCGATCACCTCGGGTGTGCCGACGAGCCAACGCAGCGGTGTGCCTGCCAACGATCGAGCCGCGTTCGTGAGCAACGGCGTCAGCAGCCGGTGGCAGCCGTAGGCGACGGCGCCGCCCAGCGCGAAGCCGGCCACCACGTCGCCGGGGTAGTGCGCGCCGACGTACACGCGGGTGAAGGCCATGAACACTGCGGCCACGACGGCCACGGTTCCGAGCCGGCGGTTCACGAACCACAGGCCGACGGCGACGGCACCGACCGCGGTGGCGTGGTCGCTGGGGAACGAGAAGTCGGTGGTGCGGTCGACCAGCACCTGCACGTTCGACAGTGTCTCGTACGGCCGGGCGCGGTCGACGATGTTGCCGATGAGCTGACCGATGGCGAGCGCGACGAGCGCCGCAGCCCCTGCGGCCACCGACCCTGCCTCGCCGGTGTGGTCCGCGGTGCGGCGGGCCATGAGGAAGCCGGCCAGGAGCATGAGGGCGAAGAGGACGATGCCGTTGTCGGCGTACCAGCGCATGAACCCGTGCGCCCAGGTGGTCCGCTCGGCGAAGCGGTTGATCGACTCGAACAAGGAACTGTCCACCGGTGGAGTCTGGCCCGCTGAACGCGCTCACCGCGCGTCGCCACCTGCGTTCTCACGCAGAACTTAAGTTCTGCGGGACGCTCGGTCAGCAGCGCACGTCGACCGGAGGGGTGATGGCGCTCGGCGGTGGAGTCTGGCCCGAAGCCGGCTGAGATCCTGCGGGTGCGGCGTCGGTCGTCGGCGTCGCGGGACCGCCGATGGGCGACTCACCGCGGAAGATGGCCAGCACCGCGACCATGGAAGGCGTGTCGAGCACCGGGCGCAGCACGGCGTTGCCGGCGATGGTGGTCGGCTGGCTGTCGATGCGGTACTGCGGTGTCGCCGCGGGGTCGATCGCCTTCAACGTGCCGGCCAGGCGCAGCAGGTCGTCGATCGAGAAGCCGGCATCGGTGACCACGTCGGTCTGCAACGACTCCAGCAGTGCCCGGGCCACGGCCGGGTCGAACAGGCCTGCCGAGGTGGCTTTGGCGAGCACGCGTCGCAGGAAGTCCTGCTGCCGAGCGATGCGTCCGAAGTCGGCGGTCGGATCGGCATGAAGGGCTCCGTCGCCGTCCACCCATTGCAGGTGACGGGACCGCACGTAGGCCAGTGCTTCATCGCCGGTGAACACGTGGCACCCGGGAGCGGTGATGTCCAGGCCCACGTGGCGGTCCACCACCGGTGTGGCGAACGGCACGGCGACCCCACCGATGGCGTCGATGATCCGCTTGAAGGCACAGAAGTCGATCTGGATGTAGTGGTCGACCGCGATGCCGAAGTTGTCGTAGATGGTCTGGGCGAGCAACGAGTAGTCGTTGGGCACGTAGGCCGTGTTGATGCGGCGCTTGCCGTGCCCGGTCACGTCCACCCACAGGTCCCGCGGGAACGACAGCACGGCCGCGCGCTGCGCGACCGGATCGATGCGCATGATCATGATCGTGTCGCTCCTCATGCCGACGCGATCGGGGTCGGCCGCACCGGCCCACGGCGAGCCACTGTCGACGCAGGCGTTGGCATCGGAACCGACGACGAGGAAGTTCTCGGCGATCGTGCCGGCGGGCGGGAAGGTGTTGGCGACAGACGTGGGAGCCGTCGCGGTCGTGCCGGTGGTGCCCTGCGGCGATGTGGAGTCGGCCGGCGTGGTGATGCGTTCGGTGTCGTCGCCACGGGTGATGGCGAACCCGACTGCGGCCACACCAAGGAGCGCCACGGCAGCGCTGGCCAACAGCAGGGTGCGTCGACCGGCGGAGGGGGCCGGGGCGGGGTGGTGGAGGTCGCGAGCCTGCCATTCGGCGGGCGGCTCGGGGGCCTGCGCCGCGTCGGCGTGGAGTGCGGCGCGGATGTCGTCGTCGTTCATGGGGTGATCTCCGTGCGAAGTCGGGCGGTGGCGCGGGTGAGGAGTGAGCGCACGCTGCTGGGTCGCAGGCCCATGGCGCGTCCGATCGCGTCGTGGTCCAGGTCGGCCCAGTAGCGAAGGACCACCACGGTGCGTTCGGCGAGCGGCAGTCGGGCGATGACGTCGGCCAGGCCTCCGGTGGGCCCATCGACGGCCTCGGGTCGGCCGGCGTGCACCAGGCGAAGCCGGCGCTGCTCGCGTCCCGACCGCCGTGAGCGCTCGTACACCGCATTCACGACGGTGCGCCGCAGGTAGGCGACGGGCTGCTCGAGCGTGTCGAAGCGGTGGAAGACCGCGGCGAAGCTGTCCTGGACGATGTCCTCGGCGGCGGTCGCGTCGTGCGTCAGCAGCCATGCGAGTTGGATTGCGTGGTGCCGTTGCTGCGCGTAGAACTGCGAGAACCCCGACGCCGTCGTATCGCCCGGCTCGTCCATCGGCAGCAGTCTCACACCGGTACCAATGCCGCCGACGCACGAAACGCTGCGAGCATCACGCAGAACTCAGGTTCGGGAGGAGGGCGCAGGAGGCGACGCGGCCGGTCGGCTCAGGCGGTGCGGCGGCTGGAGCGGTGTTGATCGACGGTCATGATCACGATGACGATCACGATGGCGCTGAGGAACACGAGGCTCGTCGTGGTGGTGCCCAGGCCGAAGCCCTTGCCGGTGCCAGGGTCGGCGTCCTCGGCGATCTGGCGCGGTTGGGAGAGCAGGTCACCGATCGAGGCACCGAGCGGCCTGGTGAGCACGTACGCCGACCAGAAGGCGAGGACGGCGTTGAGGTGCAGTTTCCAATACGCGAAGGCGATGACGACGATGAGGCCGGCGAACAAGGCGACGGACTTTCCGTACCCGAGGTCGTACTTCTCGGCGATCAGGTCGCCGGCGGCGGTGCCGAGGGCAAAGGTGAACAGGATGGCGAGCCAGTAGAACGCTTCGCGGCGTGCCGTGGTGATCGAATGGATCGACAGGGTGTGCTCGACGGCGTACCAGATGCCGAACGTCGCCAACATGAGGATGCCGAAGACGATGGTGCTCGTCGTGAGCGAGACATGGAAGTTCTCGACCATGTTGTCGGTGATGAGGGTGCCGACGACGCTGAGCAGGACGACCGTCACCCAGTAGACAGCGGGGACATAACGCGGTACCCGGAACTGCACGACCAGTGCGATGATCAGCACAGACCCCATGACAAGGGTGGTCTTGGTGAGGCTGTCACCGAGCTTGCCGTTCAGGTAGTCGGCGAACGTCTCCCCGACGGTGGTGCACAGCACCTTGATGATCCAGAACCACACCGTCACTTCGGGCACCTTGCTCAGGGCCGGGGTCAGTACCGCGGTGCGGTGCTCGGTCTGGGTGCTGTCGCTCATCGGGGTGTCCTTTCGCAGGGAGCACCTGCCATGGGACCACGGACCGGGTGAGGGGACAGGCCGCGCTGTCTGAGCGGACGGTAAGAACTGCGGATCAGTCGCCGCGGCGCAGGACGATGTCGATCCGAGGATGGTCGGCAATGCGGTGGAGCACCAGTCGGCCGGACATGCCTTCCACAAGCCGCTGGGCGAGCGGGAGCCCGAAGCCGCTGGGTGCCTCGGCGCGGGTCTCGCCGGCGACCACCGTGAAACCTCGACCTTCGTCCGACACCGAGACGGTGACCGAGTCCGCCGTTGCACCGGTCTCGACTTGCACGGTGCCGGCACCGTGGTTGAGCGCATTGTCGACGAGGACGTCGAGTGCATGTCGGATCATCGACGCGTGGCCCAGCGCCACCTGCTTCTCGTTCGAGTGATGCACGATCACCTCCCGGCCCATCGAGTCGAATCGGCCTCGCCAGGCGTCGGCGGTGTCGTCGACGAGCCCGGCCACATCGACCCGGTCGAGCATGACGTCGGATCGTCGTGCGATTGCAAGGAGCTCACCGATCGTGCGCTCCAGTCGGTCCACGTCCTCCAGTGCTTCGCGCAGGACCCGCTCGCGATCGTCCCGTGGAAACGCCAACTCGGTCTCGAGCGCGGCGCGCAGACCCGCAAGCGGAGTCCGAAGCTGATGAGAGGCGTCGGCGCTGAACGAGCGTTCTCGTGCGATCAATTCTTCGAGGCGGCTCGCCGTTGCTCGAAGGGCGACGGCCGCCTGCTCGACCTCCGGGATGTCGCTCGGTGCGAGTTGGAATCCGAAATCACCGTCGCCCAGCCGGATCGAGGCGTCGCGCAGCTCGCCCACCGGTCGCGCGAGGCGCCCGGCCATCACCCATCCGACCGCTGCGCCGACCGCAAGGACAGCGGCGGCTGCGACGCCGAGCAGCAGGACCACTCGAAGTGCGCGGGCGTCGCTCGCGGCCGTGGACTGTTGGGCCCTGATCACTGCGATGAGCACCTTGTCAGCCGACACGGGTACTGCGACCACACGCTCTGTGTCCGTCTCGAGGTCAGCAGTGGCACCCGCGAGCGCACGGGCCGTCGTCACATCAGCCGTACTCGGGCCCTCGCCCGTCACGAGTCGCCCCTGCAGGTCATACACAGCGAGCGCGATGCCGTTGTCGTTCGGAGGGAGCCGCAGCGAGTCACTGTTCGCCGGGAAGTCCTCCGGGATGACACGGGCCGCCAGAATCGCCTCCCGCTCGACACGGAGTAGGGCGTCCTCGTCGACGAAGCGTTCCACGAGGATCGCCAGGGGCACTGCGAACAGCCCGATGGCCAGCACGGTGGTGAACAGGATGGTCCTGAGGATGCGCCGTCTCATGGTGCCTCGAACCGGTACCCCACACCTCGCAGGGTGGTGATCCGGCTCGGCCTGTCGTCGCTGTCGATCCGACGGCGCAGCGCGGAGATGTGGAAGTCCAGGGTCTTCGTGGAGCCGAACCAGTGCTCGTCCCAGACGTCCGCCATCAACGCCTCGCGCGACACCACCGTGCCTGCGTCGTCCGACAGCCGGACGAGCAGGTCGAACTCCTTCGCTCGGAGTACCACCTCCTCGTCGCCGATCCAGACGCGGCGCGCCGCGCCGTCCACCGACAGATCACCGAACACTGCTCTGCCCTTAGGGCGGGTCGGTGTCTGACGCAGTTGCGCACGGATGCGAGCCATCAACTCGGCGAGTTTGAACGGCTTCGACACGTAGTCGATCGCACCCGCATCGAGTCCGACGACCACGTCCAGTTCATCGGACCGCGCCGTGAGCATCACGATCGGTACCGAGGAGTCGATGTCGCGGATCTTCCGACAGACGTCCACCCCGTCCATGTCCGGCAGACCCAGATCGAGCAGCACCAGATCCACCCTGGTCGTCTGCAAGGCGCCGAGCGCGTCGGCGCCCCGCGTGCATCGGGAGGCGTCGTATCCGTTGCCCTGCAAGGCTCGCAGCAGGGTCGAACCGATCCGTTCATCGTCCTCGACGATCAACACCTTGCCCAGGCTCACCCGGCCGAGCGTACGGCACCCGCGAGCGACTCACGCCTCGGCGGTGCCGTGGGCCGCTCCGGAAATGCAAACGGCCCCCTTGCGGGGGCCGTCAGCGCGCTCGAAGGGACTCGACCCCTAACCTTCTGATCCGTAGAAGAAATTCGGCGTGTTCGTTCGGTTTCGTCTCGTGTTGGATTATGCCGTTGAACTGCACTTATGTCGCCGTCAGCGGACGAGACGACAAGAGCCAACACAGGGATGTATCAAACGGTTTGATACATTTTCGATACTCGTCGACGGTGAAGCCAGGGGAATTCAAGGTCGTGACGAATGTCAGATCGCTCGTGACGTTGGTATCAGATTGCGGTCGCGACTGATACACGTGCGCTCGCCACCACCGAACAGCCACGCCGGCGATGGCGTTCCGGCAGCCGGCGCTCGGGGCGCGAAGATGCAGTCGTGCGACGATTCGGCACCACCTGCGTTGTGTGTCGACTATCGCGTCGTGACGACACCCAGCATGAGGGCGACGTCTTCATCTGCGCCCAATGCCAGGCCGACGCCAAGCAGTTCCTCGAGATCCAAGACCGCATCTGGCCAGGCGCCAGCGAAACAGGTGGGTCAATCGACGGGCCCAACGATCCGACGCCTCTCTGACAAAGCCGCGGACCTCAGCGCTGTGTCCGCAGCGCCTTCGGCAGGTAGCGAATATCTACAGATCTGGGCGGCTTTCACAGGGCGTTGGGGCTACACGGTTCGTGGATGCGATCGATTTCCGCCGAGGCAGTGCCATCAGCCCACACGCGAACCTGTACGTGTCGCCACGGGTCAGACGACGTTGAGTAGCAGACCATCTCACCGTTGGGGGTTTCTGCCAGCCGAGCAGTGGCCGCCCATCGACCGACATTTGGGCGGTCGAACCACGCGTCAGGAAGCGCGCTGCCGTCAGGAATCGACGCACTCACGTACAGCACGTTCGGTGACGAACTGCCGCAAGTGGCACTACCGACCTGCGGGGTTGGGCCCAGGAACTGATCTATCGGAACGGACTCGACGGCGTCGCGCTCGGCCTTCGACCATTCGCAGGTTTGTGTCGCAGACTCCGGTCCGCCGCAGGATGCGGCGACGACCAGCGAACTCAAGGCAGCGACAAGTGATGTCCATCGACGCACAACCCGCACCGTATCGACCGTAGACGGCTCGCTGGACAGCGCCGAGCGGCAGTTCGGCACTACCGCAGCGGCCCGGAGTCGTCGGCCATGAAGACGACGTTGAGCGCGCAGTGCAGTTCTGCCAGCCGCGCCGCCTGATGGCTCTCAAGAGCAAAGCCCGCGTCGTTGGCGAAGTCGTGCGGCCAGATGTAGACGGACAGCACGATCTCGTCGCTCGGTCCGGCACTTGCCAAGTGCGCTGGCAGATCGTCTATGAGGCCCGACACGGCGACGTGGAGGTCATCGTGGCCGTCCAGGCGATGCACCGCCTGCCCGGTCACATACAGCCGCGCATCCATCAGTTCATGCTGGCACGGTTACGAGCGCCGAGCGGCAGATCTGGACGGGCGTGAATGGTTGGCGCACAATGCGGACATGGGCGGCAGCCGGGATCGCTGGGTTGTGGTCGGCGTCGTTGTGCTGCTGTTGGGGGCGTGTCAATCCTCCGACTCATCGAGCGTGATCGAGACCCACCCAACTGCTGTGGGCACGGCGCCCGCCACAACACTGCGCGGGCGCGATCTGACCCTCCCCGGAGTGATTCCCGAGCATGGTTTGGCGTATCGGACTCCGTCGGGCACTGCAATCGCAACATCGGACGGCGAAGTGTTGTTCACGGTGCCAGGAGTCCATGTGGTCGATCGGTCTCGCGACACCTCGACCGTCGCAGCGATCATCACGTTCGACGGCGACAACTCCGCAACACCTGCCGAGTACGCGCTGGTCATGGGCAGTGATCAGATGCAACCCGCAGCACCGACGAAGGCTGGTTCGCCGTGGGCGTATGGCTGGACTTCCGAAGGGGCACCGGACGGCTGCGTACGTGATGGGCGCCGCGCCGGCTCAGACCTGCTGCTCTGCACGAACGACCCCAACGCCGGCCCCACGCGTTTGGCGCGGTATGACGGCGGCATCGTCCGCGACATCAACATCTCAGCGATCCAGCCCGAAGGGTCGTGGGCCGACGCCGTCAATGGACCGAACGGGTTCATCGCCGCCACCTGGAGCGGCGAGTGCGAAAGCCTTTCGGCCTATCTCATCGGCCCAGATGGCGAAGCGACACCCCTCGGTGAGATTGGCGGCTCCGCAGTCCTCGGGTGGTCCGACAACGCAGTGCTCGTCGCACGATTCGGCGCGTGCGGAGCCGACACCGAACCGCCGGACGTGGTGCGAATTTCAACCACCGGAGCCACAGCCTTGGTATCCACACCAGGCATCATCGAGGCACCAGTTGTCTGGTGATCGGCCGAGATCGGCTGTTCGGCGCTACTTGGCTGGGACGAGTACTGCCGTCCTTGCGACTTGTTCGACGAGACGCTGGGCTACACCCGGGTCGGTATTCCGCTGCGAAGGTCCGACCTGGGCGCTGATCAGCACCGTGCCGAGCGCGTTCGTCGCCTTGCCGATCATCTGCGTGCCGTCGCGTGGGCCGCTGTCGTAGACCGCCCATTCCAGGCCGTTGGCGGTGAACGTCGCGATCGCTTCTTCATCCGGCATCGGCGGGTCGATGTTCTCGACGGCGAGCCTCAAGAGGCAACAGTCGGTGACCCACCTGGCGTAGCCGATGACGAAGGGTGGGAGTGTGCCTTGTGCCGTCGGATCGGTGACAGCGTCGGCAGGCACGACGTAGCTGAGCATGCCGTGTTCCATTTCGATGGCTTGTGTCTCGGGAAGTGCGTTACCCGTCGTGGCGGCGGTGACGTCGGCCGACGCCGGCGCGGAGGTCGTCGTCGTCGGATCGATGGCGTCCTGCGAATCGCTTGAGCAACCGACCAGCGCTGTCAGCGCCAGCCGACACGCAGCGATTCGGGCATTGTGGTGGCGCATGACGTCATGCTCGTCCTACGCCCATGCATTGTCCAGCCGTTCCGATCGGCAGCGGTTCGGCGCTACCAAGCCTTGCTGGGTCAGTCAGCCGTCAGCCCAGCGATGACCGCCTTGAAGTCCTCAGCGGTGATTCCTGAGCTGAGCAAGGTGTAGGACCCGCACGGAAGAACGAAGGACACGCTGTAGCCGTCCTCGACCTCGCCGAACTGCCCAGTGGTGTTGAGCACCGGCAGTGGTGCCACTCTGCCCGGACGCCATGCCGGAAGCTCTGACGGATAGATGTCGATGAAAGCGCCGGGAGGACCGGAGTAGTACCTCACTGGAGTGTCCCACGGAATCTGGTGCGCCTCACCCGTCTTCAACGCGTCGCCGAATCCTGTCGGGAGAACGGTCGCCTGGAACGGGGGATCAGTCGGACACTCCGAGGGCTTCGTGTCGGAAGTAGGCGCCGGGGTGGACTTGGACGAGGATGTCGTGGTCGCGGATGAAGTTGTGGTGCCCGACGCGTCCCGGACTGGTGCAGCGGAATCGGACTCGGTGCCGCACCCAGCCAGCGACGCAAGGCAAATGAGCGCCACGCTGATCGATACGCCGTTGCCCACGCGCATGAGCGCAGATTGCCCGCTATGTGCGCTTCGCGCAAGGGGTTCTGGGCGCGTGTTATGTGCGGTTCTCGTTCAGCGAGCGGCGCCGGCGATGAATGTGGACACGATGTAGGTGGCGTGCCGGTCGAGTGACACACGTGCTCGGTCGTACCGCATGGTCGTTCGCGGGTCCGCGTGCGATGCGGCTTCTTGGACGTCGCGAAGCGGGACGCCGGCGTCGAGGGCGGCGGTGATGAACCCGTGTCGCAGGGTGTGCGGGCCAATGTGCTTGTTGATCCCGGCCGCCTTGGCGATGCGCCGAACGATCCTGGCGGCGGCGTGCCGGTCGAGGAGTCCGCCGTCGTTGCCGTAGAGGATGGTCCCCTCGAAGCGTTCACCGATGACCAGGTCGATCGCACGTGCGGTGCGTGGTGCCAGAGGCATGGTGACGGTCTTGCCGCCTTTGCGGAGCACCGTGAGGGTGCGATGTCCTCGTTCGAGGGCGAGGTCTTCGATCCGTGCGCCGATCGCTTCGGACACGCGCAGCCCGTTCAGCGCGAGGAGCGAGATCAGGGCGTGATCGCGTGCGCCGGCGAGTCCGGCGGCGACGAGCATCGCCCCGATCTCATTGCGATCCAGGCCGATGGCGTGGGACTCGTAGTCCATCTTCGGCCGGCGCACGTGCACCGCTGGTGAGTGTTCGATCAGGCCCTCTTGTTCGGCGTACCGGTAGAAGCAGACGATCGTCCCCAGACGGCGGGCGATCGTCGCCCTCGCCCGGCCGTTGGCTTCCATGTCACGGGCGAAAGCCTCGATGTGAGCGCGACGGACTTCGAAGAGTCGCATCCCTGCCGTGGTGACCCAGGCCGTGTACAAGCGAAGATCCAGCGCGTACGCCTCGCGAGTGAGACCCGAGTAGCCGGCCAGGAACCCGGTCAGTGCGAGGGCTTCGGGGTGGGTGAACAGATCATCGTCACGGGTGCGAACGAGCACCCCGGTCGAGTCGGACATGACAGAGCCTCCAAGTGTTGAAACGGATGGGAAGCCCGCCAACGCGACACCCTTCCAACGCCGACCGCAAGAGGTGGCGCGTCGTCAGGTCTGATCTCGGAGTGCAGTACAGATCGTCGCGATCGGCAGCTGCCGATGCTCCGACGCGGCACGAACGAACACGACGACCGCGTCGAACGCGTACGTCCACAAGTCGTCGGCCTTCCACCACGAAATTTCCTCAGGCTCGACACCCGACGCGATCAAGATCGCAGCGGTCAGCGCATACCGGCGCTTCTGATGCGCGACGTTGCCCCTCACCGGTGACTCCGGCAGATAGCGGTGCTCGAGCTCATCGAACTCCAACGGGTTCGCGGATGTCGCGCCACATGCCAAGAACGCCAACGCGGCCAGGTCCAACAGCCCCCGTGCATCACGATTCGAGCCGAAGCCAACGGACTCGCCGACACGACGATGCAACTCGTCGAGGTGAACGTCGGCGATGAGACCATCGAGCATCACCGTCACCATGTCAAGCGGTCCCGACGGCGACGGAGAACTCATCCCCGCCAGCCTGCCCACACCAGCCAACACGGTCAAGTGCCCCTTGCGCGAAGCGCACATACCGGGCATTCTGCGCCCCGTGCAGCCGACGGGACTTGAGCGCGAGAACGTCATGGTGCTCTGCCTCTCCCAGGCTCTTCTCGGCGCCGTCTTCCCCAACCTTGTGGCAGCATCCGTCGAGGTTCGTGCAGCCAGCGTTGTCGCTCACTTCAGACTCGGCTCGACCCCCAACGAAGTGGACTTGGAGGACCTCGAAGACATCGAGGTCGACTTCAACGCCTTTGTCGGGCCTTCCTGTGTCATCGGAGGCAGCAACGAGACTTCGACCCAGGTCCACATCGGCCCTGCGGAACATCCTGGTCATGTCCTGCCGGGTCGAATGGTGTTCTTGCGGAAGTCGTGAGTGCCGCACCGAACTGCCGTACTGTGCTCTGGACACGCTGCTCGGATCAGTGCACGCTGCTCGCATGAACTGTCGTCGTCACTGGATGGTTCCGGTTGTCGTATTCGGGATGCTGACCACGCTGGCGGCTTGTGAGTCCGATGGTGCGTCGCCGGTGTCAACAACGACCGCGTCACCTCAGACAACTGACGTCGACGGCACGGGCACTGAGCAGACGTCCAGTGTTACGTCTGAACCGACCAGCGTTCCGACAACGCCGACAACGACGGACGCTGCAGCCGACATCACCCGCCCGTACGTCGACCCGGCTACCTGCGCTTCTGGCCTGCGGCGCGCCACCGCAGTGCAGGACGAGACCTACTTCCCGTTCGCCATCACGCGCGAAGCCCCGATCCCATTGCAGGTGCTCGCGGAGCCAGTCGACGGGATTGCCAAGCCGTACGCGGTCATCGTCCGCCTCTTCGACAGCCAGCGTGACTTCACCGTTGCCGATCCGGTGTTGATCAACGGCGCGACGGTGAACATCAGCACCTTCTCCGGTGGGCAACTGATGGCTGCCTGGACGCTGCCGGACAACAGCACTGCGTACGTCCGCTCCCGAGGACTCGACCGAGACGCCCTCGTCGCGCTGATCGAGCGCCTCGTCCCGCGGTCGCGAACTGCTCCGATCCCCGGGTTCGACCTCTCACCATCCGCCGGCACCGACCGCTTCGGTCTGCTCCACGAGAGCCTCAACACCGGCCTGTCAGCCACCTGGGCGACCTTTCAGTGCAC
>CBHWEI010000037.1:0-18725 GCA_966112835.1 uncultured Acidimicrobiaceae bacterium
GCTGCTCACCCGGCGCCTGCGTCAGATACTTCGTGTAGTACTTCGCAGTCGCGGCTGCCGAGCCCGCGTAGAGCGTTGTCACGCGCAGCATGAGGACTCCCTCCCGCCCGCGGGCACCTGTCTGTCAAACATCAATGCGGTGGATCCGAGCGCGGTCATCGCGAGCGCCTCAGGACTCGATCGCGAGCGAGAGTTGCAAGAGGTCGCGATCGTCGACGCGAGCGCGACTCCGCGACGAGACCGGTGCTGGCACGGTGAGGGTGACGCCGTCGGGCAGGGTGATGGCGTAGCTACCGGATTCGAACGTGCCGGCATCGGTGCGCCGTTGGGCGGCCGTGACCTGACCGGCACCGCGCAGTTGGCGGATCGCCCTGACGACCATGTCCTTCGAGAGTCCCAACGACCGACGGAGCGTTCGCACCGACTCGCACGCGACGGGCTCACCATCGATGGAGGCGCTCGAGCACAACAGCAACTCTTCGAGCACCATCCACGCCGAAGGAGCGAGAACGCGTCGCACCTCGCTCGCTTCCATCGTGACCACGACGGCACGACCAACGGGCTCAGGGGACAACGGGCGCCGCCTGAGCCGGCACCGCGGCGTCGCAGAGCCTGACGACCCGTCCGGTGGTGGCCAACTCGATGAGCGCCCACCGCGGCACACGGAAGCATCCGGGCCCAAGCAAGATGACGGGCAGTCCCGTCGTTCCACCGGAGTTCAGATAGTCGTGGGCCAACTCATAGGCACGAGAGCGGCCCACTCGCAACAGGCGCGCAGCTTCGTCGACCATCAGCAGCAGCGGTTCGTCTGCCTCAGTCCGAAGGTCCTGGGAGTGCATGGACTCTTCTGATTACACCGATGTGATTCGATCGACAAGGGCCCTATTTCAAGGCCACGGTGGCATCTGGAACTCAGTGGTACAGGGCGGTACAGGGCAGCACAGGACGGTACTTCACGGTAGGTCGGCTGTGACGAAGTTCACACCCCGCGCTCCTGTCCTACACTCGAGGACACGGGCGACCGATTGGTCCTGCAACCAGATGACGTCAGGGGCGCCCGAAGCCTTCGGCAAGCATGTCGTCGACATCGGCGTTGTCGCGACTCGACGTCGACGAGCCGAGACCGACGAAACCGAGCTTGCGGCGAGCCGGCGGCAACGTGTCGATGAGTTCGTCTAGCAGCGCGTCGACCGTGACCCGCGACGGCCGGCTTCAGCGGTCAGCCGCGACGCAAGTTCTTCAAGCGTGATCGACATGACCCAAGGCTAGGTTTCCGGACTGACCTCGATCGCGCGGACGCTGCTCAGGAACGCCGGCAGGTCTAACCGCGCAGTCGTCACGAGCACCTCGAGGTCGATCGACCAGTAGCCGTGCACGACGCGGTTCCGCATCCGAACGGGATCGGCCCACGGCACGTTCGGATGGGCCGTCTTCAACTCGCCCGACAGTTGACCGATTGCTTCCCCGAGAACCGTGTAGTTCCAGAGCAGCGCATCGCGCCGGTCGCGGTCAGCGTCGAACTGATCCGCCGACCTCGTGGCTACCAGTTCGATGATTCGCTCCGCTGAGTCGATGACCTCCGTCAACAGCAGCCGATCACGTTGCATACAGCGTCCGTGCCTGCGCGACGACCTCTTCGCGCAGCAGTCGATGTACCGCCTTCTTGGAGACGAGGTCGACGTGGCGTCCGAAGAGTTGGGCGAGCTCGTCCTCAAGGTCGTTGATCGCGAAGCCGAGTTGGGCGTCGGGGGCGAGAACGTAGAGCAGGTCCACATCGCTGTCGCGACTCGCCTCACCTCGAGCAACGGAACCAAACACTGCAAGTTCTGCGAGCCCGTAACGAGCGCACACCTCACCGAGACGTGTCAGGTCGATCTGGTTCCCATCGATCTCGATCACCGACGTCGCGCTCACGGCGCCATTGTCGCACGACGCCACGTGACGCGTCGTCCAGGTTCGCCTACCCGACCAGGATTCCGGACCCAACGAGAATCAAAGTGCGGTGCGAAGATGCTCGGCAAGGATCTCGGCGTGAGACTCGGCGAGATCCGGCCGGCCTTCGCCAATGCCAACGAAGGACAACTCGGGCATCGACTTTCCCGCCGCCCAGCTGGTGAGTGCTTCGACCACCGCGGTCTCGATGCTGATCCCGCGCGACCTCGCGGCCGCCTCAAGGCGGCGGGCGAGATCATCAGGGATGTTCAACGCGAGAGTCACGGCGACAACGTACAACGCGCCCAAGCGGACACTGCTCGCCGCTCGCCCCGTCGACCGCACCGCGCCGTTTGAGCGCACTGAGGGTCACTCCCCACTCGATGTTCGCCAATTCCGTTCTGTGCCGTCTCGTGTTGGCGTGTGTTGCTGAGGGTCGCCGAATGATGCTCGGTGCTGTGCACCTGGTGTGCACTTGGGAACGATGAAGGCCCCGCCGAAGCGGGGCCTCATTGTGTCTGACCTGGTGTTTCACGGAGTGGAGACGAGGGGAATCGAACCCCTGACATCCACCTTGCAAAGGTGGCGCTCTGCCAACTGAGCTACGTCCCCGTGGCGGGCCTCACGATACCGGCTGTCGTGCCACCTCGTACCCGCCCTCGGCGAGCATGGCCATGAAGGCGTGCACCCCGTCGGTGAACGCCTGACGCTCACCGCGGACGGAGTCCTCGGGCGCCAGGTCGTCGCCGTGCAGGTACCGCGCCGGGTCGTCGAACACGAACGCCGGCGTGTCGGGCAGCGACGCCATGCGGGTCTTCAGCAGCGCTCGGTACGCCCACACGTTCTCGAAGCAGAAGCGACGCACGCCGGCGTCGTACAGCCGGTCGGTCGTGCCTAGCACGTCGAGCCGGCCGCTGCCGAACGGCACGCCCTGCACCACCGGCACACCGTCGGGGCCGCGCAGCAGCACGTGGTCCTTGGCGTGCACGCGAGCGATCCACGGTGCCATCGCGTCGAGCGCGGCGAACGGGTCCTCGCCCACCATCTGGCTGTTGCCGTAGTCGTAGAGGGCGCGAATGGACGGGTGATCCACCGTCTCGAGGATGTCGGCCAGCACGGGCCCGGTGAAGTCTTCGTGGTTCTCGAGCACCACCAGCACACGGTGCCGCTCGGCGACCGGCGCGATCTGGGCCAGGTCGTGCTTGGTCCAGCGGACCACGTCGGCCAGCGGTGCGTCGTACTTCGTGTACGTGCGCAACGTGTCGGCGCCGCACATGGCTGCCACTTCGATCATGCGCGTCATGTGCTCGACGCCCGTGTCGCTGGTGTCGATCTCGAGTCGCAACCCCAGCCGCTCAGTGGCACCGCGCACCAGGCGCAGGTGATCGGGCGAGGTGCCGCACAGGTCGCGGAACCCCGGCCCGTTGGCCGACACGTTCACGCCGGTGAAGCCGCGGGCGGCCATCTCCTCCATGTACGCGAACACGTCGTACCCGGTCTGCTCGCGTTGGCGTAGGTGGTAGCGCATGGAGAACGAGTGCACGTGCAGTTCGATCTGCTTCACGTCCGTCACCTGCCCGGGCGCCCGGTCGGAGTGCCCCACGCCGCCAGCAGTGCGAGCTCGGCGGTCAAGGCCTCACGGTAGCGGGCGGCCACTTCGGGCTGGGATTCCGCAAGGCGATGCGCTCGCCACAGGCAGTACGCCGCGATGCGGTAGTGCCACGCGGCGCCGTCGCACCGGTAGCGCTCGACCGCGGCGGCATCGGGATACGCCGACAGGAACCCGTCGACCGCGGCCGGGCCGTGCGGCGGCGCGGCGTACAGCACCATCATCGCCGGCGACAGGAAGCAGGCCAGGTCCTCCACGGGGTCGCCCAGGCCGGGGCACTGCCAGTCGATGAGGACCAGCCCGTGGCGGCTGCGCACCAGGTTGCCGGGACCGCAGTCGGTGTGCACGAGCGACCGCCGGCGGACGGGCCGATCGCCCACGGCGAAGCCCGGTCGGCGTGCGACGACGAGCTCGCGTGCCGGCGATGCGGGGACGTCGGCCACCACCTCGTCGGCGCGGGCCAACGCCTCGGCGGCACACGTGTGCAGGTGCCGGAGGCCGCGGGGCGCCGGTGCGGCGTGCACCGTGTGCAACAGCCGGGCCACGTCGCCCACCCCGCGGCGCCACTGGGTGCCGGCGACGTAGCGGTACACCAGCACCGCGCCCGCATGCTCGGCGGCGGGCGTGTACGACACCAACTCGGGCACCAACCCGCTGCCGGCGAGGTGCGCGAGCGCCGCGGCCTCGTGGTCGGGCAGGTTCGGGTACATCGGGTTCGGCTCGGGCGGGTGGTCGGCGTACTGCTTCTCGATGAACAGGTCGCGACCGACGCGCACCTTCCACACCTGGTTCGTGTAGCCGCCGGCGAGCAGGGTGCGGGTGGGCGACACGTCGCGACAGTAGCGGTGCCGTGTCACACTGCAGCCGTGCACGCCGCCATCACTGCCGCCACCGGGTTCCTCATCGCCGTGCTGTGGTTCGACCTGATGTTCGACGTGCAGGTGTGGCCGCATCGCGACGCCGAGGTGGTGCCCGACGACGTGGTCGACAGCATCGCCACCTACTACCGGCGCGTCACCACTGACGCCCACCCGATGAGCAAGCTCATCTCGGTGGTGATGGCCTGCCTGATCGTGCTGCTGGCCCTGCAGGCGCTGCACGGCGAGGTGGCCACGTGGCTGAGCGTCGTGTCCATCGGCGCAGCACTGGCGGCCATCGGTCTCGCGCTCAGTCGCGTGGTGCCCGACGCGAAGCGACTCGGCGCACGGGTCGACGACCGCCACGGACGGTCCGAACTGGCCCGGCGCATCTTCCGCGACCACGTCGCGTTCCTGATGCTCATGTCGGGTCTGCTGGTCGTCCAACTCGTTGCCGGTTGAGGCCCACTTCGTAGGCTCGCCGAATGGCTCGCATCAAGTTCGGCACGTTTCTCGCCCCTCACCACCCCATCGGCGAGAGCCCCACGCTCCAGTTCCAACGCGATCTGGACCTGGCCACGCACCTGGACCGCCTCGGCTACGACGAGTTCTGGGTGGGCGAGCACCACTCGACCGGCTGGGAGATGATCGCCAGCCCCGAGCTGTTCCTGTCGGCCGCCGCCATGGTCACCCACCGCATCAAGCTGGGCACCGGTGTGGTGTCGCTGCCGTACCACCACCCGTTCAACGTGGCCCAGCGCATGGTGCAGCTCGACCACATCAGCCAGGGCCGGGCCATGTTCGGCAGCGGCCCGGGCGCACTGCCCAGCGACGCACGCATGCTGAACATCGACCCCATGACCCAGCGCGACCGGCAGGACGAGGCGCTCGGCGTCATCATCCGCCTCATGCGCGGCGAGCGCTTCAGCCACGAGAGCGACTGGTTCACCCTGAACGACGCCGGCCTGCAGATCCTCCCCCACCAGGAGGACATGGCCATGGTCACCGCCAGCAGCATCTCGCCCTCGGGCATGACCATCGCCGGCAAGTACGGCATCGGCGTGCTGAGCATCGCCTCGAACAGCAGCGAAGGCATTCAGGCGCTGCCCACGCAGTGGCAGTTCGCCGAGGATTCGGCCGCCAAGCACGGCCAGACCGTGGACCGCGCCAACTGGCGCGTGATGATGAGCTGGCACATCGCCGAGACGCGCGAGCAGGCCAAGCAGGAGTCCATCCTCGGCCTGCAGAAGTGGCACAACGAGTACAACGTGAAGGTGCTCGGCCGGCCCGGCGCCCAGTGGGTGGACGACCCCGAGGAGCTGTACAACCAGGTCGCCGCCGGCGGCGCGGAGGGCGGCGGCGCAGCCGTCATCGGCACCCCCGACGACCTCATCGAGGCCATCCTGGAGCTGCAGAAGACCACCGGCGGCTTCGGTGTGGTGCTCGGCTTCGCCAACGACTGGGCGAACATCGAGGCCACCCGCAAGTCGTGGGACCTGGTCGCCCGCTACGTGATGCCCGCGGTGAACGGCGCCACCCGCCCGCAGATCGCCTCGGCCGAGTACGTGGCCGAGCGCAAGACCGAGCTGATGGCCGGCGCCAGCGCCGCGGTGATGAGCAAGATCATGAGCGACGAGAAGGCCGCCGCCGCCATGGGTGTCACCATGCAGCAGATGCAGGCGCGCATGGCCAAGCAGGAGAACGACCCGGTGTTCCGCCCCGGTGGCGGCCTGCCGACGGTCGAGGCCGATCAGGCCGACGCCGCGGCCGGCGACTGAGCCGCCCGACTGAACCTCAGACGGCTTCGCAGACGGCGTGCTCGCCGTTCACCGACACGGCCACACGGTCGCCCAGTGCGAGCTGATCGGCCGCGCCCTGGCCCACGTCGACGCTGACCAGGTGGTCGGTGACGTCGAGGCGTACACCCACCAGCGTGGTGGCACCCTGGAACGTGATCGACGCGACCGAACCGGGGAAGCCGTCGCTGGTGAGCGTCAGGTCCTCGGGGCGCACGAGCAACTTCACCGGCGTACCGGTGGCCATTCCCTGTGCCTTCGGCGCGGCGATCTGACGACCCAGCACCGACACTTCGGCACCCTCGCCGACGTTGCCGTCGAACTCGTTCATGGAACCGACGAAGCGGGCGACGAACGCGGTGGTGGGGTTGCGGTACACCTCGGTGGGCGTGCCCAGCTGCTCGATACGGCCGTGCGACATGACGCAGATGCGGTCGCTGATGGCGAGCGCCTCTTCCTGGTCGTGGGTGACGAACAGGGTGGTGATGCCCACCTCGGTCTGGATGCGGCGGATCTCGTCGCGCAGCGTGGTGCGCACCTTCGCGTCGAGCGCGCTGAGCGGCTCGTCGAGCAGCAGCACCTGCGGCTGCACGGCCAGGGCGCGGGCCAGGGCCACACGCTGCTGCTGACCACCGGACAGCTGGTGCGGGTAGCGGTCGCGGAAGCGGCCGAGCTCGACCAGTTCGAGCATCTCGTCGACCCGGCGCTTGCGCTCGGGGCCGGCGACCTTGCGCGTGCGCAGGCCGAAGTCGACGTTGTGCGCGACCGAGAGGTTGGGGAACAGGCTGTAGCTCTGGAACACCATGCCCATGTTGCGCTTGTGGGCGGGCGTGCTGCTGATGTCGGATCCCGACACGTACACGTTGCCCGAGTCGGCGAACTCGAAGCCGGCGGCGATGCGCAGCGCCGTGGTCTTGCCGCAGCCCGACGGCCCGAGCAGCGTGATGAGCTCGCCCGGCTGCACCGACAGGTCGAGGCTCTCCAACGCCACGTTGGTGCCGAAGGTCTTGCGAACGGCCTTGTACTCGAGCGTGGTCATTCAGCGTCTCCAACTTGGAGGTTGGCGGCGGGATCGGCCGCCAACGTGGACACCGGTGCGAGCTTCGGGTCGCGCCGGCGGGTGATGAGGGTGAGCACCGCGAACAGCGCCGTGGTGCCCAGGAGGAACAGCACCGACAGCGCGTACGCACCGCGGGGGCTGTCGGACCGGTACGTGCTCTGGAACACCGGCAGCGTCTTGCGCAGCAGGATGCTGGCGATGGTGAACTCGCCGAGCACCACCGCGGTGGTGAGGAACGTGGCCGACACGATGGAGGTGCGCAGGTTGGGCATGAGCACGCGTCGCAGCGTGGTGCCCCAGCCCGCGCCCAGGCTGCGCGACGCATCGACCAGCGTGCGCAGGTCGATGCTGCGCAGGCCGGCGTCGATGGACCGGTAGGTGAACGGCAACGCCAGCACGATGTAGAACGGGATGAGCGAGAACGGCGAGTTCAGGAACCAGCGCACGTGCGGCTGGATGACCTTGATGCCGGCCACGAGGGCGATGCCCGGCACCATGTACGGCAGCACGGTCATGAACTCGACCAGGCCGCGAGCCTTGGGCAGTTTCAGGTGCACCCACACGGCGGTGGGCAGCAACAGGCCGATGGTGCCCACCACGGTGCCGACCGCCAACTGCAGGCTCAGCTTCAGCGCCGGCCAGAAGTTGGGGCTGTCGAACGCGCCGGTGATGCCGTCGAGCGTCCACTTCTTGAACAGCGTCGACCAACCGAGCAGCACGGTGGGCACGTTCTGGAACCCGAACCGGGCGATGGCCACGAGTGGCGCGGTGAAGAACAGGAACGCGATGAAGATGACGACGTTCGGCAGGAGGCGGTTGCCGCGACGCGACGGGGTCACTGCTGCCATCGTTCGGCCTTCTTCCTGAGCAGCCAGTAGATGATCATGGCGAACGCGGTGATGAGGATCATCCACGCCGCGAGCGCGAAGCCGATGGCGTCCTCGCCGGTGCTCACGTCGCCGCCCAGGTAGAACGCCAGGCGCAACGACACGATCTTGGTGTTGTCGGTGAGGATCTTCGCCGTGGCGTACGCGCTGAAGCTGTTGGCGAACAGCAGCATGAAGCCACCGAGCAGCGACGGCAGCAGCACCGGCAGGCCGACACGGCGCCAGTAGGTGAACGTGGTGCCGCCCAGGTTGGTGCACGCCTCGCGCCACGAGGCCTTCAGGCCGTCGATGGCGGGCAGGGTGATGAGCACCATGAGCGGGATGTTGAAGTACGAGTAGACCATCGTCACGCCCGACACCGAGCCCAACGTCCAGGAGCCCGAGTAGAGGTCCCAGCCGAAGTACTTCAGCGCCTTGGTGGCGATGCCCTGCGGGCCGATGAGCGCGATGAACGCGAAGGCCAGCACGATGCCGCCCATGTTCGCGGCAACACCGCTGAACGAGGCGACCAGGTTGCGCAGCCACCGCGGGCGGGTGGCCGTGGCGGCGGCGTAGGCGAGCAGCGTGCCGAAGAGCACGCCGACCAGCGCCGCGAACGACGAGAACAGCACCGAGAACTTGAACGCCTCGAGGTTCTGGCCGGTGAAGGCGTCCTTCATGGCGGACCAGCCGAAGGAGCCGTCCTTGTTGTGGAGGGCCTCCTGGAAGACGCTGATCGCCGGGATGATCAGGAACAGCGTCAGGAAACCGAAGAAGGGCAGCAGGCCCAGCCAGGCCCAGCTGCGACGAGTTGCTGCGGGGGGCGCACCCGTGGTGCGCCCCCCATCAGCACTCACCTCGATGAGTGAGGTGTCGGTCATGCCAGCCGATCAGGCGTCGGCGACCATCGGGCCCCAGTTGTCGGCCAGGACCTGCTTGGCGGCGGCAATCTGGGCGGGGGTGAGGAACTTCACCTGGCTGAGCAGCTCATCCGGGGGAAGGTTCGTCTTCATGTCGTCGGTGACCTTGCCGGCCTTCACCAGTGCATCGATGCGAGCCGGGACGGCACCGCCCTGCAGGTAGCCGAGCGCGCCCTCGTCGGAGAGGATGTGCTCGATCCACAGCTTGCTGCAGTTCTGGTGCGGCGAGTCCTTCACGACGCCCTGGGCGTAGAAGCCACCGTAGATGCCGTCGGACGGGAAGTTGGTCTCCACCGTCAGGCCGGCGTCGGCGAGCTCCTTGGCCAGACCGGGAACGTTGTAGCTCCAGTCGATGGCGATCGGCGTGTCGCCGGAGAGCACGGTCTCCTTGGTCACGTCGGTGCTGCCCAGGTTGCCGCTCTTCTTCAGGTCGGCGAAGAACTGGATGCCGGGCATGATGTCGTCGGCCGAGCCACCGTTGGCGAGCGAGGCGGCCATGACGGCAGCGAACGCCGCACCGGCTTCACGCGGGTCGCCGTTCAGCGCGACCAGGCCCTTGTACTCGGGCTTCTTCAGGTCGGCGAACGTCTTGGGCGCGGTCTTCACGATGGTGGTGTTCGTGGTGATGGCCATGATGCCGTAGTAGGCGGCCACCCAGTTGCCGGCCGGATCCTTCAGACCGTCGGGGATCTCCGAGGCGAGCGTCGGCGTGTACGGCTCGAACAGGCCCTTGTCGGTCATCTCCTGCGCGATGGCGGGGCTGACGTCGACGTTGTCGGGCTGGTTGTCCTGGCCCTTCAGGGTCTCGACGGCATCCTCTTCGTCCTTCGACGAGCCCTCGGGGTTGTCCACGGGGTTCTCGACGCCCGGGTACTTGTCGCGGAAGCTCTGCAGGATGCCCTTGTAGTTGGCCCACTCGTCCGGCAGGGCGATGAGGTTCACCTTGCCCTCGGTGGTGCAGGCCGCGGCCAGCTCGGCCAGGCCACCCGCGGCGGCCGTGGTGTCGCTGCCACCGGTGCCGGCGGTCGTGGTGTCGCCACCCGCTGCCGTCGTGTCGGCGGCCGTGCCGTTCGAGCCGGACGTGTCGTCGCTGCCACAGGCCGCGATCACCAGCGTGCCGGCCATCAGGGCCGCCACCAGCTTGGCGCTCTTCACTGAACGCTGTCTCATGTGTGTTCTCTCCCCTTGTGTGTGAAGCATCGAGGGCGGACGGTAGGCCGTCTCCCCCAACGTCTCGATGCGCACGAAGGTACACCAGGTGAACAGCAGGTGAACGCCCTGCTGTCCGGCGCCGGTCGCGTCAGTCGTCCTTCAGGGCAACCGCGTTGGGGGTGACGTTCATCTTCGGGACGTACTCGGCCACCTCCACGTCGCGGCCTTCACCGAGGAACTTCATGCGCAGTTCGTCGCGGCACGACGTGCACGGACCGTAGAAGCGCTCGTCGGCCACGGCGCCGCAGCGGGGGCAGGTGACGTCGACGGTGCCGATTGCATTGATGGCGTCGGTGATGTTCATCACTGGGCTCCCTGGTACGCCTCGGTCCAGAACTGGCGCAGCATGGCGGCGCCGGCAGCCGGGTCGCCCAGCATCCACCAGTGGCCCTGGCCGGGCAGCACGTGCTTGGTGGCACCGATGCGGTCGGCCACCTCGGCGCCCAGGCTCTCGCCCTGTACGAACGGGTCGTTCGGGGCGATGATGGCCAGGCCGGGGATGGTGGCGGCGGGACCGAGGTGCTCGCCCCACTCCTTCATGGCCGGCTGTGCCGCCGACCGGTACAACGCGAGCACGCAGCGACCCATGGTGTCGTCGCCGGCCTCGACCAGCTGCGCACCGATGGGGCGGGGAATGCCCAGGCCCTCCAACAGCGCCACCCGGTCGTCGGCGGGCATCGCGTTCATCTGCTCGAAGTACTGCTCGCCGGCCTCGGGCGTCTGCCAGATCTGGGCGAAGTCGTGCCACACGTAGTCGGCGTGGAACAGGCCCAGCACGTCGCACGCCCAGGTGCGGAACAGATGCGGGCGGATGGTGACGGCGCGCATGCCGATGCCGCCGCCCCAGTCGTGGCCGACGAAATCGACCGGACCGTGCTCGTCGACGATGGGCTCGAGCTCGGCCACGAGCCACATCGCGTACTCCTCCTTGGTGGCGCCGAAGCCGGGCCTCACGCCGCACCCGAAACCGGGCAGCTGCGGGGTGAACACGTCGTCGCGACCCAGCTCGTCGCGGAGGGGACCCCAGATGACCGGGGTCTCGGGGTTCCCGTGGAGCAGAACGACAGCCATGCGCCGACTCTAGGCCGCGGCACGTCACGCAGAACTCAAGGTCGGGCGACACCCCGCCTCCGGGCGGACACGGGCCGAGGTCTACGGTCGGGTCATGCACGTCGACGTCATGCTCACCCCGCAACCGCTGCACCGCATGGACGGCACGGCCCGTGCCCTGCGCGACGTCGGCTTCGACGGCATCCTCTTCACCGAGGCCGGCCGCACCGCCTACCTGTCGGCGGCCGTCGCCGCCGCGGCCGCACCGGAACTGGAACTGAGCACGGGTGTCGCCGTGGCGTTCCCGCGCAGCCCCATGGTCACCGCGCAGGTCGCGTGGGAACTGCAGGAGAGCACGCTCGGCAAGTTCCGCCTGGGCCTGGGCACCCAGGTGCGCACGCACATCGTGCGCCGCTACGGCGTCGAGTTCGACAGCCCCGGCCCGCGCCTGCGCGACTACGTGCTCGCGGTCAAGGCCTGCTTCGCCGGGTTCCGCGGCGAGCCGCTGGACCACCGCGGCGACTTCTACGAGCTCACCTGGTTGAACCGCCAGTGGAGCCCCGGCCCCATCGACGTGCCCGACCCGAAGGTGGACATCGCCGCGGTGAACCCGTGGATGCTGCGCATGGCCGGCGAGGTGGCCGACGGCGTGCACGTGCACCCCATCGGCGAGCCCGGCTACCTGCACCGCCACGTGCTGCCCAACGTGGCCCGCGGCGCCCAGGAGGTGGGCCGCTCGCTGGACGATGTCTCCATCATCGTGCCGGTGAACGTCATCGTCGGCGACAGCGAGGAAGAGCGCGAGGCCGACCGGCAGGTCATGCGGTCGATGCTCAGCTTCTACGGCAGCACCCCGAACTACGCGTTCATCTGGGACGAGGCCGGCTACGAGGGCACCACCGAGCGCATCCGCGAACGCCAGAAGCAGAGCGACCTGGCGGGCATGGCGGCGCAGATCACCGACGACCACCTGGGCACGTTCTGCACCGAGGCGACGTGGGACGGCCTGGCCCAGGCGCTGGTCGACAAGTACGGCGACACCGCCGACCGCATCGTGCTCTACAACGCGATGATGGGCCCGTCGGAGCGCATCGAGCGCTTCGGCGAGGTCGCCAAGCAGATCCGCTTCCTCACCGAGGGCTGAGCCGCACGGGCCTGCTCGCCCCCGCCGCTGGGATGTCATCGGTGTCAGAGCAGACGGCGGGTGGTGGCCCAGGTGGTGAGCTCCTTGCGGTTGCTCAACTGCAGCTTGCGCAGCACGGCCGACACATGGGTCTCCACCGTCTTCACCGACAGGTGCAGCGACGACGCTGCCTCGCGGTACGTGTAGCCGCGGGCGATGAGGCGCATCACGTCCTGCTCGCGCGGCGTCAGCAGGTCCAGCTCCGGGTCGGCCGCCGGGGCCGACTGCCCCGAGAACGCGTCCAGCACGAACCCGGCGAGCCGTGGCGAGAACACCGCATCGCCCTCGTGCACGCGGCGGATCGCGTCGACCAGGTCGGCGGCGTCGATGGTCTTGGTGACGTACCCACGGGCGCCGGCGCGGATGACCGCGACCACGTCGTCGGCCGCGTCGCTGACCGACAGCGCGAGGAACACGGCCTCGGGCCAGTCGCGGTGAACGCCCTCGATGACCGCACGACCGCCACCGTCGGGCAGGTGCACGTCGAGCAGCACCACGTCGGGCCGCGTGCGCACGATGTCGGCCACCGCGACCGCCACCGTGCCGGCCTCGCCCACCACCTGCACCGCGTCGCCCAGCTCGGCCTTCACGCCCGAGCGGAAGAGCGCGTGGTCGTCGACCAGGAAGACCGTGACGGTGCCGCTCACGGTGCCACCCTGTCACGCGGTTCGGTGCGCGGGGCGCGTGGCACGTGCAGGCGCACCTCGGTGCCGGCGCCCGGCGTGCTCTCGATGGCCACATGGCCGCCAACTCGCTCGAGGCGCGCCACCATCGACTGGGCGATGCCCATGCGTTGGCCGTGCGCGTCCTGCGGGTCGAACCCCACGCCACGGTCGCGTACGAACACGTCGGCGGCGCCGTCGCCCACCTCGGCGTACACCGACACCGACGGCTCGCCGCTGTGCTTCGCCGCGTTCACACATGCCTCGCGCGCCGCGGCCACCAGCGCCAGCAACTCGTCGTCCACCGGGGCGTCGCCCACGGCGACCACCTCGATGCGCACCTCGTGGCGCACCTCCACCTCCGACGCCATCGCGCGCAAGGCCGCGACGAACGAATCGCCGGTGGCGTCACCGGTGCCGTACAGCCACTCGCGCAGCTCCTGCTCCTGCTGACGCGCCAAAGTCGCGGTGCGGCGCGGGTCGTCGGCGTTGCGTTGGATGAGCGCCAGTGTCTGCAGCACCGAGTCGTGCAGGTGCGCCGCCATCGCCTCGCGTTCCTCGGCGCGGATGCGTTCGCGACGTTCCTCCGCCGCGGCCTGCACCAGGCGCAGCACCCATGGGCCGAGGAGCAGCGCCAACCCCACCACGGCCGCCGCCGCGGCCAGTGCGACCGCGCGGACCGCGCCCGAGACGCGGTCACCCGTGGCCACCACCACCAGGCCCGCCACCAGCAGGGCCGTGCCGGCGACGATGCGCGCCCGGGCGTGCCGGCCCACCATCAACTCCGACAGGCGCGTGCCCGAGGCACCGCCGCGGGCGGCGTCGCCCGGCACCAGCGCCAGCACCACGCCACCGGCCACCAATGCGGCCAGCGGGAACATGAACGCGTCGCCCAACCACAGCCCGGTGGAGCGCATGACGAACAGCGAGCCCAGGCCGATGAGCGCCACGGCCAGGTTGCGCCGCGGCTCGACCGGCTGCACCGTGGCGGGCTGTACCGGCGCCGGACGCGACACGGCGGCGCCCACCGCGTAGAGCACCAGCCCCAGGCCGCCGGCGAACGCGAGCACGACCAGCACCCCGCGCACCACCAGCGGATGCACCCGGTGTTCACGCGCGAAACCGGCCACCACACCCGCCACCACGCGACCGTCGTCGCTGCGGGGAAAGGCGAGCAGGTCGGTCTCCATGGGCCCGATTGTCGCACCTCGAGCTCCGGTTGCCATCGGGGACGAACTCAGGGTCGGTTCAGGGTGTGTCCCCGATGTGGCGTCGGCGGCAACGGCAGATGATGGAGGCCGAGAAGGAGTACTGCGAACATGAGCACCCAGATGCACGACCACGAGAACCCGACGGCAGGAGCGCAACCCCCGAACTGGCGCCAGACCCCGCTGTCCCGCATGCCCAAGGGCGTGCCCGACGGCGGCAAGTTGGGCGGTGTGGTCAGTGGCCTGAGCCGTGCCTACGGCTTCGACCTGCGCACCACCCGCATCGCCACCGCGGTCGCACTGTTCGTGATGCCGCCGCTGTGGCTGCTGTACATCGCTGCCTGGGTGTTGCTCCCCGACACCCCGGCCGAGGCACAGCCCATCGACGAGGTGCTGCGCGACCGCCGCCGGCGCCCGCTGTTGCTGGTGCTCGCCGCGCTGCTGGTGATGTCGGTGCTCGGTGCGTTCGGCAGCTGGTTCCTGTTCGACGGCGCGCCGTGGGGCGCGGTGCTCATCGGCATCGGCGTGCTGCTGTGGGCATCGACCACCGGCACCTTCCGGCGCAGCGGCGCCGCTCCCGCGCCGACGCCCGGTGCGTTCGGCCCGCCGACTGCGTACCCCACGCCGGCCGGCACCACCACCGACGCGTTCTCGGGCACGCCGGTCGCCGGTACGCCCATCACCGGTACGCCCGTCATGGGCACCCCCGTCACGAGCGGCACCGTCAACGCCACCACGACCGGGCAGAACGCCGTCGTCACACCGCGGCGTGTGCGCCGGCCGATCACCAGCATCGGCGTGGGCGTGGCGGTCCTGTGGCTCGCCGTCGTCGGCGTGGGCAACGCACTCGACTGGTGGCACACCCTGGACCTGTGGAACATCGTGGTCGGCATGGCCATCGTGCTGGCGGCCATGCTCGTCAGCATCGTCGTGAACCGCAGTTGGGTGTTGCCGTTCCTGTTCTTCCCGCTGCTCGGCGCGATGGTCGCGCTGTGCATCGCCCAGCCGAACCTGGAGGGCTCGGGCGGCGACCGCACCGTGGTGCCCACCACCGTCGACGAGGCGTCCACCAAGCAGCTCATGTCCACCGGCACGCTGACGTTGGACCTCACCGATGTGCGCTTCGCCGGTCAGCCCGTCGACGTCGACGCCGAGGTGGGCATGGGCCGGCTGCGGGTGCTGGTGCCCGACGACGTGGACCTGGTGGTGCTCACCGACGTGGGCATGGGCCAGGCCCAGGTGAACGGACAGGAGATCACCGCCGGCGTCCGCCAGACCAACCGCCGCACCATCGACGCGGCCACCCCCACCGCATCGGGCGAGGTCGTGCTCGACCTGCGCGTCGGCATGGGGCAGATCGACGTGCAGGTCGTCGACTCCGGCTCGTGACCAACGGGGAAAGCTGTCCGCACACCCGGTGTCGTCCGGCATCATGAAGTGATGCGCATCGTCCTCGGTACCTGTCACCACGACTGCCCCGACAGCTGTGGCTGGCAGGTCACCGTCGACGACACCGGGCGGGCCACTCAGATGCGCGGCAACCCCGAGCACCCCTACAGCGCCGGCGAGCTGTGCCCGAAGGTGAACCGCTACCTCGATCGCGTGTACAGCCCCGACCGGGTGCTGCACCCGCTGCGCCGGGTGGGAGCCAAGGGCGAGGGCCGCTTCGAGCAGATCACGTGGGACGAAGCGCTCGCCGAGATCGGCAGCCGGTTCCACGCCATCATCGACACCTACGGCCCGGAAGCGATCATGCCGTACGTCAGCGCCGGCAACCAGAGCCTGCTGGCCATCATGTTCGGCGACCGGTTCTGGCACCACCTCGGCGCCAGCCGCGTCACCGGCAGCCTGTGCGGCGCGGTCGCCGGCGCGGGCACGGCCACCACCATGGGCACCGGCAAGGGCATGGACCCCAGCGACCTGCAGCACAGCCGGTTCATCATCCTGTGGGGCACCAACACCCGGCTCACCAACCGCCACCTGTGGCCGTTCATCGAGAAGGCCCGCGCCAACGGCGCCACCGTCGTCGTCATCGACCCCATCCGCACCATCACCGCCGAGTCGGCCGACTGGTTCCTGCAGCCGCTGCCCGGCACCGACGTGGCGTTGATGCTGGCGATGATGCACGTCCTGGTGCGCGACGGCCTGGTGGACCGCGAGTGGGTCGACGCACACACCGTCGGCTTCGACGACCTGGCCGCCCACGTGGCCGACTGGACGCCGGCCCGCGCCGCCGCCATCACCGGCCTGGCGGAGGACGACATCGAGACGCTCGCCCGCCGCTACGGCACCGAGTCGCCCGCCGCCATCCGCACGCTGGTGGGCGCCGAGCACCACGAGCACGGCGGCATGTTCTTCCGCACGCTCAGCTGCCTGCCGGCGCTCATCGGCGCATGGCGACACCTCGGTGGCGGCTACGCCCGCAGCGTCGGCACGTGGACCAACGACGTGCTCGACCACGGCGCGCTCACCCGCCCCGACCTGCTCGCCGGCCGCAGCACCCGCGGCCTGCCGATGCCGCAGCTGGGCCGTTCGCTCACCGACCCCACCATGGACCCCCCGCTGCAGGCCGTGGTGATGATCGGCGTGAACCCGCTCGTCTCGGTGCCCGACACCGAGTTGGTGCGCCGGGGCCTGTTGCGCGACGACCTGTTCACGGTGGTGCACGACCAGTTCCTCACCGACACCGCCCGCTACGCCGACATCGTGCTGCCGGCCACCACGCAGATCGAGGCCACCGACGCGGTCACCAGTTGGGGCAGCCTGCACGTCGGCTGGAACCAGGCGGCCATCGAGCCGCTGGGCAAAGCCGTCAGCAACAGCGAACTGCACCGCCGCCTCGCACGGGCCATGGGCTTCACCGAGCCGTCGCTGTTCGACGACGACCTCACCGTGCTGCGCGAAGTGCTGCCGTCGGTCGACGTCGACTCGCTGCAGCAGACCGGCTGGGCCGACACGCCGTTCCCTGCCGACCGTCGCCCGTGGGCCGACGGTGGCTTCCCCACCCCCAGCGGCAAGCTCGAGCTGCGCAGCGACGCCATGGCCTCGCTGGGCTTCCCCGCGCTGCCGACGTACGCCGCGCCCGACGAGGCGCCGAACGACGAGTTCCCGTTCGCGCTGCTCACGCCCAAGCAGCAGACCCGCTTCCTGAACAGCAGCTACTCGCACCTGCCCAAGCACGGGCCGCTCGAGCCGCAGCCCGCGCTGGAGGTGTGCGCCGACGACGCCGCGCAACTGGGTCTGGCCGACGGCGACATGGCCCGCGTGTGGAACCGTCGAGCCGCGCTGGAGTTGCCCGTGCGCGTCACCACCCGTGTGCGGCCCGGCGTGGTGGCCGTGCCGTGGGGTTGGTGGGCACAACATCACGGCGGGGGCGACGCACCGGTCGCCAACTCGCTCACCAGTGACGCGGCCACCGACTGGGGCGGCGGCGTCGCCTTCTGGGACACCGCCGTCGCCGTCACCCCCGCGGGGTAAGGCGCCACGCCGACGATTCTCGGGTTCTGGGGCTGATCCGTTCCACGTGCGTTTCGGCGCTACACGGCGATCTTGGAGTACTTCCGTTGCGCGGCCTGCTTGGAGACACCCAACATCGCGCCGATCTCAGACCACGACCTGTCGGAGCGCCGAGCAGAGCGAACTGCTGCGATCAACGCAGCATCGAGTTCGCCACGGCGTTCGGCGAGTTCGGCGATCACCCGCAGCGACTCCGTGTCGGCGATCACCAGGTCGCCTGGTTCGACCGTGTCGGCCCACGCCTCGATCCCCTGAGCCTTCGCTGCTCGAGTCCTGCTCACTCTGTCCACCACCCCTTCAGGAACTTCGCCCTCGCCGACATTGCGTGGATGACTGCCACGCCCTCGTCGTCGTGGACCACGCCGACCTCCAACGCCTCGCCGTCACTGGCCGGCCCGATGAACATCGTCACCGAAGGATCGTCGGTCTCGAACGCTCGCCAGTGGTGCCGAACTGCGTGGATCATGTCGTCGTCGTGGACTCCGTGCTTTCGGGCTGAAGGCTCGATGTCCACGAACGCAGGCTATTCATCATCTTTCGGATCGTCAACAAGTGTTGACGACCCGACACTGGGGGTGGCGTGAACTCCGACGGGTGCAGCGAGCCACCCAACGCGGGGAAACCCGCCCCCATCAAGAGTGCAGAGCGGCAGATCTGGGCGGCGACGGTCAGGATCTGGATCCGGCCTCGATGATCTGCGCCCGCAGGCGCGGCCCGATTCCGGGGGCGGCCAGCGCGGCAGCACGCAACCACGGAGAAGCCCAGGCGAGTTCCTCAACGGCCGACGTGTATGCGATGCCTTGAAGGTGCCTGTCATCCGAGGTGAGCATGGACTCGAGGAGATCAAAGATCGG
>CBHWEI010000038.1:0-18610 GCA_966112835.1 uncultured Acidimicrobiaceae bacterium
CGGATCAGATCTTGCCGACGAGGTCGAGCGACGGGGCCAGGGTCTCTTCGCCCTCCTGCCACTTGGCCGGGCACACCTCGCCCGGGTGGGCGGCCACGTACTGGGCGGCCTTCACCTTGCGCAGCAGGTCCTCGGCGTTGCGGCCGATGCCCTCGGCCGTCACCTCGAACGCCTGGATGACGCCGTTCGGGTCGATCAGGAAGGTGCCGCGGTCGGCCAGGCCCTGCCCGTCGCGGAGGATCTCGAAGTTGCGGCTGATCTCGTGCGTCGGGTCGCCGATCATCGGGTACTGGATCTTGCCGATGGTGTCGCTGGTGTCGTGCCACGCCTTGTGCGTGAAGTGCGTGTCGGTGCTGACCGAGTAGATCTCGACGCCACGGGACTGGAACTCGGCGTAGTGGTCGGCCAGGTCACCCAGCTCGGTGGGGCACACGAACGTGAAGTCGGCGGGGTAGAAGAAGACGACCGACCACTTGCCGCGCAGGTCGGTGTCGGACACCGGGGCGAACGAGCCCTGGTGGTAGGCGGTCGCGGTGAACGGCTTGATCTCGGTGTTGACGAGTGACATGTCGAAGGTCTCCTTGAGGGGTCCGATGGGGGAACGGGCCTCACGGTAGGAGTGTTTCGACGATGTGTGACATCGATTGATCGGATGGAACCGATCGACAGTAACTATCGACAGAGATGACGGCTATCAGTACGAGTTCACGGTCGCGCGGAACTTCTGCATCAGGTGCGGTCCGGCCGCGATGGGGGCGTGACGAGGACGTTCGCCCGGCTCGAGGCACGACGGGATGCAGTCGATGAGGGCGTCCCAGTTGGCGTTGTGGAAGAACGCGATGGACTGCCGGCGCCGCTCGGGAACCACCACGCGGTGCATGGTGCTGCGCCACCGATCGTTCGTCCAACGGGCCATGGCGTCGCCCAGGTTCACCACCAGCGAACCGGGGACGGGGATGGCGTCGAGCCATTCGCCGCCCGGGCCCTGCACCTGCAGCCCGCGTTGGGTGGTGTCGGCGAGCAGCACCGTGAGCGTGCCGTAGTCGGTGTGGGCACTTGCGCCGAACTGGCCGACCAACGGCTGTGCCACGGGTGGGTAGTCCAACGCCCGCATCGCGCTGGTGTGGCGATCGATGAGCGGGTCGAAGTGCTCGGCCGGCAGGTCCAGCGCGAGGGCCATGATGCGCAGCAGGCGGGCCGACAGGTCGGCCATGGCCCGGTAGTACCTCTCCCACGCGACGCGCATGGCGGGCAGCGTGTCGGGCCACAGGTTCGGCGACCAGGCGAACTCCTCGTCGGGGTCGGCGAACGTGTGCGTCGCCGGATCGACGGGGCCGATGGCGAAGCTCTGCTTCAGGTCGGGGTGGCCGCCACGGCCGAGCGATGCGGCCAGCGTCTCGCCCTGCATCGGCGACCAGCCGTACGGGTAGCCGGGCCGCGGCATCGCCACCGCTGTTCGCTGCTCCAGCGGCAGGTCGAAGAACTCGCGGGCCGTGTCCCAGGCGCCGGCGACCACCTCGTCGGGCACGCCGTGGCCCACCACGGTGAGGAACCCCACCCGGCGGCAGGCGTCGGCCACCTGGGCGACGGCATCGGCTGCGCTGACATCCACCACGGGCACCCACGACATGCCGACGACAGTACGACGCGCACGGGTGTCGCTCCAACGGCCGGGCAACCGCGAGACTCGATCCATGCCCACTGCTCACCTCAATGGCATCGACATCTTCTACGAGCGCCGCGGCAGCGGCCCGCGGCTGCTGCTGTTCAACGGGTCGGGTGGGACCATCGCCGCGGCGAAGCCGCTCATCGACGCACTCGCCGCACACTGTGACGTGCTGGTGCACGACCAGCGCTGCCTGGGGAACACCACGGTCACCGACGTGGTGCCCACCATGGCCGACTACGCCGCCGACGGTGCCGCGCTGCTGGATCACGTGGGGTGGGACACGGCAGCGGTGTTCGGCATCAGCTTCGGCGGCATGGTGGCGCAGGAGTTCGCGGTCACGTTCCCCGACCGCGTCGAGCGTCTGGTCCTCGCGTGCACGTCGCCGGGTGGCGCAGGCGGCAGCAGCTACCCGCTGCACACCGTCGCCTCGCTGCCGACCGACGAGCAGGAGCGGCTGCGGCTGCACTTGGCCGACTCGCGCTACGACGACGAGTTCCTGGCCGCCCACCCGTTCGACCGCATGCTCGTGGACATGGCCACCGCCGGCCGGGCGGCGCCACGCACCGACCTGCAGCGGCGCGGCGAGGAACTGCAACTGCTCGCCCGGGCAGGGCACGACGTGTGGGACCGTCTGGGCGCCATCGGCTGCCCCACGTTGGTGATGTGTGGCGAGTTCGACGCGCTGGCTCCTCCGGCCAACAGTGAGGCCATCGCCGGCCGCATCGCGGGTGCGGTGCTGCAGCGGTACCAGGGCGGTCACGGCTTCCTGTGGCAGGACCGGTCGGCCATGCCCAGGGCCATCGAGTTCCTCACCGCGGCGCCCGTGGTAGACCGGTCGGCAGTATGAGGATCGCACTCTCCACCGGCGGCGGCGACGCCCCCGGCCTGAACGCCGTCATCCGTGCCGCAACGTTCGCGGCGCGCCGCCGGGGCTGGGACGTCGTGGGCATCCGCGACGGGTTCAACGGCCTGCTCTTCCCCGAGCACTACCCACCGGGCGAGGGCGTGTTCGCGCTCGATGCGCACAACGTGCGCGGCATCGGCCACCTGGGCGGCACCATGCTGGGCAGCACCAACCGGGGCAACCCGTGCCACTTCCCCGTGGTGCAGCCCGACGGCTCGGTGGTGCACGAGGACCGCACGGCCGAGCTCGTGCAACGCTTCCGCGACGAGGGCATCGACGCGCTCGTCAGCATCGGTGGCGACGGCTCGCTGTCCATCGCCCAGCGGTTGTTCGAGGAGGGCATGCGCGTCATCGGCGTGCCCAAGACCATCGACAACGACCTGGACCGCACGCTGGTCACGTTCGGGTTCGCCACCGCGGTCGAGATCGCCACGGAATCGATCGACCGCCTGTTCACCACGGCCGCGTCGCACGGGCGTGTGTTCGTCGTGGAGGTCATGGGCCGTAACGCCGGTTGGATCGCCCTGTACTCGGGCGTCGCCAGCGGCGCGCATGTCATCCTGCTGCCCGAGATCCCGTTCACCTACGAGTCCGTCGCCAAGGCCATCCGCCGCCGCGAGGAGAGTGGCGCGCACTACACCATCGTCGTGGTGGCCGAGGGCGCCGCGCCGCAGGGTGGGCACACCGAGGTCATCGACCGTCCGCACGACCACGCCGAGCGCCTGGGCGGCATCGGCCACGTGGTCGCCGAGGAGCTCACTCGCCTCACCGGTAAGGAAGCCCGCACCGTGGTGCTCGGCCACCTCGTGCGCGGTGGCACACCCACCGCCACCGACCGCCTGCTCGGCAGCCGCTTCGGCGCCGCCGCGGTGCGAGCGCTGGAAGAGGGCATGAATGGCGTGATGGTGGCGCTGAACGAGCCCGACGTCGAGTACGTGACGCTGGCCGAGGCCGTCGGCCGGCTGCGCGTGGTGCCGCCCGACTGCGACACGCTGCAGGCCGGCCGCGAGCTGGGTACCTCGTTCGGCGACGACTGATGTACGTGCCCGACATCCTCACCGCGGCACTCGAGCCGACCGGCCCGGTCACCAGCGACCTGGTGTTCGTCGATGACGACGGCCTGCTCATCGGCATCTGGGAGTGCGCGCCCGGCGTGTACGACGAGCCGACCACCGACTACGACGAGATGATGTTCATGGTGTCGGGTCGCGTCACCGTGGAACACCCTGGCGGCTCGCTGGACATCGCCCCCGGCACGCTGTGGACCACGCCACGCCAGTGGCCCGGCGTGTGGCACGTTCACCAGACGGTGCGCAAGCTCTACGTCATCGACCCGCGGTCGGGTGGCCCCGGCGAGTTCGCCCACCTGCCCAACGCACACCGACTGGACCTCGGCCCGTGGGTGCCGCGTCCCGTCGTGCTGCAGGGCGACCCGCGGGAGCGATCGGTCGACATCGCCACCCCGAACCGCCTGCAGGTGGGGGTGTGGGAGTGCACGCCCGGCGAGTTCCCCTTCGCCCGCGACGGTTACGACGAAGTGTTCTGCGTGCTGTCCGGCAGCGCCGACCTGCACTTCGACGACGGCCGCTCGTTCCGGCTCACCGCGGGCTCGGTCATCCTCACCCCGGCGGGCACCACCGGCCGCTGGGTGGTGCACGAAACGGTGCGCAAGGCCTACGCGATCGTGCTCGAACGCGGCTGAGGGCCGCGACGTCGTCGTACACTCCCCGCAGCGGGCCGTCGGCCCGGTACGGAACGGAGAATCCCCATGAGCGGATCCCTCATCGGCGTCCTCATCGGCGTCGGCGTCGTCCTGTTGCTGCTCTTCCTCAGCGTGCGGACCATCCAGCAGGGCAACGTCGGTGTCACCACCATCTTCGGCAAGTACCACCGCACGCTGCGGCCGGGCCTGAACTTCATCCTGCCGGGCATCGAGACGGTGTACCGCCGCATCAGCATCCAGAACCGCGCCGTCGAGCTGCAGTTCCAGGCCATCACCCAGGACCAGGCCAACGTGTACTTCACGGCGATGATGGTCTACAGCGCCATCAGCGAGTCCGAGGAGACGATCAAGAACATCGCGTTCAAGTTCGTCAGCGAGAAGGACTTCCTCACCGCCCTGGTGCGCAGCGTCGAGGGCAGCACGCGTGGGTTCGTGGCCACCAAGCGGCAGGCCGAGATCCTGGCGCTGCGCGGCGAGATCGTCGCCGAGGTGAAGGAGAACCTGGACCACGTCATCGAGACGTGGGGCTTCCACCTCATCGACCTGCAGTTGAACGACATCACGTTCGACCAGGCCATCACCACGTCGATGGCCCAGGTGGTGGCGAGCAACAACCTGAAGGCGGCCGCGACGAACGAGGGCGACGCCCTCCTCATCCGCAAGACCAAGGAGGCCGAGGCGCTGGGCACCGCGGTCCGCATCGAGGCCGAGGCCGAGCGCACCGCCGCCCAGTTGCGCGGTCAGGGTGTGGCCCTGTTCCGCGAAGAGGTGGCCCGCGGCCTGGCCCAGGCGGCCCGCGAGATGGACGCGAACAGCGTCGACTCGTCGCTCATCCTGTTCTCCATGTGGACCGAGGCCATCCGCCACATGGCCGAGAACGGCAAGGGCAACGTGCTGTTCCTGGACGGCTCGCCGGACGGCATGCAGAAGCAGATGCAGGACCTGGTGGCCCTGCAACAGCTCAACGTGGTCCAGCAACAGCAGCCGCCGCAGTGACGCAGACGCGGCCCTCCGCGCCCCCACCGGGGCTAGTCTGTCCGCCAGTGGAACTCGATCTCACCCTCCCCGCGCGGTGGTACAACGACCCCGGCATCTGGCAGCGCGAACGCTGGCCCATCTTCGGCAGCAACTGGGTGCACGTCGCCTACGACCACCAGCTGCGCAACGCCGGTGACTACGTCACCGAGAACCTGGCCGGGTGGCCCATCTTCATCCGCCGCAACGAGGACGGCACGCTGCGCGCCTTCTACAACCTGTGCCCCCACCGGGCCGGTCCGCTGGTGTTCGAGGGCGAAGGCTGCTCCAAGAACCTGGTCTGCAAGTACCACGGCTGGGCGTTCAACGCCGACGGCAACCTGCTGAGCGCCCGCGACTTCGGTGCCGAGGCGCCGCCGAACATGGACCTCACCGGCATCCAGGTGGGTTCGTGGCGGGGCATGGTGTTCGTCTGCCTGAACCCCGACATCGCGCCGCTGCACGAGTGGCTGGGCGAGTTCCCCAACGAGGTCGCGCACGTGCCGCTCGAGTCGTACCGGTTCCACAGCCGCAGCGTCCGCCACGTGGCCTGCAACTGGAAGACCTACGGCGACAACTTCCTGGAGGGCTACCACCTGCCCACCACCCACCCGGCCATGAGCCGCGACGCCGATGCCCTGAACTACAAGGTCATCTACAAGGGCGACGACCGGTGGAACATCCACACCATGCCGCCGCGCGACGAGAGCACGTTCAGCGTGTTCGGCTACTTCTGGCCCACGTTCGCGTTCGACGTCTTCCCCGGCGGATTCGCCGTCGAGCGCTGGCTGCCGCGTGGCCACGCCCACAGCGACCTGATCTTCGAGTACTTCTTCGCCGACGACGCCACGGGTGTGGAGGAGATCGTGAAGTTCAGCGAAGAGGTCGCCGACGAGGACGCACGCATGTGCGAGCACGTGCAGCGCAACCTCGACGCCGGCCACTACGACACCGGCTTCCTGAGCCCCAAGTGGGAGTACCCGCTCGGCGTGTTCCACCGCATGGTGCGCGAGGCCGTCGGCCCCGTCGACGCCTGACCCACCGTGCAGAGCACCGCTCGATTCCTCTGGCAACGACTCGAGTCGTACCACGGGCTCATCTACTTCGTCCCCGAGGCTGACGCGCACTACACGGCGCTGGGTCTGGACAAGGGGATGATGGGCTACTTCGGCTCGCGCTCGGCCGCCATGGGTGCTGTGCCCGCGGAAGTGGTCATCGCCACCTTCTTCAACTTCGAGCCGTCGCGCATCCACGCCGTGGTGCCCGAGGTGTGGCGCCGCACCACGCCCGGGGCGCTGTGGCAGGCGCGCCTGGCCGCGGTCGACGCCGCACTGCGACGCCTGTTCGGCGACCGGCTCGACGCCGACGACATCGCCCGTGCCGCCGACCTGCTGCGCGGCATCGTGCCCGCTTGCCGCCCCGAAGGGCGGCCCCTGTTCGCCGGACACCTCGCCCAGGCCTGGCCCGACGAGCCGCACCTGGCGCTGTGGTTCGCCATCACGCTGCTGCGCGAGTACCGCGGCGACGGTCACGTGGCCGCGCTCACCGCCGAAGGCATCTCGGGCGTCGAGGCGCTGATCATCCACGGTGCCACCGGCGCCGTGCCGCCCGCCGTGCTGCAGACCACCCGTGCGTGGGGCAACGACGACTGGGCCGCCGCACAGCGTGGCCTGCAGGCCCGCGGCTGGCTGGGTGTCGACGGGCGCCTCACCCCCGTGGGGGCGCAGCACCGAGCGTCGGTCGAGCAACGTACCGACGACCTGGCGGCTGCCCCGTGGGCGCTGCTCGACGACGACGACGCCATCTGGCTCGCCGCGCTCGGCAAGGATCTCAGCGGCACCATCGTGGCCGCGGGCACCTTCCCGTCGCGCTGACGCCGCAACGATCCGGCCGCTCCCGAGCCGCGCTCAGGGGCACCACAGCAGCAGGCGCGAGGCCCGCCGTGTGGCCACCGCGAGGCCCGGCGCAGGTGGGCCCAGCACGTCGACCGTGGCGGGTGGTGCGGCCAGCGACGAGCCGGTGACGACGCAGCGCGACCCACCCCAGGCCCGCGCCACCTGGTCCAGCGTGTCGCCGATGAGGTCGGCCATGGCGATGGTGGCGTCGCGGCCGAGGTGGATGCCGTCACCCGAGAACCACGAGGTCGGCATGCCGGCACTGCGTCGCGCCCAGTCGGCGACGACCAGCATCGGCTCGTGCGCGGCGCGTGTGCGCAGCAGCGCGTTGTGCGCGGCGAAGCGCGACGCCGACGGGCCCGCCACGCGATAGGTGAGCCAGATGACGTAGGGGATGTGCTGGCGTCTCGCCTCGTTCAGGATGACGTCGATCGCGGCGTTCAGGCCCACCGACCCGGAGGTGGGATCGTTGTAGCCGGCGGCGACCACCAGCGCGGTGCGGTACGACCCCGCCCGCGAACGGATGACCGTGATGGCGTTGGTGGGCGCCGGATTGTCGCCGATGCGGCAGCTGGTGGTGATGAGCCGGCGGCAGCCCTTGGTCTCGAGCAGGAACGAGTGGCGCGCCGCCAGTTGGGCGCGCGATGTGGCGCCGTACGTCTGGGCCAGGCCGTTCATCACCGAGTCGCCCACCAGCAGCGCCTCGGGCACCGGCGCGGCCTGTGCCCGGGGCGAGGCGACGGCCAGCAGGGGAGTGATCAACGTCACCAGCGCCAACAGCAGGATCCTCCGCACGACGTCACTGTACGTGGTGAGCTGCCGTACACTCGCCTGTGCGGGAGGAGGTCGAATGGCGCGGCCAAAGCTGGCGGATGTCGCACAACTGGCGGGAGTCGGCCTCGGTACCGCCTCCGACGCGCTGTCGGGCAAGAACCGCATCCCCGAGGAGACCCGCGAGAAGGTCCGCGCCGCTGCGGTGGCGTTGGGCTACGTGCCGAACCCCGTTGCCCGGGCCCTCAGCGGCGGCAACGTCCACGTCATCGGCATGGTCATCACCGCGCTGCGGTACCCCACCGAGTTCGAGCCGTATCGCGCCTACTGGGGCGAGCTCATCGGCACCGCCGCCGTCGCCGCGGCCGATCGGGGCTACGCCGTCACCGTGCTGCCCGGCCTCACCGACGTCATGGCCAACGCATTGCCGGTGGCCGGCCTGCTGGTGGTCACCGCCCACGCCGACGACGACGACATCGACCGCGCCGTCCGCCTGGGTGTTCCGGTGGTGGGCGACGGCTTCGAGCACGACCCGCGGGTCGCCGGCTGGATCGACCTCGACTACCGCGGCACCGTGCAGGTGGTCATGGACCACTTCACCGAACGCGGGGCGCGCCGCCCGGCGCTGCTGTGGGGCAACGACGGCGACATGTTCCTGGGATACATCGAGGACGAGTACCGCGCCTGGTGCCTGCGCCACGACGTCGTGCCCCGCTCCGCCTGCGCCGACCCGGCCCTCGAACAGTTGCTGCCGGCCATCGAGGAAGTGCTCGACAGCGGTGCCGACGCCATCTACACCGTCGTCGAGTCGGTGCCCGCCATCAGGGCCGCGATCGAGCGGCGCGGCCTCGAGGTCGGTCGCGACGTGCTGCTGGTGAGCCTCGACGACGACACGTCGCGGCGCATGGAGGACCAAGGGGTCACCACCATCGGCCTCACCGGTCGGGGCTACTCGGAAGAGGCCATCCACGCCCTCATCGACATCATCGAGCACAAGGTGGCGACACCGCTCGACATCAGGGGCGACCTCACGCTGCACCAGCGCGACAGCAGCGCCCGCCGCCGCGTCAACGCCTGACGCCAGCGCGCTCAGCGCCAGTGATGGCGTGGTGCGGAGCGGCGCACGGCCAGGCTGAGCCGGAACGGCAGGTGGTCGCTGCCGCACGGCTGCAACTGCTCCATGGCGAGCGGGTGCACCAACTCGTCGACCAGCGCGTGGTCCAGCCGTGCCACCGCACCCACCGACGACAGCGGTCCCTCGGCGCTGAGCTTGAACGACGGGCTGAGCCCTTTGCCCAGCGCGTCGATGGCGTCGGTGAGGCGTCCGCGCAGCAGCGTCTGGAACTCGGGGCGGAACCGCGTGGTGTTCAGGTCGCCTGCCACCACCAACGGCCCGGGCAGTTGCGGGACCACCGACGCGAGGGCCTGGATCTGCTCCTTCCAGGTGTCGAACCCGCCCGGGTCCACCGCGGCCATCGGGTTCAAGGCCGCCACCAGCGTGGGCACACCGTGCACGTCCACCTCGGCCACGGCCAGCCGCAGCGGCCCCACGTCGCGCACGTCCGAGCGTGCGCCGAAGGGTCGTCGGCCGGCGATGGCCACTGCGTAGTCGCTGTCGTCATCCGGGTCGTCGACACGGTGGGGGAACGCGGTGTCGCCGCCGAGCCGGTCGAAGCGGGCCATGAAGTGGCGGGTGGCCTCGACGATCACGATGACGTCGGCGTCACACTGCACCAACTGCCGCGCCGCGTCGTCGGGCGTGGCGTTGTCGACGAAGACGTTGGCGACCACCATGGTCAATCGGGGTGCGTCACGAACCCAATGCGGCGTGCGGTCCGCCATGGTGCGCGGGACCACGAGCAGCAGGTGCTCGGCGCACACGCAGGCGGCCACGCCGGCCAGCGTCCACTGCCGACCGAGCAGCGCCGCGGCGAGGACCACCCAGGCCAGGCCCAGCAGCAGCGGGAGCGCGTCGTAGGCCAACGCCATTGCCGCGGTCGCCCGCGCGTCGGTCGCCATCTGCACCCGACGGGCGACGACGAGTGCCAGGAGCACCGTGCAGGTCACCCAGCCGATCACGACCAGCGCGGTCACGGTCTGGTTCCGAGGTGTGAGGATCGGGTGGTGTGGGGCATACGGGTGTTCAGTGCCCACTTTGCCTGCTGTCGACACGGGCGGTTCGCCGCGCCATGGGCCGGAACCGGTCGGGGAGGGGAGATTCGAACTCCCGACCTCCTGCACCCAAAGCAGGCTGGAGCCGTTTTCGCTGGTGTTGTCCAGTGCTGCGTGCTGCTGGAAAAGCCCTGCTGAGCAGGGGTGTCCGAGGACAGCACGGCAGCAGGCAACACTCGGCAACACAGGCCGGTGCACGCCGGATTGATACATTTCTGATACATCGCGGGTCGCAAGGCCGAGGCGTCGGCGGCCGGTGTGGCTCGATCGTGACGCTGTAGCATTCGCCCATGAGCAGTCCTCGGAAGGTCGTCACAGCAGCCGAGATGGATGCGATGACGCCACAGCAGCGCGCCGACCTGATCGACGCCAGCGTCGTGCGGTCGTGGGATGAGGTCGACCCGGAGTTTCGGGAGCAGGCGTTGCAGGCGGCTCGGGTTCTCAACGCTCAACACCGCAACGATGCCTGAGCGGCAGGTCCGCTTCACCCCCTCGTTCTTCGACCGCCTCGACGAGCTGCTGCCGGCCGAACGCGGCGCGGACGGGAGCCTGTCGGCGACCGACTTCCTGCTCTACGAGCTACCTCGCATGCGCGACCTGCTGGCAGCGGACTTCGAGCGGAACACGCTCCCGGCCGATGAACCACCCGTCCGGCTCTTCGTTGGTGCAGGGGCGCTGGTGAAGTCGGTCGCCTTGTATGCGCTCATCGCCCCGGATGGCGCCGTCGACGTCATCTGGTTGCTCATCGACAGGTGCCGGATCGGGTCGAGAGTTCGGAGTAGCTGCGGCGCACGGGTTGACCAAGCAGCTCGTCCGCCTTCATCCACAGGGGGCTGTTGATGTCCGTTGGACGGTGTGCATCACGAGATCGCGGGTTGGCAAGCCACTGAACGTGCGGCGCAACGTCGCGACTCTCACAACGTTGCCGGCAGATCGTGCTGCGGTTGGCGGATTTCGACCTCTGTAAGGGGTGTGAGGTTTGTTCCGATCTCCCGTTTCCGGTCGCCCTTTTCCCGTACTCGTGCGGTGATGTGTGACGAGTGGCGTACTGCGGAGGCTCAACTCCGGTGACTTCGATGCTCGAGCCCACCGTGTCCTTGTCGAGCACCGCTCCCGACTTCCTCACCTTGGCGGAGGCTGCGGCGGTGTTGCGGGTCGGGCGGAGCACGGCGTATCGGGAGGCGAATGCGTTCGAGGCTTCTGGTGGGACGACCGGCATTCGGGTCACACAGGACAGTCTCGTCGAGGCCGTCACCACCCTGCACGAGATCGCCGCACACGAACCCGACAACGGCACCCGACAACTCGCCAACGTCATCCACGAATGGGCCGAACAGCACTGCGTCGAGCTCACCCGGCCTCCCGTGCAACAGCACCGAACAATCGAAACCGGTATCGAGATCGACCTGTAGCGGCTACGCCCACCGATTAGACTGGGCGCAATCCGGCGTCCGTGACGCTGCCTATCCGAAAGATGGAGTTGACCGAACGGCAGGGCGTCGAGTGCACCCGGCCGCGCTGGGAGAGCACATTGCGGTCGAAGTCGGTATCGAGATTGACCTATAGGGGCTACGCCCACCGGTTGCACCGGTGAGCGCACTCCGGCGTCTAGGACGCTGGCTATCTCAAGACGAGAGTCAACCTCCCCGCCTACGCGAGTGACCAAGTGCTCTGGACAACCGCGGTCGCCGGGCGCCTACTGGCAACGGTGGTGGTCGACCGCTCGAAACACCAGGTCCATCCTCTGCGCACGACTGGAGGAAAGATGAAACTGTCAAGAATCATCCTGGCAGGAGCGGTGCTTTTTGCCACAACCTTGGGCGGGACAGTGGAAGGGTCCTTGGGGGCGGCTTCGGCGTCCGGGTATGACAATTGCCTCACGAACGACGGCTGCGTCGCCTCAGGGACTGTCTACTGGACTGGATCGTCGTACAATTACACCGGCGAAATGCGCGGCTTTGTCGACAATACGGCGAACTTCGCCGGATACGGCTACAGAAGCGGAAACGGGATAACGAACAACGTGCGCTCGGTTCGAAACCGAAACTCCACGTATGTCTCGTACTGTGTGTACAATCTACCAAATCAATCCGGAATCCTTGGTGGAGCCAACAACTGGTCCTGGGACGGCTACGGAAATGTTACGCAGGGAGCCGAGTCGACGTGGTTCAGGGTGCAGAGCTATTGCTAGGCCGAATCTCACTCGCCGTAGCGATCACCTTAGCGGCGGTGGGCTGTGGAGGATCAAGCCAACGAGTCCAGGAACCGCACGAGACGACGGCACCATCGAGCCAGCTCGACCTTCCTACGGCGATGCCGTCCTCTGCTCCTGTCGGCAGAGAATGGATCGAACAACTCGACCTCGGGGTTGTGCCGCAGCTAGACGCCCGTGCGTACAACGAGGCGCAGCGTCGAATCGGAGCATGCATGCGGTCGCGCGGGTTCGACTACGAGCCTATAGCGTACGTTGACACAGACCGGGACATTGGAAGGCTTACCAATCCTCTTCGCGCTGACGTTATTGAGGTCTATGGCTATCACAAGCCACCAGTGGAGGGCATTGTGATTCCCGGCGCACCGGATACGCCTGAGTACCAGGCGGCGCTAGGCGGCACCGATGGCGGTCAGGAAGGGTGCGGAATCTCTGCGCAGCGAAAGGTGCGCGAGTCCGGGGCGGACCTCTTCGAGCTGTATGGGTCGACGCTGGCATCTCTGGACGAAGCGACATTTGCGTTCTGGTCGTCACCCGAGGCGATCCCGCTATCAGCCGCTTGGAGCGGTTGTATGGCGCTGTCGGGTTACCAGTACTCGTCGCCCATCGATCCGCTGCGTCAGTATGCCGGATCCCCCAGAATTGAGCAGTCCGAGATCCGCACACGTCTGGCAGACCTTCAGTGCGACGTTCAGACCGCCTTTACAAAGTCGCGCTCGGATTGGGAGCGAACAGCGTTTGAGACGTGGATGGAGGAACACTCGCTAGAGCTTCAGGAACTGAAAGTGTTGGCGGGCGCATATGATTCGCAGCTCCGCGAGCTGGAAGACGAAGTCTTGTAGGACGCGCGTCCGGGAGATGAAAGATGCGAGGTGCAGCGGTTCCTGGCGCAGGGAATTAGCGCAGGGACGTGCCGCCTTCGGCGCTTGACATAATTCGGAGGTCGCTGTGCCAAGGCGCAGAGACAATGGAGTACACAACTCCATATGGAACGGGGCTAGCCCTGACGAACGCCTTGTTGCACGGTCATGGCGTACAGTAGTACCTGTATGAACTCCCGTCGGCCTCGAGCCGCCCACCGGGCGTGGGCCGCTGGTTTGCTTTCGATTGTTGTCATCTCGATGTTGTCGTGGTGGTTGGGTTCACGGGCGCAGTCGCCGTCGCAGGCGGCGGCGCGGGCGGCGGAGCCGTCGGCGTCGTGGGTGACGGCGAGGGTGGAGCGGCGGGTGTTGGCGTCGACGGTGGTGTTGCGCGGCGATGTGAAGCCTGAGGTGGCGTTGGCTGTTGGTGTTCCGTCGTCGGTGGAGGGTGCGGGTGTGGTGACGCGTGTGCCTCCGGTTGTTGGTTCGGAGGTGGCGGAGGGGTCGGTGTTGTTGGGGGTGTCGGGTCGTCCGGTGTTCGTGTTGCAGGGTGATGTGCCGGTGTATCGGTCGTTGAAGCCGGGGATGTCGGGCGCGGACGTGGCCCAGTTGCAAGCGGCGTTGGTGCGTTCGGGATTCGCTCCGGACACGTCGGGTGTGTTCGGTGATGCGACGAAGGTCGCGGTAGCCCAGTTCTATGCGGCGGCAGGTTTCGAGCCGATCCCGTCGGCGACGTCGGCGGCGGATGTGTCGGCTGCGGAGCTGGCGTTGCGGCAGGCCGACGCGGCGTTGAGCGCTGCAGAGGACGCGTTGGTGAAGGCGAGGGCGGGTGGTTCGGGTTCGGTGGTCGCTGCTGCGCAGGCAGGGTTGAATCAGGCGAATCGGGCGTTGGTGGATGCGCAGGCGTCGCGGGACGAGGCGGTGAAGAACGCGAAGGTGGCGTTGACGAACGCGCAGCACGCGTATGACGCCGCGGTCGCGGATCCGGGGTCGTCGCAGGCCGATCGGGATGCTGCGCTGGCGGGGTTGGTGCAGGCGCAGACGGGTTTGGCGGCGGCGACACGGCATGGTGATGACGCGGTGGCGGCGGCGTCGGATCAGGTGCGGGTGGCGTCGTTGCAGTTGACGGAAGCGAAGAAGGCCAACGATGTCCCAGCCGCACAGGCGGCGCGCGACAACGCGGTTGCGGCCAGGGATGCCGCGGCGCTGGGGTTGATGGCGGTGGTGTCGTCGACGGGCCCAACAGTGGCGCAGGGTGAGATGGTGTTCATCCCGACCGCACCCGCACGCGTGCAGTCCGCGGTCACATCGCTGGGGCCGATCAGTGCACCACCGGCGTCGGGTGCGCCGGGGGTGGATGCGTCGGCATTGGTGACGTTGGCCGCCGGTGATCTCGTGGTGTCCACCGCAGTCCGCGCGGGTGATGAGGGGCTGGTGCGGGTGGGGATGCCGGTCGAGTTGCTCGACGAGACCACCAACACCAGATATCCGGCGAAGCTCTCGACGATCGCCGACACCCCGACGGTGGATGCGTCGGGCAGTCTGAGTCGGGCTGCAACCGTCGTGCCGGACACGCCGCTGCCGGCGTCGCTGGCGGGCACGAACCTGCGCGTCACGATCACCGCGGCGGCGAGCGACGGCGAGGTGTTGGTGGTGCCGTTGTCAGCCGTGTCGTCCACCGCCGCCGGCGCGACCAGAGTGTCGGTCCTCGCGCCTGGAGCGGCGAATCCGGTGGATGTGCCGGTCACTGCGGGCATCTCTGCGGACGGGTTCGTCGCGGTCACACCCGCGGACCCGGCAGGGTTGAAGGCGGGCGATCTGGTCGTGGTCGGTCGATGACCGACACCGACACACCGGCCACGCGGGTACAGCCAGTGGTGGTGGTCGAGGACCTGTCGAAGGTCTTCCCCGGCCCGCCGGAAGTGACCGCATTGCAACCGTGCACGTTCCAAGTCGCGGCGGGGGAGTTCGTGGCGATCACCGGTCCGTCGGGGTCGGGGAAGACGACGTTGTTGTCGTTGCTCGGTCTGTTGGACACGCCCACCGCCGGCCGTTACGTGTTGGATGGGGCCGATGTCGCCGGCCTGTCGGACAACGATCGGGCTGCGGTGCGGGCGCATCGGATCGGGTTCGTGTTCCAAGCGTTCCATCTCATCGGCTATCGCAGTGTCCTCGACAACGTCGAGCTCGGTCTGCTCTACCAGGGCGGCAACACGCGTGCCCGTCGCCTGGCGGCGGTCGAGGTGATTGAACGGGTCGGGCTCACCGCCCGCCAGGACGCCCTGTGCTCGCACCTGTCGGGTGGGGAGAAACAACGGGTCGCGATCGCCCGCACGTTGATTCGTAGTCCGGCGTTGGTGTTGTGTGATGAACCGACGGGGAACCTCGACACCGCGAACAGCGACGCGATTCTGACCACTCTTGAAGGTTTGAACGCGGAGGGGATGACGGTGATCGTGATCACTCACGACCCGAACGTCGCTTCGCGTGCGAGCCGGAACCTGCAGATCCGCGACGGCCATGTCACCGAAGTCATGCCGGTCGGGTCATGAGCCTCACGTCGCGGCTCACCTGGCGTGACACGCTCAGCGAAGCTGTCGCCGCGATCACCCAACGCCCGGTGCGCACCCTGCTCACCGCGCTGGGCACCATCCTGGGTGTCGGTGCGTTCGTCGCCACCAACGGTCTCGCCGAAACCGCCCGCGCGCAGGTGTCGTCACGATTCGATGCGCTCAAAGCCACCGAAGTCCGCATCCAAGACGCCAACCCCGACGGCACCAACCCATTCCCCGACGACGTCACCCAACGCCTCGAAGCATTGAACGGCATCAACCATGCCGGCCTCTACTACACCGTCCCCGACAACGGCACCCTCCAGCCTCGCACCACCGCCACCCGCCCTGTCAACCAGTCCACCGCGATCCCCGTCATCGCCGCCGACCCGGGCGCCATCGCCGCCGCACTCCCCACACTGCAAACGGGCAGGATCTACGACGGCTTCCACCAAGACCGCGCCGAGCGTGTCGCGCTCGTCGGCCGTGCCGCTGCGACACAGTTGGGGATCGCCCGCGTCGACAACCAGCCCGCGGTGTTCATCGGCAACACCGCCTACACCATCATCGGGATCCTCGACGACGTCCAACGCAACCCCGACCTGCTCCTGTCGATCGTCGTTCCCACCACCGCTGCCGCCCACGACCTCCCCGTCAACGGTGCCAGCTACCAGGTGCTCATCGACACCGCCCCCGGCGCCGCACAACTGGCCGGCCGCCAAGCACCCCTCGCCCTACGCCCCGACCACCCCGAACGGCTCCAAGCCCTCGTTCCACCCGACCCAAAGCAGCTCCGCAACCAAGTCTCCAGCGACATCACCTCGCTGTTCCTCGCCCTGTCTGGCCTCGCGCTGCTCATCGGCACCGTCGCAATCGCCAACGCGACACTGCTCAACATCATCGAACGTCGCAGCGAGATCGGACTCCGCCGAGCCCTCGGCGCGAAACGAGCCCACATACGGCGCCAGATCACTATCGAAGCCGCCCTCATCGGCACCATCGCCGGCATCACCGGCGCAAGCATCGGCCTCCTCGGCGTCGTCGCCACCAGCGCCACACGCGGATGGACAACCACCATCAACCCCACCACCATCCTCGCCGCACCCCTCATCGGACTCACCACCGGCGCCATCGCCGGCCTCATCCCCGCCATCCGCGCGGGTCGAACTGCGCCAATGGAAACATTGAGAAGCTAACCAATGGCGTCGAGGTACCAACGAATGGCGTAGACGACGAGGACATAAGAGTGGTGCTGCCGTCCAAATTTCGCGTGGCTCGTGCGATCGTAGTCGTCGTTGACCCGGGGAGCGCTTCATGTTTAGAATCCCACTGTAGACACATTGCGAGAGGAGCACGTCGTGCTAAGAGCAAAGGTTGTCATTGTTGGATTCACCTTCACACTGGTATCGCTCGGTCTAGCCGTGCTCTTGCCTTCGATCAGCGAAGCTCGTTGTGCTCCGAGTGAAACCGTTACTACGATCGACCTTGGGCGGGAGGGACCACAGAGTTATTCCTGTGGCGACGGCAACCATACGTATCTGGGTTGGGTCTCACGAAATGGCTATGGGGCGGACAGCTACGTGAGAGGACTGGTAAACGGGGTGTGGGCCACCGTCAGCGGGAAGTCATATAACGAGTCGCAACAGATCAACTACTACTTCTCAGACGCCGACGGCAACGCGCCGCTCAAGATTCGAAATGAGGGGCCGGGTGGACCTGCCGACTCGGCATCGCTCAGCAACTTCGGCTTCTAGGCCACTGTTCGGGGTCCTCATCGGCGCACTCGCCGCCTGCGGCCTGGCGGGTGGTTGCTCACCTGCCGAAAGCCGCGGCACTCTGTCGCAGGCGATCTCCACAACCGTTCCGTCACCGCTGACCCGGCAAATCGTGGAATCGCTTGGCTCGACGATTTCGGAGGTGCAGGTACGAGTGGACATGGCGCGCTTCGAAATTCGAAAGAAGTGCCTCATGTTGGCTGGATTCGCGATACGGGAGGAGTCCCCGCCTCAAGACCTCGACCTCTTCGACCCCAGGGGCTACGCGCGTAGCGCCGTCCAACGCATCGAAGTGGGTCAGGTCACCCAAGGATCAGTTGCTCAAGGAGATGGCTCCGACAATGAGGAGTATGTTCGAGCCGACGAATCGTGTAGCGCAGCCGCCGCGGAGAAGATCGTAGATCCAACTCAGGAACTGCTTCGATGGATTCGGGAGAGTCTCAAGGACGTTGAGTCGTCCGTCAAGGCGGACAATCGCCAGATCATTGCGCATCAGACTCTCGACGCGTGCCTTGGGGGCATGGGACAGTCGATCGGGGATGTGTCATCGGCTGAAGGCGAGGGCGTCCGACTGACGGAAGAAGTTCTCAATCTGTACCGTGACCGAAAACTTTCAAAGGAAGCCGCCGTAGCGCGCCTCCTCGATCTTGCAGCCTCGCAGGAACGTTCACTGGCTGATTCGTATGCCTGCATCGATGCGTACTCGGCCACAATTTCTGCTGTCCAGGCAGAGTATGAGAGCGCCTTTCTCGATACCAATCTGCCAGCACTTCGGCAGAGACTTGAGGAGGCCAAAGCGCTGCTGGGCTGAGCGTCTGGGGTGGGAAGAGCCAAGGGCGCACGCTCTTGCGGGCTTGTTCGCATTCCCGATCTCAGAGTTCCCGGTGCCCGATCCAGCCGTTGGGTGCGACGAGAGCGGGCGACTCGCCTCACCTGCAGGCTTACCCGGAATTGGCGGGTGGCAGCCCTCAACTCGGGAAGGCCATTACCTGAAGAGTTTGTCTCTCGCTGCCGTCGTCGGTAGCGCTGATCTCACGGACCATCCACCTCTGGCGCAAATGTG
>CBHWEI010000039.1:0-18548 GCA_966112835.1 uncultured Acidimicrobiaceae bacterium
GTCCGACGAGGCGGCCCGAGACGGTGAACTGGTCGGTGCCGCCGATGGTGGTGGCTCCGACGCCACCGCTGATGGTCTGCACGCGGAACAGGTTCGCGGGCTGACCGGTCAGCGGGTCGGTGTACGGCGAGCCGATGGCGCCCGAGGGTGCCAGCGGGTTGCCCAGGTAGCCGGCCGGGTGTGCCGTCTGCTCGAGGAAGCTCTCGAACTGCGGCGCCGCCAGCGCGATGGTGAAGTCGCACGGGGCACCGACGCAGCCGACGTCGGTGGTGCCGGCGTGGGGCTTGATGTTGCCGAGCGAGTCGGTGGTGAGCACCGTCTGGCCGTACGGGTGGGTGATGAGGTACTGGGTGTTCGGGCACAGGCCACCGTGCGAGACGATGCGCAGGCGACCGAAGGTGGTGCCGGCGTTCGGCGCCACGGTGCCCAGGAACGCCGACTCGACCGCCGCGGTCACGAACATCTGCTTGGCGGTGATGCCGCACGCCGGGTCCTGCACGTCGATGGGCGTGGACTGGGCGAGGTAGTAGAACCACTCGCTCGGGTAGTTGGTCGGGAACGTCGCGGTGCCCGAGGGGAACGCCGTGATGCACAGCGGGTTGCTCGGGTCGTCGCACTGGCCGAGGCGCACACCGTGCTCGTCCTGGTACCAGTCGGGCTGGGTGTTCACCGGGTTGACGGGACCGACGGCGGCGACGCCGCCCGTGCCGTCACCGGTGAGGGCCACCACGAAGGTGCCCGTGGCCGAGTTGTTGGCGATGTCGAGCAGCGCCGAGTACAGGCGGACCTGCGACGGCGTGAACTTCACGCCGATGCTGCAGGACGCACCCACGGCGAGGTAGCTGGCAGTGCAGTCGTTGTTGGTGATGGTGAACGCTGCGGCGTCGGCGCCGTTCAGCGTCGGCAGCACCTGCAGCGGCGCAGTGCCGGAGTTGGTGACGGTGACCGTCTTGACCGCGCTGGACGTGGTGAGGCGCACCGGGCCGAGGGCCAGGTTGCCATCGGCCGGGTCGACCGTGATGGCCGGCAGCTGGCCGGCGAGGAGGCCGGAACCGGCGAGCGGCATGGTGAACGCCTGCGCGCCGCCGTTCAGCGACACGACGAGCGCCGCCGACTCGGGACCGGAGGTCGACGGGGTGAAGTTCACGTTCACGTCGCAGGCGCCGTCGCGAGGCATCGGCGCGGCGAGCGGCGTCCCGGTGACGGGGCAGCTGGTGGTGTGCACGAAGAAGTCGGCGGCGTTGACGCCGGCGACCGTGATGCTGTCGATGATGGTCGAGTCGAGGCCGAGCGGGCCCGAGCCGAGGTTGGTGAGGCTGACCGTGCGGTCGGCGCTGGGGACGGTCTGCGGCTGACCGCCGAAGTCGAGCGTGGGCACCGAGGGCTGCAGCGGGCCGGCCAGCTTGGCGGCGACGCTGAACTGGTTGGTGGTGCCCGACAGGGTGCAGCCGGGGTCGGTGCATGCGGCGCCGAAGCCGGTGGCGGGCGGTGTCACGTCGGCCGGCCAGCGGAGGATGTCGACCTGGTTGAAGCCACCGGCACCGCCGGTGACGGCGTCGAAGCCGGCGCCGCTGCCCAGGTAGCCGGGGGCGGCGTTGGTCACCTGGTGGAGCAGGCCGACGCCCAGGACCGGGGCGGCCAGCGGGGCGTCGTAGTTGCAGGGCGTCGACGGACCGGGCAGGCAGCCCTGGTCGTAGGTGTTCGCCGAGGCGACAGCACCGGAGACTGCGCCGTTGGCGTCGGTCTTGATGGTGGCCGGGCCGTAGGGCGTGGCGAAGGTGTACCAGGTGTTGGCGCAAAGACCCGAGCCCGCCTTGGCGACGACGCGGATGCGTCCGAACACCATCTGGTCGCCGGGGGTGAGCGTGCCGTTCAGGAACGCGCCCTCGAGGGCCAGGTTCACGACGACGCCGGGGTTGGCGACACCGGCGCTCGGGCAGTCGGCCACGATGACCGCCTGCGACGCGACGGCCGAGTAGAAGAACTCGTTCGGGTAGTTGCCCGGGAACGCCAGCGGCAACGCCGGGTTGTAGGTGGGGTTGGCCGCTGCGGCGCAGTTGGCGTCGTTGGGGTCGATGCAGGGCGTGACCCGAACGCCGTTGGCGTCCTGGTACCACACCGGGAAGCCGGCGATGTCGGACTGGGCCGACCGCGCGGGGGTGGTGGGCGCTGCCGATGCACCGCCGGTGGAGAGTGCCAGGAACGGCACCACCGACACGATCAGCAGGAGCGCTGCGAACAACGCCTTGACCCGACCGGCCCGCACCGTCGAGTCCTCCCGTCCAGGGCCGTGCTCACGCACAGCAGTGTTGACAGTTCGAAGAACGCTCATCGCGCCCACCCTTTCCCGCCTGCCGCTCCCGTTGCGACAGTTTCCGCACCGCTACCAGACCATTTCCCCTGCTCAGGACGCAAGATGACCCGGCGGTCTACAGCCCGCGACCAGGACTCGGCGTACGACCATCCGACAGAGGTCGTACGACTCGGGTCATGGATCGACGCCCAGTGGTGGCTCGAACTCGCTCCGCTGACCATGGACCCCGACCCTCACCCGTCGTGGGACCTCAGGACGGACAGTGACGACCCGAAGAAATCTTCACGAAGTGACTGTGACGTTCGTCACACGTATGTTCCCCCGGCCTCGCTCGGGTACCGCCGCGAGTGCGCGCCGCAGCACGCCCGCCCTGGTCAGGCGGGCCGCACGGCGGCGATCAGGAGCCCTGGTTGGAGGGCAGGTTGCGCATCGCCCACACCGCCGCCTGGGTGCGGTCGGTGACGCCGAGGCGCTGGAAGAGGCGGCTGCAGTGCGTCTTCACCGTCTTCTCGCTGATGCCCAATGTGCGGGCGATCTGCTGGTTGGTGTGGCCGTCGACGATGAGCTGCAGGATCTCGAGCTCGCGTGGCGTCAGCGACGAGGGCGACACCATGCTCATCTGGTTGCTGCCGCGCAGCAGACCTGCCGCCACCGACGGGCTGAGCGGCGCGCCACCCTGCACCGCGGCACGGATGCCGGCCACCAGCACTTCCGGCTCGACGTCCTTCACCAGATAGCCAGAGGCACCGGCGCTGAGCGCGGCGGCCACCTGGCGGGGCTCCTGGAACGTGGTGAGGACCACGACGTGGGTGTCGGGGTACTGCTTCTTCACCGCGGCCGTGGCCTCGATGCCGTCCATCGTGGGCATCGACAGGTCCATGAGAACCAGGTCGGGCAACAGCTCACCCACGACCTGCACGGCCTCGGCACCATCGGCGGCCGTGCCGACGACCTCGAGGTCGTCGAACGAGCCCAACAGTTGGGAGAGGCCTGCACGCACCATGGCGTGGTCGTCAGCAATCACGATCCGGATCATCGTTGTCCTATCAGTTCGAGTCGCAGGTTAGTACCAACGCCGGGCGTGGAGTCGATGGTGAGGTCGGCGCCCACGTCGTTGGCCAGGTCGTAGAGCAGTTGCAGGCCGAGGTGACCCTCGCTGCGGCTGGAATCGGCGTTGGCCGCGGTGAAGCCCTTGCCATCGTCGTTCACCTGCAGCACGACTCGGCCGATGCGCGATTGATCCAGCTTCACCATCACGCGGGATGCATCGGCATGTGTGGCCACGTTCCGTAGTGCTTCCCTGGTGACACGCAACAGGAGCAACTCGTCCATGGGAGCGAGGGCCACCTGCTCGATGTCGAGCTGGACGTCGACGCCGTTCGTCTCCAACGCCTGCACGAGGTCGTTGAGGCCGAACGCCCAGCCCTGGTCGGGAACCTCGACCGGGTAGATCGAGTTGAGGATGCTGCGCAACTGCCTGATGACCGTCCGGGTGGAGCCGGCCAGATCATGGAGGGTGCGGTCGAGTGGTGGTGGCGCCTGATCGGCGTTGGCCGCCAGCGTGTAGCTCATGCCGATGAGGTCCTGCACGGCACCGTCGTGCACACCGGCCGAGATGCGCCGGCGCTCGGCGTCGGACGCGTTGATGACCCGCTCGAGCAGCCGCTCGCGTTCGCGGGTGGCCTTGCTGAGGCGGCGCGCCAGCAGGATGGCCAGGGGCACCTGCACGATGGTGAGCAGGGCGAGGCCGCCGATGAGCAACGGGATGAAGCGCCGCCGCAGGTCGTCGGCACGCGACGTCACCGTGTTGTACGAGTAATAGGTCTCGACGAGCACGGTCTCGGTGGAGTCCTTCACCGGCGCACCGAAGTACACCTCCACCAGCTTGTCGATGCCCAGCGCCGACTCGAGCGCGTTCTCGTCCTTCGTGAGCGGGCTCACGTCGACCTCGGCGCCGAGCGTGTCGAACAACTCGTACTCGTCGGGCTGCAACTCGAACTGCTTGCCGATGAGCTCCTTCTCGTCGCTCCAGAGCACCACGCCCTTGTTCGACCAGATCTTCAGACGGGTCATCTGCACCGTCTTGAAGAGCGTCTTCGCCGCGTCGTCGATGGCCGCGATGGCGTCGGGCTGCTGGTCCACGAGCGCGGAGGTGATGAACGGTGCGAGCGCGACTCGTGCCGTCACCTCGCCCGCGTCGCCGGCTTCGCCGAGCGCTTCGTCGACCGCAGCGCGCTCGGTGGCGTAGAACAACGCCACCGCGATGGCGATGAACGCCAGCAGCGACCCGACGATGGACAGCACCACGGGCACGGTGAGGCCACGAGAACTCAGTCGCTCTCGCGACTCGACCGCCGCCTGCGGTTGCTCGCTCAGCAACTCCACGCCGGAACTCTAGGCCCTGAACGGCTACGTTCCGGTTCATGACAGCAGGTCGGGCCACGAATGGCGTCCCGCGAATCGACGACGTCCTCCGCTCCACCGCGCTGCTCAGCGCAGCCGCGGACGACACCATCCACCGCTTGGCCGCCGCGTCGAAGTGGCACACGCTCCAGCAGCACGACATCCTCTTCGTCGCCGGCAGCCGGGCCACCAACGTCTTCGCGGTCGCCACGGGCACGTTGCGGGTGTTCACGTCGGGCCCCGGCGGCACCGAACCGACGTTGGCGCTGCTGTCGCCGGGCGACCTGGTGGGCGAGCTCGGCGTGCTCGACGACGTGCCCCGGTCCACCTCGGTGGGCGCCTTGCGCCGCTCGGACGTGGTGGAGGTGCCGGCTCGCGCATTCCGCGACGCGTACGACCACGACCCCGCCATCCCCCGACGCCTGGTCGCCCTCCTGTCCGAACGCATGCGGTCGCTGAACGACGGCTTCACCGACCTGGCTTCGCTCGACCTGGGCGGACGGCTGGCGAAGTACCTGTTGGTGGAAGCCGACCAGCACGCTCGCGACACGTTCAAGCTGTCGCTCACGCAGGCCGAGCTGGGCCAGTTGCTGGGCGGCGCCCGTCAGACGGTGAACCAGGTGATGCAATCGCTGGAGCGCGCCGGACTGGTGGAGGTGAGCGGCCGCTCCGTTCGCGTGCTCGACCGCGACGGCCTGCGCGTGCGGGCCAACACGCCCGGCGGGAAATCTTCCTGAAAAGTCAGCTGTGTGACAGCCCGACCCCGAACGGTTCCTGCATGATGCGTCTGCAACGGGCGGGATTGCCTGGGGAGCAGAAGTCACTCGAAGGGGACGACATCATGAGCGAGATGCAGAAGAACACCGATGTGAACCGCACGGTCGACGGCGACACCGCCGAGGGCCACATCCGGGTCACGATCGACGAGGCCGAGCTCCGCGCCGGCAAGCGCCAGGAGAAGCGAGTGCCCGCCATCGACGACGACGAGGCCGAAGGCCACATCCGGGTCACCATGGAGGACGCCGAGATCCGCGCCGGCAAGCGCCAGGAGAAGCGGGTCCCCGCCATCGACGACGACGAGGCCGAAGGCCACGGCGTGCTGAAGGCACGCTGACCCGTCGTCAACACATCGTCAGTGGGGCACCGATCGCGCGGGTTGGTGCCCCACTGTCGCGTCCGGGCTCAGGTCGGGGCGTTCACCGCGAGCTGTGACAGCACCGTCTTGGCCTGCCACGGGCTGATGCCCGGGTGTGTGCCGGCGATGCGCGCCAGGTGACCGGCGATGACCGGCGCGGCGAACGAGTTGCCCGTGGCACGGATGACGGAGCCACCCAACCAGGCGACGTCGACGTCGATCCCCGCGGCCCCCCATTCCGCCGGTCCCTGCGGATTGCACCACACGGCCTCGCGGTCGGTGCCCGGCGCGCACGCCACCGAGAACACGCCGGCGAGCTCGCTGGGGATGGTGCGCTTGCGTTCGTTGTTCATGGCCGACACCAGCATCACCCGGCGATACGTGGCCATGTCCACCAGGTCCCAGAACGTCTCGGCCCACCGTTCGCTCGCGGTGCTCATGCTGAGGTTGATGATGTCGACGCCCTGATCGATGCACCACTCCACCCCGTGGGCGAAGGCACCGGCACTCCCCTTCAGGTTCTCGCCCAGCACACGCACCGACACCAGCTCCACCTCGGGCGCGAGCTCGCGGATGATCGCAGCACACGCGGTGCCGTGCCCGTAGAGGTCGTCGTGGCGACCCTTGGTGAAGCGCACACCGTCGGGTGCGCGTTCGTCGCGGTCGATGGCCACGTACTGCTGCACCGGCCCGACCAGCGGGTGGTCGGCATCGATGCCGCTGTCGACCACCGCGACCCGGACACCGCGACCGCGACCGTTGCCGTACGCCCAGCGCCGGTCGAGGCGCATCGGCAGGCGCAGCGCCGGCGCAGCACCTGGCCCACCGGGGGCATGGAACGGCTCGGACCACGCCGGCAGCACGGCGTCGCCGGCGCTCACCAGCGGCGCCTCGGCGCGGCGAGCGCGATGGACTCGCGGAGCACGCGGGCGATGGCCTGTTGCGACGCCGTCGGCAGCAGCCGCACCTCGGCCACGAGCGCGGCCATGGCGGCGAGCTCGTCGTCGGGCTCGGGCACGCGGTCGGCCAGGCGGCGCAACGACCCGGCGAGCCGGGTGTCGCCGGCGGCCACGGCATCGGCCACGGCGCGCAACAGCAGCGGCCCCAGGCGCGCCACCGCGGTGCCGAGCGCCAGGATGGGCGCGGCCACCCGGGCTGCCGACGACGCGACGGCGAGCGCGTCGCCCGCGCCGTGCGTGCGGTCCAGCACGGACACCACGCCGAGCACCTCGTCGTCGGCGTCGACCACCGGCACGACGAGCAACGACGTGGGCAGGTAGCCCACCCGCTCGGCCACGTCGCGAGCGAACCGCGGATCGGACTGCACCTGATCGACCACCAACGACTGTCCGGTGCGGGCCACGTAGCCGGCGATGCCGCGCGAGGTGGGCAGCCGCACGCCCGTGATGGCATCGCCACCGGTGCCGTCGGCGGCCTCGTACACCAGCTCGTCGTCGTGCAATCGGGCGATGGACACGCTGCCCGCACCGGTGGCCAGGCGCACCAGCGCGCACAGGTCCACCAGCTGCGTTCGTTGGTCCGCCGGCGCCAGCACGGGCCCCAGCCCGTCGGCAACCGCGGCGAGCTGTTGGGCGAGGTTCCCGGGCGTGGCCATGACCCACATTGTGCACGGTGGCACCGTCTACGTTGTACGTGGGCAAGGGGCCACGGGCTCCGCGGGGAGGGACACGCATGTCGGCTGCGATGGCGCATGCACGCGAATCGAGAGACGCGATCGTCGACGTCTTCCGCAACCGTTCGTTGCGGCGGCTGAACCTGGCACTCGCCGGTTCCGTCATCGGCGACTGGGCGCAGGGTGTGGCCTTCGCCGTGTACGCGTACGACCGCGGCGGCGCAACCGCGGTGGGCGCCTTCGCCGTGGTGCGCTACCTGTCGGCCGCCATCCTCGGCCCGGTGCTGTCGGTGCTGGCCGACAAGGTGGACCGCCGGCGGCTGATGATGAGCAGTGACGTGGCGCGGTTCGCACTGGCGCTCGTCGCGGCAGCGTTCGCGGCCAGCGGCGCATCGTCGGTGGTCGTGTTCGTCTTCGTGCTGCTCACCATCCTGGGCGGCCTGGTGTTCCGCCCGGCACAGTCGTCGTTGCTCCCCAGCCTGGCCACGTCGCCGGGCGAACTGACTGCCGCCAACGCGACGGCCCTCACCATCCACTCGGTCGCGTTCTTCGTCGGCCCGGCCATCGCCGGCCTGCTGCTCGCCGTCACCGGTGTGGGCTGGGTGTTCGTCTTCAACGCCGTCACGTTCCTGTGGTCGGCGCTCATGGTCTACGGCATCCACGTCGCCGCGCCGGCCACCGACGAACCCCGCGGCGACGACGCGAGCGACACGGGCGACACGGGCACCGAGCGCGCGGCCGAGCCGGCCGGCGCGTTCGCGGGTGTCAGTCAGGGCTATCGCACCATCTTCTCCAGCTCGCACCTGCGTCTGCTGGTGCTGCTCTACGTGGTGCAGACGTTCGTCGCGGGCGCGAGCGCGGTCTACGAAGTGGCCATCGCGCTCGACCTGCTCGACATGGGCAACGGCGGCCTGGGCCTGTTGGGCATGGGCCTGGGCGTGGGCGGCGTGATCGGTGGCGCCGTGGCGCTGCTGTTGGCGCAGCGCGGCCGCCTGGCGCGCGACTTCGGCCTGGGCATCATCCTGTGGGGCGCACCGCTGCTGCTGGTGGCGGCGTGGCCGTCGCTCGTCACGGCGTTCATCGCGATGGCGGCCATCGGCCTGGGCAACTCGGTGGTCGACGTGAACGCCGAGACCATCATCCAACGACTGGCACCCGACGAGGTGATGGGCCGCGTGTTCGGCGCGCTCGACAGTGCCGCGGTCGCCGGCATGGCGTTGGGCTCGCTGGCCATGCCGTTGCTCATCAACACCATCGGGCTGCGCTGGGGCCTGGCGTGCATCGGCCTGGCGGTGCCGCTGCTCGTGTTCGTGTCGGCACGCGGCCTCACCGCCATCGATCGCGTGGCACTGGCACCGGAGGGGCTCGATCTGGTCCGCCGCGTGCCGATGCTGGCCGTGCTGCCCGAGAGCCTGGTCGAGCGCCTGGCGCGCACGTCCACGGTGTTCCGCGTCCCCGTGGGTGCGCGCGTGTTCGAGCAGGGCGACGCGGGCGACCGCTTCTACGTCATCGACGAGGGCACGGTCGACGTGGTCATCGATGGCGCCGTGGTGACCGCGCTGGGGCACGGCGAGTCGTTCGGCGAGCTGGCGTTGCTGCGCGACGTGCCGCGTGCCGCCACGGTGGTGGCCACCAGCGACACCGTGCTGCGGGCCATCGACCGGCGCCACTTCCTGCCGGCCGTCACGGGCCACACCGAGGCCAACGAACAGGCGATGCTGGTGGTCGGCAAGTTCGCCGACAACGCTTGACAGACGCGCATCCTCCGGGCATAGTTCAACCAACTGGTTGATCAACCAATCAGTTGATCGACGAAAGCCCGATCGATGACCGCAACCACCAACCCCAGCGCGACGAGCGTCGCCGACGAACTGAGCCGCACCTTCGCCGCACTGGCCGACCCCACGCGCCGCGCCATGCTCGGACGCCTGGCCCAGGGCGACCTGACGGTGAACGAGCTGGCCGAGCCGTTCGAGATGAGCCTGCAGGCGGTCTCGAAGCACCTGCGCGTGCTCGAGGACGCCGGCCTGGTCTCCAAGGGCCGTGACGGCCGCAGCCGTCCCTGCCACGCCGAGCTCGACACCCTCTCCCCCGCCCTCGACTGGCTGGCCGAGCACCGCCAGGTGTGGGAGGACCGGCTCGATCGCCTGGGCGATCACCTCCGGCACCTGCAGCGCACCCGCGCCACGGCGCCCACCCACGACACCCCGACACCCAGCATCTGAACCCATCACAGAAAGCACACCCCGACATGAGCATCGACCCGAACGAACTCGGCGAAGTCGTCATCACCCGCATCTACGAAGCACCGCGCGAACTGGTGTGGGAATGCATGGTCACGCCCGAGCACCTCACCCACTTCTGGGGTCCTCCCGGCATCAGCACCCCGCTCGACGGCATCGTCATCGAGCCCTGGCCCGGCGGCCGGTTCGAGACGACGATGGTCTTCGATGCCACCGGCGAACGGTTCCCGAACACCGGTGTGTTCATCGAGGTCGACCCGCCGTCGAAGATGGTGTGGAGCGAGACCGGCGCGGCCGAGGGCATGACCAACACCTCCACGTTCACCGACCTCGGCAACGGGCGGACCGAGGTGGTCATCCACCAGCGCAACGTGCCGGCCATGTACCGCAGCCCCGAAGCGCTCGCCGGCTTCAACGCCAGCCTCGACCGCTTCGTCGCCTACCTCGCCACGCTGGTCTGAACCGTCAGGTCCGCGCCCGTCGAGGACGGGGCCGTAGCGAGCACACCGCGCCGGCCGTGGTTTCTGGTTGTGATTCCTCCCAAATCGGTTTCTGGTTGCGTTCGTTCCCGGTTTCCGGGAACGAACGCAACCAGTTCCGGCCAGAGGAGACTCCCCAGCTGTGAGCGCACATCGACTCGTCTGATCGGCCGGGCCGAGCCGGTGACTACGGTGGGCATCGGACCAGGGAGGTTCCGATGCCCACCTTCGCCGATGCAGACCTGCCGCTGCTCATCCCCGGCATGGCCGACGACGCAGCCGCCAACCGCGAGGTGTTCGCCGTCGCACGTGCCACGGCGCCGCTGGCGAAGGGTGTGTTCGGCCCCGTGGTCATCCACCACCGCGACGTCACCGACCTGCTGCGCGACCGGCGCCTGCGTGGGCCTGGCATGGACTTCGCCCGCATGTCGGGCATCCCCGAGGGCAGCCGGGCCTGGAAGCGCCAGGAGCAGATCCTGCTGTTCATGGAGGGCGACGACCACCACCGCCTACGGCGACTGGTGTCGAAGGCGTTCACGCCGCGGTCGGTGGAACTGCTGCGCCCGTACACGCGGCAGGTCATCGCCGACCTGGCCGCACCGGTGGCCGCGGCAGGCGGCGGCGACGCCGTGTCGGCCATGTGCGACCCGTTCCCCATCCCGGTCATCTGCGCGCTGGTCGGCATCGAGGCCGACCGCGTGGCCGACATGAGCCGCTGGGCGTCGTCCATCCTGCTGTCGCTGCGCCTCGACGCCGGTGCGTACCTCGACGAGATCGAGTCCGCGCAGGCCGAGCTCGACGAGTACATCGACGAGCTCGTCGAGCAGCGCCGCGCCGAGCCGCGCGACGACCTGCTGTCGAACCTGATCGCCGTGGAGGAGGAGGGCGACCGCCTGTCGCCCAGCGAGCTGCGGTCGGTGGTGGCCATGATGCTGGTCGCCGGCACCGACACCACCCGCAACCAGTTGAGCAACGTCATCCACACGTTCGCGCAGCACCCCGACCAGTGGGCGTTGTTGCGCGAGCAGCCGCGGCTGGTGCCCGCCGCCGTGGAGGAGGCCATCCGTTGGGAGCCCGCCACCGAGGCACTGCCACGGTTCGCGCTGGAGGACATCGAGATGGGCGGGCACCTGGTGCCCGCGGGCAGCATCGTCATCCTCATGAGCATGTCCGCCAACCACGACACCACCGCGCTGCCCGGCGGCGACGTGTTCGACATCACCCGTGCCGCGCCAGACGGCTGGCACCTGCTCACATTCGGCGGCGGCATCCACTACTGCCTGGGCGCCAACCTGGCCCGGCTCGAGCTCACCGAGGCACTGGCCGAGCTGTCCAGCCGGTTCCGCACAGTCGAGCTCGACGGCCCGCCCGTGCAGCACCCCGCCGGGTCGCCCATCCGCGGCTACGCGTCGTTGCCCATCCGCGTCACCACATGACCCGCCCGTCCACGGCGAGCGGCGACGTGATCGTGCGCGCCGCCACACCGAACGATCGCGACGCGCTCTACGACATCTGTGTGCGCACGGGCGACGGCGGACGCGATGCCACGAGCCTGATCGACGAACCCGACCTGTACGGCCACCTCTACGCGGGCGCGTACCTGGCGCTCGAACCGTCGCTGGCCACCGTGGCGGTCATCGACGACCACGTGGTCGGGTACGTCATCGGTGCGCTCGACACGGCGGCGTTCGAGGCACGGTGCGAGGCAGAGTGGTGGCCGGTCCTGCGCGAGCGGTACCCGCTGCCGGCCGGCGGCACCGAGCTGGACCGGCGTTTCGTCGAGGCCATCCACCATCCGCGCGCCACGCCGCCGGCGGTCATCGAGCGATACCCGTCGCACCTGCACATCGACCTGTTGCCGGTGGCCCAGGGGCGAGGGCTCGGGCGCCGGCTGATGCAGCACCTGTTCGACCAGTTGCGCGCCGCCGGCTCGCCGGGCGTGCACCTGGGCGTCGACCCGCGCAACGAGCACGCCATCGGCTTCTACGAGCACCTCGGCATGCGTCGCCACACCCACGACGCCGGCGTGCTGTTCACCCACCACCTCGGCTGAGCCCGCGCACGCGTCCGCGGTGCCGGTGCCGGTGTGCGGATGCCCCTGCCGCGACGGTCGTGCCAGGATGTCGCGATGTCGAACCCGGCCCTTCGCGCCCTGCAAGCCGAGCACCCGCCGTTCCTGCGCGCCGTGTGGGCCGACGCTCGCTACACGGCGCAACTGCGGTTCGAGCGGAGCGAGTTCACGTCGCGGCTCGACGGCGCGCTGCAGATCCTGCGGCTCATGTGGGTGTCCGACGCGTTCGCCGGACAGGTCTTCTACCGCGGCAAGGCGCGCCTGCAACAGATGCGCGTGCCGGTGCTTCCCCGGGTGCTGCACCGGCTGGCGATGCTGCACTCGCAGGTGTGCATCGGCGACCCGGTCATCGTCGAGCCGGGCATCTACATCGCCCACGGTCAGGTCGTCATCGACGGACTCACCCGCGTGTCCACCGGCACCATCCTGTTCCCCTGGGTCACGCTCGGGTTGAAGTCGGGCGTGCTGCAGGGCCCCACGGTGCTGGCCAACTCGAGCATCGGCACCGGGGCCAAGCTCATCGGCCCCGTCACCGTGGGGCCGAACGCCACCGTGGGCGCCAACAGCGTGGTGGTCGACGACGTGCCCGAGGGCACCACCGTGGTGGGCATGCCGGCCCGGCCCCTCTGACGCGGACCGAACCACCGCACCCCAGGGCCGTATCGTCTACCGTTCGCGACCGGAGGCGCAGGTGACGATGAGCATCTTTGGACGGACACGGCAACGCACGGCGCCCGTGGTGAAGGACGCCCGCCGCCTGGCCGACGCCGGGCGCTGGCGCGACGCCATCGATCTGCTCAGCGAGGCGAACCGGGCCCAGCCCGACGGGTCGGTCGAGTCCGCCCTGATGGACATCCGCCATCGGGCCTTCTTCGGCGGCGGCGCGGGCACCGGGCCCGAGCAATGGCCGGCACCGTTCCAGGATCGCTTCGCCGGTGAGACCGGCATCCCCGAGGTCCACGCCGCGCAACTCGACGCCGACGCCGTGCGCTCGGGCGTGCTGGGGCACGGCGCGCTCATCGTGCGCGGCCTGCTCGACGCCACCGAGGTGGCCGAACTGCGCGAGATCATCGACACCGTCTACGCAGCGCAGGACCGCTTCCAGGACACCGCCACCGGCGGCACTCCCGAGCCGTGGTACTCCGAGTTCACGTCGGACATCAACGAGAACATCGCCGAGCTGAGCACCTTCGACCGCTACTGGCACCGCGGCGGCGCGGCCGTGTTGGCCGGCGACAGCCCGCGGGCGATGTTCCGGCTGTTCGAGCTGTACCGGCGGCACGGCATCGCCGCCCTGGCCGAGGCGTACCTGGGCGAACCGCCCGCCATCTCGGTCGAGAAGACAGCACTGCGCCGGGTGCCGTACGACACGCTCGGCGGCTGGCACCAGGACGGCGCGTTCCTGGGCGACGGCATCCGCAGCCTGAACGTGTGGATCGCGGCATCCGACTGCGGCGTCGACGCACCGACGATGGAGCTCGTGCCGTGCCGGCTGGAGCACCTCGTCGAGAAGGGCACCGGCGACGCGCCGTACCCGTGGGCGGTGGGCGACTCGGCTGCCCGCGAGGCGGCGGGGCCTGCCGGGCTGGTGCGCCCCGAGTTCCGCGAGGGCGACGCGATCCTGTTCGACCACATGAACCTGCACCGCACGTCGGGCGGCCCGGGGATGACGAAGACCCGCTACGCCGTCGAGTCGTGGTGGTTCGCCCCCAGCCACTACCCCACCAACCTCATCCCCCTGTTGGTCTGATCGCCGAAGATGCCGCGGCGCCGGCGCCGGCGGATTACCCTCGGGTAACCACCGCGCGAGGGGCGCGGGGCGGACATGGAAACGGTCAGACGCGCGCGTGCATCTCTCGTCGCTCGACAACTTGCGAATGTGCCTGAAGCGGCACGTGCTCCCCGACCCGGTGCTGGGAGCACGTGACCCGCTGCGAGTGCTGGAGGTGGGTGCCTCCGAGTTCACCACGGGGAGCTACCGATCGGCGTTCGGGCGCCTGCCCTGCGACTACGTCGGCGTCGACATCGCCGACGGCGACGGGGTCGACGTGGTGCTCGACGACCCGTACCACCTGCCGTTCGACGACGGTTCGTTCGACATCGCCGTCTCCGGCCAGACCTTCGAGCACAACGAGCAGTTCTGGCGCACGTTCGCCGAGATGAAGCGTGTGCTCGCACCGCACGGGGTGCTCATCGTCCTCGCGCCGTCGGCCGGCCCCGAGCACCGGTACCCGGTGGACTGCTACCGCCTGCTGCCCGATTCCATGACCGCGCTGGCACAGTCGGCCGGCATGTCGCTCGTCGACTGCTGGCGCAGCGACCTGGGACCGTGGCACGACACGGTCGGCGTCTTCCGCCACCTGGGCCACGACCCTGCGCTCGCGTCGCTGACACCCGACCTGTCGGTCGAACCCGCCGACGAGTTGCAGAACGCCTTCCCCACCGACCTGCCCGACGAGATCGAGCACGGCGCCGGTGTGGAGTGGAAGTACCTGTTCCTCGAGCGCGTGCACGAGCACCTCGACCCGCGGTTCTACCTCGAGATCGGTGTGTTCGACGGCTCCAGCCTGGTGCTCGCCTCGTGCGGCGCGGTGGGGATCGACCCCGAGCCCGTGCTCACCCACGAACTGCGGCCCAACCATCGCATCAGCCGCACCACGAGCGACGACTTCTTCCGCCTCACGTCCGAGCCCGAGCAGCTGCCGACGGTGGACCTCGCGTACATCGACGGCATGCACCTGGCCGAGTACGTGCTGAAGGACTTCATGCACGTCGAGCAGCAGTGCGACCGCTTCTCGGTGATCGTGCTCGACGACATCTACCCGGCGCACCCGCTGCAGGCCGAGCGCGAACGCAAGTCGCGCTACTGGACCGGCGACGTGTGGAAGATGATCCCCATCCTGCGCGGCGGGCGCCCGGACCTCATCCTGCTGCCCATCGACACCGAGCCCACCGGCACGCTGCTCATCATGGGGCTCGACCCGAACAACCGGGCGCTGTACCCGAACTTCGACATCTTCGTGGAGTGGATCCTCACCTCGATGACCGAGGTGCACCCCGACATCCTGGACCGCGAGGACAAGATCGACCCGTTCGACCCGCTCATCCCGCGCGTGCTCGGCATGCTCCGCGAGGCCCGTCAGGCCGACGCGATGCAGGCCGGTGCCGGGGACCACGTGCTCGAACGCATCCGCCACCTCATCGCCGGGGCCCTGCCGCGGAAGGTGACGCGATGAAGCCGTTCCTGTCGGTCGTGGTGGTCACCCACAACATGCAGCGCGAACTGCCGCGCACCCTGCTCTCGCTCTCGCCCGGCTACCAGCGCGACATCGATGCCCACGAGTACGAGGTCATCGTCGTCGACAACGGCTCGGCCGAGCCACCCACCGCAGCCGAGTTCTCGCACCTGGGCATCGACCTCACCGTCGTCACCATGCCCGACCCCCAGCCCAGCCCGGTCGCCGCGGTCAACCGCGGGCTCGACATGTCCGTCGGCGCCATCGTCGGCGTGTACATCGACGGCGCGCGCATCGCGTCGCCCGGCCTGCTGGCCGAGGCGCGTGCCGCACTGGAACACGACGAGCGCGCGTTCGTGGGCGCTCGCGGCCGCTACCTGGGCCCCGAGCTGCAGCGCGACTCGATGACCAAGGGCTACCACCAGCGCTCGGAAGACGTCCTGCTCATGAGCACCCGCTGGGAGGACAACGGCTACCGCCTGTTCGACGTGTCGGTGTGGGACGAGTCCAGCTCGAACGCGTGGTTCGGCAACGTGGCCGAGAGCAACGCCGTGTTCATGTGGCGGCGCATGTGGCGCGAGTTGGAGGGCTACGACACCGCGTTCACGAGCCCCGGTGGCGGGCTGGTGAACCTCGACACGTGGTCGCGCGCCTGCCGCCTGCCGGACTCGCACCCGACGCTGCTGTTGGGCGAGGCCACCTTCCACCAGTTCCACGGTGGCGTCGCCACCAACGGCCCCATCGATCGCATCGACGGCTTCTTCGCGGAGTACGAACGCATCCGCGGGCAGGCGTTCGCATTGCCCGAGGTGCAGCTGCGTTTCTGGGGCACCTTCCACTGGTCGCCCACGGCGAGCGCATCGTGGGACAACCTGCACAACGCCCGCTACATGCGCCGCGAGCACCGCAACCGCCGCCTGAAGGACCTGCCCCGCCCGGTGGTTCGCCACCTTCCCCCCTCGGCGAAGCGGGTGCTGCGCGAGACGGCCCGCCTCGGCCACAGCGTGGTGGGCGGCCACTTCACGGGCTGGCGTCAGGAACGCGCCGCCGCGGCCGAGATCCGTTCCAGCGAACTGTTCGACGCGGCGTGGTACGTGCAGCAGTACCCCGACGTGAAGGCCGCCGGTTACGACCCCGCGGCCCACTACGCCCGGTTCGGTCTGCTGCAGCACCGCCAGCCCGGCCCCGAGTTCGACGCGCTCTGGTACCTGGAGCACCACCGCGAGGCCATGCAGCCCGGGCAGAACCCGCTGCTGCACTACCTGCGCATCGGCCGAGCGGCCGACCTGCGCATCAAGCCCGTCCACGAGCCCGCCGCCACGATTCCCAGCCAGCCTCCGTTCTGAGGGCGATGCGTGCGGTCAGATGACCGTGTGCCAGCGCGGCTCGATGGGTTCCAGCTCCATCGGCGCCTCACCGTCGGAGCGTTCGTCGTGGAACCAGCGGTCGAACTCGTCGCGGGCGACGATGCGGTTGTGCCAGCCGCGGCCGGCCTCGATGTCGCGTCGGGCGTGCGTGAGGGCGGCCATGCGCAGATGCCGCTCGAAGCACCGCTCGACGTCCATGCGGTGCAAGTGGATGAGGCGCAGGTCCGGGTCGTAGTTGTTCATCCCGTCGGCCCGGCGGTGGCAGCCCGGCGTCCAGTCCATGGGCTCGGAGGCGATGAGCGGCTTGTCGTAGATGGGGTTGCGGAACCAGCTGCTGCGTTGGGCGAGCAAGGGCGCGCCGAGGTCGATGGGCGGCTCGTGCTCGGGGCGGTGCAGCACCTCGTACCCCACGCAGCTGATGAAGTCCTCGTCGAACCGGTCGAGGTACGCGCCGAGGTCGGGGGTGGCCGACGCCGGGTCGGGGGCGATGATCTCGTCGACGTCGCACACCACCACGGTGTCGTACCGGGCGACCAGTTCGTGCTGCACGCAGCGCACCTGCTCGAGCAGCCACGTCACGTCGTAGGTGGGGTTCGTCACCGGGATGCGGTGGAATCCGGGGCCAGCCGTCGAGCCGTCCTGCGTGTCGTGGTCGATCACGTAGATGTCGTCGGCCGCGAAGAAACGCGAGTAGTAGCCCAGCCAGATGGGCAGCATCTCGGCCTCGTCGCGCACGATGGTGACCACCGCTCGGCTGCGACGCGGGGCCGTGGCAGGCTGCTATCCGGCGTAGTGCTCGTCGCGCCACCGGCGCAGGGATTCGAAGTCGGGGAAGTACTCGTTGGTGTGCGGCACATCAGCCTTCTGCCGCGGCGCCCGCCAACAGCTCGGCGAGCACCCGAGTGCGACGCCGTCTCACCCGAATCTAGGTGGTGAGGTCGCGGATGGCCGCAACCGCCCGTGCGCCGGCGGGAACGACGCACGGACGGCCGGGCCGCGACGGGTCAGACCACCTGGCGCTCGACCACGGTCGAGCGGGTCGCCGAGCGCCGCAGCAGCAGGGCGCTGGCGGCCACGACGACGCCGGCGATGAGCACGATCCACGCCCAGCTCTGCTCGAGCGCCAACGAGTCCTGGAACGACTGGTACTGGGCGACGCCGACGATGCCGCCGACCACCATCAGCAGGCCGCCGAACATCGCCGCGCCGCGCGAGCGGGCCGATGCGGCGAGCAACAGGAAGATGCCCAGGCCCACCTCGATGATGCCCAGGGTGGCCGTGTGGGTGAAGCCCAGGATGGACGTGACCGGGTCGGACAGCGGGGTGTCGACGCCGGCACGCACCACGACGATGAGGCCGATCACGAGCGAGGCCAGGCCGACCAGGCCGGCGACCATGGCGTCGGGTGCGAACCGGCGGGCCGTGGTGGTGTGCACCTGCGCCTCCGTGGCGACAGGGGCCGCAACCGGCGCCGCCAGCGGTGCCCCGACAGGCGCCGCCAGCGGGGCGGGGGCGGGGACGACTTCGGGATCCTGGATGTACGACATGTGTGGCTCCTCGTTCGGCGCGCCGTGACGGCGCTGCTGCACGCCGACTACCCGCGGTCGCCCCGCCGCAAACGTCGCCGGACGACGAGAACCGTCCTCGCTGCGCTCGTCCTCCCGAAT
>CBHWEI010000040.1:0-18179 GCA_966112835.1 uncultured Acidimicrobiaceae bacterium
GGGCGATGGCTGCCAGACGGGTCTCGGGGTTCACCGCGACGGGGAAGCCGACGGCTTCGAGCATGGGCAGGTCGCTGGACGAGTCGGCGTAGGCGATGCTCTCGTCGAGCCGCAGGCCCTCGGCCTCGCAGTAGTCGGCCAGGATCTGTGCACGGGTCTCGCCCGTGGGCGGCACGACGGCGAGGTTGCCGCTGTACGTGCCGTCGGGGCGGGTGCTCATCTTCGCGGCGACGATCTCGTCGAACAGCGGGCGCAGGCCCTCGACGGCGAAGTCCATGGCGCCGGTGATGAGCACGGTGCGGTGGCCGAGCGCGCGGTGCTCGCGCACGCGGCGCAGGCCGGCCGGGAAGCTCTTCGCCAGGATGAGCTGCGCGAGCAGATCCTTCGAGTCCTCGGCGATCTGGTCGATCGGTGCGTCCTCGTAGCGGCGGTAGAAGAACCGCAGGAAGTCGGCACGGTCCTTGCGGTCGATGCTGCTCAGCGTGGGCGCCTCGGCCAGCGTGCGAACCACGTAGCGGATGCGCTCGGGCACGTTCAACCGGCGCGTGGCCAGGAACGAGTAGCTCTCGACCACGTTGCTGGCGATGAGCGTGTTCTCCAGGTCGAACGCGGCGAGGTGGCGGCCGGGCGACAGCACGTTGCGTCGCAGCCGCGACTCGCGGTCCACCTTGTTCTTGCCGGGCTTCGTCTTCGCACGCGAGTGGTGCACGATGGACGGCAGGTGGATGGTGCTGATGTACGTCGGCCAGTCGACCGAGGTGGGGTCGAAGTTGAACGCCGCCTGGTCCTCGGGCGACATCGACGCCCACATGGTCATGAGGTTGTCGACCTGGTAGATGGCCTCGCACTCGGTGTACAGGCCGTACAGCTGCACGTACTCGTACGCCCGCTCGATCTCGTTCTTCTTCTCCTCCAGCGACGCGGCCCATGCCGCCTGCTTGCCGCGGAGGGGGAGTGCCTGCAGCACCTTCTCGGTGCGTTCGGCGATGCTCTTGGCCCGCTCGAGTTGCTCCTTCACGCGACCGCGTGCGGGGAACTGCCACTCGGGCACGACGATGGGCTGGCCCTCGTCGTCGTACAGCGGGTGCTCGGTGAACCAGGCACGCACGTTGTCGACGAGCATCTTGTACTTCAGCGGGTTGATGCCACCGCTGGCCACCTGGGTGATGGGGGCGGCGCGCTCGGGGCCCAACGCAGCGACGGCGATGATGGACGACACGACGATGTCGACGGGGATGACGTCGACGGTGCCCTCGGGGACGCCGGGGAACTCCTTCAGCAGGCCGCGGGCGTAGCTGAGGATGACCGGCTCGGCCATGCGGAAGCCGCGGATCCAGCCGGGGAACGGCTCGGCGAGCGCGGACTCGATGATGCTCGGGCGGACGATGCTGACCGGCACCTTGCCCTTCACCTCGGTGACGGCCTGTTCGCCGAGCGCCTTGGTGAACGCGTACGCGTCGGGCCAGCCGACGCTGGCGGCGCGGCTGCGGCCGGCTTCGACCAGTTGCGCCTTCACCCAGGCGATGCGCAGGTTCTCGGTCTTCGACGCGAGTGCCGGCGCGCCGGCGGCGCCGAGCTCCTGGCGGGCCTCGGCGCGGAACTTGGCGAGCTGGTCGGGGTGACGGCTGGCGGCCTCGGTGTCGCCGCGCAGGCGCCGCGTGGCCGCGACCTCCTTGCGCCAGTCGAGGCCGATGTCCCACGGGCCCTGGCTGACGAGCATCTCGGGTGCGTTGCCGCGCCGGTTGCCGGCCACGTAGCAGGTGCTGACGGCGACCAGGTGCGGTGCGACGTTCATCGCGTTCAATGTGTCGGCGATGCGCGGCGGGCCGAGCAGGTTGATCTCGACGGCCAGGTCGAGTGGGCTGTCGAAGCTGACCGCTGCGGCCGAGTGGATGATGGTGTCGCAGCTGGCGAAGACGGCCTTGTCGGCGTCGCTGAGGCCCAGCCCGTCGGTGCTGACGTCGCCGCCCACGGCGAGCACGCGGCGGGCGATCATCTCGTCGAACGTCTCGCCGCCCGCCTCGGTGAGCTCGCGCTTCAGGCGGTCGAACGCGTTGTTCTTGAAGATCTCGCGGCGGGCGCGCTCGGTGGCGTCGTGCCGCTTGCTGGGCCGGATGAGGAGCACCAGGTCGCACCCGGGCGCGCAGCGCAGCAGGCGCTCGACCAGTGCGGTGCCCACGAAACCGGTGCTACCGGTGATGGCGATCCGCTTGCCTGCGAGCTGTTCGGCGATCATGCGCCGACTGTTCTAGCACATTTCTCTACCATGTGGTAGAGAGAGTCCGGAATGACGTCTCGTTCGTCCACCCGCCTGCGCATCCTCGATGCCGCCACCGACCTGTTCGGCGTGCGCGGGGTGGAAGCGGTGTCGCTCGACGTCATCGCCGGCGAGGTGGGCGTGGCGAAGCAGACGCTGCTCTACTGGTTCCCCAGCAAGGACGACCTGGTGCAGGCCGTGCTCGAGAGCGCGGTGCTGGAGCTCTCGGTCGGTGTCGAGGCCGCCATCCGGGCCACCACCGACGACCCGCTCGACCGCATCGACGCAGTGGTGAAGGCGGTGTTCCGTCAGGCCGTGCGCCGGCCGTCGCTGCTGGGCCTGGTGCGCGAGATCTCGCGGCTGCCACCCGCGAGCGGCGACCGGCTGCACGCCGCGTTCGAACCGCTCGTTGCTCGCGCCGTCGGCTACCTGCGGCTCGAGATGGACGCCGGTCGGTTGCGCCAGGCCGACCCGCGGATGATCGCTGCGCTCTGCTACGCCACGGTCACCGGCATCGCCACCGAGCCCGAGGCGCTGCGTGCCGTGGGCTGGCAGTCGAGCACCGCCGACCTGCGCGCCCTGCGCACCGAGCTGCTCGCCTTCCTCCGCGCCGCGCTGGCGCCGTCACGCTGACCCGGCTCAGGCCTTCTTCACGAACTTGGCCTTCAGCAGGATGCCGCGGCCGTCGATCTTGCAGTCGATCTCGTGATCGCCGGCGATGAGGCGGATGTTGTTCACCCGCGTGCCGATCTTCAGATCGGCCTGGCCCTTCAGCGGCAGCCCCTTCACGAGCACCACCGAGTCGCCGTTCTGCAGCACGGTGCCGGTCGCGTCGCGGATCTCGCCCAGGTCGTTCGGGTCGCCCGCGTCGGCCTCCCACTCGTGGCCGCACGTGGCGCACTCGTGGTCGCCCGACGCAGTGGTGAGCACGTCGGTCATCGTGCAGATGGGGCAGGCCACGGTGGAATCCATGGACACTGTCTACTCCGGGCCGCCACTCGCGGCGCAGTGCGCTCAGGCGCGTGACGTGTTGCGGCGGCGGCGGGTGTGGCGTTCGAGCGCCAGCCGCACCAGCTCGTCGATGAGCCCGGCGTAGGTCATGCCGCTGGCGATCCACAGCTTCGGGTACATGCTGATGGGCGTGAACCCGGGCATGGTGTTCACCTCGTTCAGCAGGAAGCCGCGTCCGCTCTCCTCGAGGAAGAAGTCGACGCGTGACAAGCCCTCGCAGCGCATGGCCTGGAAGGCGCGGACGGCCAGCCGCTGCACCTCGGCCGTCTGCTCGGACGTGAGCGGCGCTGGGATGAGCGACTGCGACCCGTCGTCGACGTACTTGTCGGCGTAGTCGTAGAACTCGGCACCGGGCACGATCTCGCCGGGGACGCTGGCACGCGGCTGCAGGTTGCCGAGCACCGCGACCTCGATCTCGCGGCCCTGGATGGCCTCTTCGACCACGATCCACTCGTCGTACGACAACGCCACCTCGATGGCATCGCGCACGGCCTCGACCGTCTTGGCCTTGCTGACACCCACCGACGAGCCCATGTTGGCGGGCTTCACGAACACCGGCAGGCCCAGCGTGTCGGCGATGTGCTGCGGCGTGCCGGGCGTGATCTCGCTGGCGCGGAAGGCCACGTAGCGCGCCTGGGGGATGCCGTGCTGCGCGGTGACCACCTTCGCCATGGCCTTGTCCATGGCCACCGCCGAACCGAGCACCCCGGTGCCCACGTACGGCAGGTCGGCCAACTCGAGCATGCCCTGCACCGTGCCGTCCTCGCCCAGCGGCCCGTGCAGCAGCGGCACCACCACGGTGACCTCGTCGCCCGAGGGCGTGATGGCCATCGTGGGCTCGACCACGGCGCCGGATGCCGACAGCTGTGGCGGCAACCCGTCGGCGCCACTCTCGAGCGCCCGCTGGGCCTCGGTGGCCAACGACCAGCGCCCGTCGCGGGCGATGCCGATGGGCGTGATCCGGTACTTCGTGGGGTCGGCCGCCCGCAGGACGTGCGATGCCGTCGTGCAACTGACGTCGTGCTCGGCCGACTGCCCGCCGAAGAGCACGATGAGGTGAATGCGAGGGTCGTGGGTCGACATGTGGCCGCGACGGTACCGTGTCGGCCGATGCGTTTCGAAGCGATTGACGTTGCGGCGGCGACCGGTGGACGCCTGGTGGGGCCGAACGCCGTCATCGACGGCGTGTCGTTCGACTCGCGATCGCTGCAGCCCGGTCAGCTGTTCGTGCCGCTGGTCGCGGACCGCGACGGCCACCAGTTCGTGCCCGCCGCGCTCGAGCGTGGCGCCGCCGCGTACCTCACGTCGCTGTCGGCGCAAGGTGGCACGGCCATCGAGGTGGCCGACACGCTGCAGGCCCTCATGCAGCTGGCGGCGGCGCGCCGGGCGACGTTCACCGGACCGGTCATCGGCGTCACCGGCTCGGTGGGAAAGACCTCGACGAAGGACCTCGCCTGGGCCGCACTCGGCGCCAGCCGGCGCACGTGGGCCAACGAGCGCAGCTTCAACAACGACCAGGGCCTGCCCACCACCGTCCTGAACGCACCCGACGACACCGAGGTGATGGTGCTCGAGATGGGCATGCGTGGCTTCGGCGAGATCACCCGCCTGTGCGGCATCGCCGCGCCGACCATCGGCGTGGTCACGCGCGTGGCCGAGGCACACAGCGACCGCGTCGGCGGCATCGAGGGTGTGGCCCGGGCGAAGGCCGAGCTGCCGCAGGCGCTGCCGGCGAACGGCGTGGCCATCCTGAACGCCGACGACCCGCGTGTGCGGACGATGACTGCCGACACCGCTGCAGCATGCCTGCTGTACGGCGAGGCCGACGACGCCGACGTGCACATCGTGGCTGTGGTGCTCGACGACCTGGCCCGTGCCTCGTTCACCGCGCACACCCCGTGGGGCAGCGTCGACGTGCGGCTCGGTGTGAGCGGCCGGCACATGGTGTCGAACGCCGCAGCGGCACTGGCGTGCGTGGGTGCCGTCGGCGGCGACCTGGCGGCGGGTGCCGCGGCGCTCGCCGACGTGGGGCTGACGGCCATGCGCATGGAGATCACCCGCGCCGCCGCGGGTGGCCTGGTGCTGAACGACAGCTACAACGCCAACCCCACCAGCATGCGCGCCGCGCTCGATGCGTTGGCGGCGCTGCCCGCCACCCGGCGAGTGGCCGTGCTGGGGTTGATGGCCGAGATCAGCGACGCCGAGGCTGAGCACCGCGCCGTGGCGCGCTACGCCGCCGAGCTGGGTGTGGAGGTGCTCGCGTATGGCACGGACCTGTACGGCGTGACACCCGTGGGCGACCCGATTGCCGCGGTGGGCTCAGTCGCCCGCGGAGATGCCGTGCTCGTCAAAGGTAGCCGTGTGGTCGGGCTCGAGGTGGTGGCCGCCGCGCTGCTCGGCAAGCCGGTCGAGCTTGGCGATGTCGCAGTACCAGGCGAGGAACAGCGCCCATAGGGCACCGCCCACCAGCACCCACCGTGCCCCGATGGCGTCCATCACCGGCGCGAACACCAGGTTGCCCAGTGGCACGGTGCCGCCGAAGGCCATGAACCACAGGCTCATCACGCGGCCGCGCTGGTGGTCCTCCAGCCGGCTCTGCAGGATGGTGTTCATCGACGTCGTCGTGCCGAAGTAGGCGAAGCCCAGCAGCGCTCCCACGACGAACGCAGGGGCGGGCGAGCGGACCAGGCCGAACGCTGCGAGGAACACGCCGAACGCGAAGAACCCCTGGCGCACCAGCTTGCGGATGTCGTAGCCGACGAACACGGTGCCGATGGCGAGCCCGCCCAAGCAGGCGCCCAGCCCCCACGTGGCGTACAGCCACTCGTACGTGGTGGAGCCCTTCTCGACACCGAAGTTCAAGCGCGCCACAGCGGCGAACAGGCCCACGTAGGGGAGTGACAACAACGAAAACGTGAACAGTGTGATGAGCAGACGCCCGACCGGCTTGTTCTCGCGGGCGATGCGCAGGCCGGCGGTGAGCTGGCGCAATCCAGGCTCGCGCGCCGCCGCCGAGCTCTGTTTGATGGGCGTGCGCAGCAGCGCACCCACCACGAACAGGTACGTGACCGCGTTGATGAGGAAGATCTGGGCGATGGACACGCCCATCGATCGCAGGACGGCCACGATGATGGGGCCGACGACGCGGGAGCCGTTGATCATGGCGGAGTTCAGTGACACCGAACCGGCGATGTCGCGCCGGTGCACCAACGTGGGCAGCATGGCCGACCATGCGGGGGCGTTCAGCGCGTTGCCCACGCCGACACCCAGGGCGACCAGGAAGATGCTCCACAGCGCGGCGTCGGCAGCGGCGAGTGGTGCCAACGCTGCGGAGAACGCGAGTTGCACCAGCTGCATGGCGATGAGCCAGCGGCGACGGTCGAAGCGGTCGGCGATGACGCCGGCGGGGATGGACAGGAACAGCAGGGGTCCGAGCTGGGCGAACACGATGATGCTGGTGGTGGACGCCTTGCCGGTGCGGTCGTAGACGTACAGCGGCAGCACGATGTTCTGCATCCACGTGCCGATGTTCGACGAGAACGACGCGATCCACATGCGTCGGAACCGCGGGTAGGCGAGTGCCGCCCGTGCGCTGCCGGGGGTGAAGCCGTGCTCGAGTTCGTCGGTGTCGGTGGAGGTCATCGAAGCCTTCGGGGGCTGGGTCCCTGAACTTGACCCGTGGGTCAAGACTACGACGGGAGGTCCGCCGACGCGCGGTCCTGCGATGTCACACTTGCCACATGTCCGGCGACATCACCACCGCGCCCGCCACGAGCGGCATCACCAGTCCCTCCAGCGACCGTTGCGTCCGTTTCGGCGTGTATCCCGAGTGCCCGCTGTGCGGCGGCTCGCTGCATCCCGAGCACGCCCACTTCAAGTGCAGCTCGTGCGGCTGGTGCGACAGCTGCTGCGACTGAGGTCATGACCATGCCGACGAGCCCGCCCAGCACCGAGACCGCCACCTTCGACACCATCGTCGCCACCGTCGACGGGGCACGTGGCGAACTGCGCCTGAACCGCCCCGAGAAGCTCAATCCGCTCAGTGGGCACACGCTGCACGAGATCGAGTTGGCGGCGCGCTGGTTCGACGAGCACCACGACCTGAAGGTGGTCCTCGTCAGTGGTGCGGGGCGCAGCTTCTCGGCCGGCGCCGACCTGTCGGCGTTCAGCACGGCGGCGCCGATGGAGGACCGTCAGGTGGGCTGGCGCATGGGCCGCGCGCTCGACGAGATGCGCGCCGTCACGGTCGCCCGCCTGCAGGGCTGGTGCGTGGGTGGCGGGCTGATCGTCGCCGCCGGTTGCGACCTGCGCGTGGCCGCCGACACGGCGCGCTTCAGCATCCCCGAGGTGGACCTGGGCATCCCGCTCGCCTGGGGTGGCATCCCGCGCCTGGTGCGCGAGATCGGCCCGGCGCTCACCAAGGAACTGGTCATGACATGCCGCCCGTTCGACGCGGCCGAGGCCAAGGCGGCCGGATTCCTGAACCGCGTGGTGCCCGAGGCCTCGCTCGACGACGAGGTCGAGGCGCTGGTGACGCAGCTGCTCGAGAAGCCGAAGCTGGCCCTGCTGGAGACGAAGGCGCACGTGAACGCGGTCACCGAGAGCATGGTGGGCACCGGTCGCAGCTGGGCCGACGCCGACGGCCTGTACGCGGGCCTGCGCGACGAGGAAGGCCGGGCGAGCGCCAAGGCCTACGTCGAGCGCCTGCAGCAGAAGCGCTGACCCTCGACGCTCCGCCGACGCAGCGTCAGGGAGCGTCGGCCGCAGGTGGCCGGTCCATCATCGTGCGCACGTCCTCCAGCGCCGCCGATGGCACGGTGATGAACCCGCGATGCGGCCGATCGAGGTCGAACGTGACGAACAGGATGATGGCCACGACGGCGAGCGTCAGCACCGACGTCGCGATGCCGCGGCCGAGCATGGTGAGGTACAGGGCCATCGCGCCGAGCGCGACCGCGCTGCAGATGACCTCCAGCCACAGCACGGGCGCGGGCACACGATTGCCGAGCGAGGCCGTGCGGTCGGTGTGCCGGTCGATGGTGTCGTTGAGCGACTCGATGTACAGCTTCGGTGCGCTGCCGGTCGGGTCACCGGCGACCGCCGTGCCGGCGAGGGCCCACAACTGGTCCTGCAGGTCCTCGACGTCGGCGGCGGCAGCGTCGAACTTCGCCGAGCCGGGCACCTGGTCGGCCATCTCGATGGCCGCGTCGGTGTAGGTGCGCAGCAGGTCGAGCGACGCGGTGCGCTCCGGTTCGGCCAGGAGCTGAGCGCGGAGGTACGTGGTGCTGATGTCGTTCGCCTCCTGCACCACAAGGCTGCGCCTCGTCTCGTAGCGGCCCACCGCCATCGACAGCCCGAAGGCCAGCAACAGGCCGACGAAGCCGAGCAACGCGCCCTGCACCACGCCCACCGGCCCGGAACGATCGTCACCCCGCTGGCGTCGGCGGCGGCCGATGGACACACCGATGGCCACGCTGCCGCCGAGCACGGCGAGCAGCAGCACGGCGAGGGCGAACGAGCTGAGGCGGAAGAGGCTCACGAGGTGCGATCCATCAGCCGAGGAGGAGCTCGGCGTAGCCGGGCAGGGCCTGCTTGGGCCCGCTGACGAGGAACGTGGTGAGGCAGGTCTCCTTCCAACGCTCCAGCTCGTCGCGGATCTTGTCGGGCGGGCCCACCAGGGCGACGTCCTCCACCATGGCCAGCGGGATGGCTGCCGCGGCTTCGTCCTTCTTGCCGGCCAGGTACAGGTCCTGCACCTTCAGGGCCACGTCCTCGTAGCCCATGCGGGCGAACACCTCGAAGTGGAAGTTCGCACCGCGGGCGCCCATGCCGCCGGCGTAGAGCGCGAGGAACGGCCGCACCAGGTCGGCGCACTTCTCGGCGTCGTCGCCGGGGATCATCATCAACGTCGCGGCCACCTCGAAGCGGTCCTTCTTCGTCGGGTCGCCGCTCTTGTCGAAACCCTCCTGCAGGCACTGCCGGTAGAACGCGTCCTCCTTCGGGCTGAAGAACAGCGGCAGCCAGCCGTCGCAGATCTCTGCCGATAGGGCGACGTTCTTGGGTCCCTCGGCGCCGAGGTAGATGGGGATCTCGGGTCGGCGCGGGTGGATGGTGCTCTTCAGCGGCTTGCCCAGCCCGGTGCCGCCCTTGTTGGGCATGTCGTAGAACTCGCCGTGGAAGTCGACCGGCTGGTCGCGGCGGATGATCTGGCGGACGATCTCGACGTACTCGCGCGTGCGGGCGAGCGGCTTCGGGTACTCCTGCCCGTACCAGCCCTCCACCACCTGCGGGCCGCTGACGCCGAGGCCGAGGATGAACCGGCCGTCGCTCAGGTGGTCCATGGTCATGGCCGCCATTGCCGTGGCCGCGGGCGTGCGCGCGCTCATCTGCACGATGGCGGTGCCGAGCTGGATGGTGCTCGTCTGCGAGCCCCACCAGGCGAGCGGGGTGAGGGCGTCGCTGCCGTAGGCCTCGGCCGTCCACGCCGAGCTGAAGCCCAGGCGCTCGGCCTCCTGAATGGCTTCCAGTGCGCCTTTCGGCGGACCGCTGCCCCAGTAGCCCGAGTTGTAGCCCAGTTTCATCTGCTTCGTGCCTGCCATAGTGGGGGACCGTATGCCAGCCGAAGCCCGCAAGGCCACACCCGACGACATCGGCGCCATCTCGCGCACGTTGGCGAACGCGTTCCACGACGACCCCATCAAGACGTTCCTGGCCGGCGGCCGCGACCTGACCACCGAGCAGGTGCTGCCGTTCTTCGACGCGTTCACGCGCATCCAGCTGCCGCACGGCGAGACGTACGTGACCCCGGGTGTCGAGGCCGCCGCACTGTGGGCGCCGCCGGGACAGTGGAAGGTGCCGATCACCTCGGTGGTGAAGTACACCCCGCGCTTCTTGAAGCTGTACGGCACCAAGTTCTTCAGCAACCTGCAGGTGCTCACCGACCTGGAGAAGCTGCACCCGAAGGAGCCGCACTACTACCTCGAGTTCATCGGCACCGACCCGGCGCACCAGGGCAAGGGCTTCGGCAAGATGCTGTTCGAACCGATGGTGGAGCGGGCCGATCGCGAGGGCCTGGGCATGTACCTGGAGAACTCGAAGGAGCAGAACCTGGCGTTCTACGGACGGTTCGGGTTCGAGGTGCGCCAGAAGATGACGCACCGGCGCAACGGGCCGCCCATGTGGCTCATGTGGCGCGACCCACGCTGACGCCGACTACGTTCGGCCCCGGGGAATCAACCGAGTACTTGGGGGTACGTCATGGCCGACATCCACGGCAGCTGCGATCCGCGTTTCGAGGCGATGCGCGACCTCTTGTCCAGCAACATCGATCGGGGTGCCGACGTCGGCGCCTCGGTGGCGGTGATGCTCGAAGGTGAGCTCGTCGTCGACATGTGGGGCGGCTGGGTGGACGAAGCCCACAGCGCGCCCTGGCAGGAGGACACGATCACCAATGTGTGGTCGAGCACCAAGACGCAGATGACGTTGTGCGCGCTGATGCTGGCCGATCGAGGTCAGCTCGACCTCGACGCACCGGTGGCCACGTACTGGCCCGAGTTCGCGCAGAACGGCAAGGAGGGCGTGCTCGTCAAGCACCTCATGTCGCACACCTCGGGCGTGTCGGGCTGGGACCAGCCCGTCGTGGTGGAGGACATCTACGACTGGGAGAAGAGCACCGCCAAGCTGGCCGCGCAGGCGCCGTGGTGGGAGCCGGGCACCGCCAGCGGCTACCACGCGCTGAACCAGGGGCACCTGGTGGGCGAGGTCATCCGCCGCATCACCGGCAAGAAGCTGGGTGACTTCTTCCGCGACGAAGTTGCCGGCCCGCTGGGCATCGACTTCCACATCGGCCTGCCCGAGAGCGAGTTCGGCCGCATCAGCAACGTCATCCCGCCGCCGCCGCTGCCGGTCGACCTCACCCAGCTGGACCCGAACATGGTCGTCGTGAAGACCTTCACCGGCCCGGCACCCGGCGCCGACGCGTCGTGGACGAAGGAGTGGCGCCAGGCCGACATCGGCGCCGCCAACGGTCACGGCAACGCCCGGTCCATCGCCATCTCGCAGAGCGCCATCAGCAACGGCGGCGTGGTGCACGGCAAGCAGCTGCTGTCGCAGGCAACCATCGACCGCATCTTCGAGGTGCAGGCCGAAGGCGTCGATCTGGTGCTGATGGTGCCGTCGAAGTTCGGCATCGGCTACGGCCTCGCCACCGAGGCCATGCCCTTCGTGCCGAACCGGCGCGTGTGCGCGTGGGGTGGTTGGGGCGGCTCGCTGGTCATCAACGACCTCGACAACCGCATGACCATCACCTACATGATGAACAAGATGGAGGGCGGCCTGGTGGGCGACGAGCGCGGCTCGAGCCTGGTGATGGCCGCCTTCGCCGCGATCGGCGCATGACAACACGCTCCCTCGCGGCGTTCGCGGCCGCGCTCGCGTTGGTGACGACGGCGAGCGCATGCGGTGGCGGGTCGGACGGACCGACCGCCACCGCGTCGACGGCGCCGACCACCACGATGGAACGCGATCGAAAGCAGCGTGATGACGAACTGACGCGGGCCACCGCGGACCAACTCGTCGGCTGCGCGCAGGCGATGGCGACCTTGATGCACTTCGATGTGTCGTGGCTCACCTCAGGTACGCCGCCGGCGACGGTGGCGGAGGTGGACCCGGAATTGCTCACTGCGACGCAACAGAAGTGCGAGGCCGCGAAGCAGGCCTTGTACGCCGACCTGGATCCGACGGCAGGATCGGGCTGGTTGCTGATGATCGCCGAGCAGGTGCAACTCATCCTCGACGGCGTGAACGCCGACGAGGTGAACCTGGCCGCGGACACCGGGCTGGCGATGGCGGCCCTCAACATCAAGGGCACCATCGACGGCAGCCTCCCCACTCGGCCGCCACTCGTCATCACCTGAGCGTCACGCAGTACTTCAGTTCGGCAGAGACGGCCCCGGGGTCAGTGGCCGGGGTCGAACGTGATGGGCATGTGGGCGGGGCCGAAGATGCCCACGCCGTCGGGCTTCCACGTGGTGGGGCCGTCGAGGCGCAGGTTCGGCATGCGCTGAGCGAGCAGGGGGAGTGCCTCCTGCAGCTCGGCGCGGGCCAACGCCTGGCCGAGGCAGTAGTGGATGCCCGATCCGAAGGTCAGCTGCGGCTGATCGCTCTTCGACGCGGTGATGTCGAACGTGGCCGGCTCGCGGAACACGCTGTCGTCGCGGTTCGCCTCGGCCAGGCCGATGGCGATGAACGTGCCGGCGGGGAACAGCACGTCGCGGTATTCGATGTCGACGCTGGCGAAGCGCATGGTGCCGCGCACCGCGCCGAAGTAGCGCATCGATTCCTCGACCGCGCGGGGTGCGAGGTCGGGCTGTTCGGCCAGCATCGCCCACTGGTCGGGGTGCTCGGCGAACAGGCTGACGGCGCAGCCCAACTGGTTGCGGGTGGTGTCGGTGCCGCCGATGATGACCGCGTTCACCATCATCACCAGCTCGTCGGTGCTCAGCTTGTCGCCCGCCTCCTCGGCGGCGATGAGCGCGGTGAGCAGATCGTCCGCAGGCTTGTCGCGGCGTTCGGCGATGAGGCCCCGCGTGTACTCGTCGAGCTCGAGTTGCGTGTTCACGATGAGGTCGAGCTTGTCGACCACGTCGATGGAGAAGATCTCGAGGATGTCGTTCGCCCACCGGCTGAAGAGCTGCCAGTCGCTCTTCGGTGCGCCGAGCAGCTCGCAGATGATCGGGATGGGGTACGGCTCGCAGATGTCGGTGGCGAAGTCGGCCCGGCCGGCGGCGGCCACCCGGTCGACCAGTTCGCTCACCACCTCGCGCATGAACGGGCGCAGCCGATCGGCCGCACGCGGCGAGAACGCCGGCGCCACCAGACGGCGGAGCCGGGTGTGCATGTCGCCCTCGGCACTGAGGATGCTCTCGCCCTGCTGCGACAGGAACCGTTCGTCGGTGATGCCCATGAGCTCGGGGATCTTCCCCGACGCGCTGTGCCAGCGCCTGTCGCGAAGGATGCCCGTGGCGTCGTCGTAGCGCCAGACCGCGTAGCCGAACAGGCCGCGCAGCAGCCACTGGTCGGCCGACAGATCCAGGTCCGCGGCGAAGCGACTACCGCCGTCGGACAGTGGGGCGTCGGGGAGGTCGAGTTCGGACGCGAGCGTTGCCATGCGCGAACCGTACGCGCTGGGACCAAGCTCAGCCGAGCGCGACGAGCGGCTCGACGAACGAGGCGCTGAGGAACTCGGCGACCGGTGCGTTGGTGACGGCGCCGGCGAACGTGTTCAGACCGTGCGACAGCGCGGCGTCGCGGCGACAGGCCTCGGCCACACCGAGTTTGGCGACCTCGAGCTGGTACGGCAGCGTGGCGTTGGTGAGCGCGTAGGTGCTGGTGTGCGGGACGGCGCCGGGCATGTTGCCCACGGCGTAGTGCAGCACGCCGTGCAGTTCGTACACCGGGTCGTTGTGTGTGGTCTCGTGGATGGTCTCGATGCAGCCACCCTGGTCCACCGCGACGTCGACGATGACCGCGCCCTTCTTCATCATCCGCACCATGTCGTCGGTGACCACGACGGGGGCGCGCCCACCGGCCACCAGCACTGCGCCGATGACGAGGTCGGCGTCGGCGATGTTGCGCTCGAGCGCGCCGCGGTTCGACGCCAGCGTGACGATGCGGCCCTTGTTGATCTGGTCGACCCAGCGCAGACGGTCGAGGTTCTTGTCGAACAGCACGACCTCGGCCTCCATGCCGGCGGCGATCCACGCCGAGTTCCAGCCGACGTTGCCGGCACCGAGCACCACGACCTTGGCGGGCTGCACGCCGGGGGCGCCGCCCATGAGCACGCCGCGACCGCCGTTGTGGCGCTCCAGGTAGTGGGCGCCCATCTGCGGGGCCAGGCGACCGGCGACCTCGCTCATGGGGGCCAGCAGGGGGAGTGCGCCACCCGGAAGCTGCACGGTCTCGTAGGCGATGCCGGTGGTGCCGGCGGCGAGGAGCGCCGCGGCGACGCCCGGGTAGGCGGCCAGGTGCAGGTAGGTGAACAGGGTGAGGTCGGGCCGCAGGAAGCCGAACTCCTCCTCCTTGGGCTCCTTCACCTTCACGACCATCTGCTGCGCCCACGCGTCGGCGGCGGTGGGCACGATGGTGGCGCCGGCAGCGCGGTAGTCGTCGTCGGAGAAGCTGGCCCCTTCGCCCGCACCGGTCTCGACGTGCACCTGCACGCCGGCCCGTTCGAACTCACGCACCCCGTCCGGCGTCATCGCCACGCGGTGCTCTGCGGTCTTGATTTCCTTGGGGACCCCGACGGTGTTGATCATGCGCTGATCTTGTGCCCGTGTGAACCGTTGATCAACGGTCGTTTCGGCGTAAGAATGGTGACATGCCCGACGTATCAACGGTGATCGACCGAATCGACCGACGAATCATCGACATCCTGCTCGACGAGGGCCGGGTGAGCTGGAAGGAGCTGGCCGACCGGGTGCACCTGGCGCCCAGCTCGGTGGCCGACCGTGTGCGGCGCATGGAGGCGGCCGGCATCGTCCGTGGCTACTCCGCCCGCATCGACCGCGCCGCCCTCGGCCGCGACGTGCGCGCCGTGGTGGACGTCGCCCTGCCCCCTGGCCTCGACCCCGCCGAGTTCGAACGCCGCCTCGCCGAGCGCGACGAGGTGACCCTGGCCATGTACGTCACCGGTCCCGCCGACTACACGATCATCGTCGACTGCGCCGGTGCCGTCGGCCTCGACGACTTCGTCCGCTGGCTGAAGACCCACGGCGGCGCCGCTCGCACCGAAAGCAAATTCGTCCTCCGCCCAGTTTTGGGTTGAGTCCCGGGCCCTGGCTCCGCCGTGGGGCGCCGGACGTGCTCCGCTTCGCTCCGTTCCCGGACGGTCGGCTCGGCTCCGGCGTGGGCACCGGACGTGCTCCGCTTCGCTCCGCAAACGATCCGGCACTCCACGCCTGCGCCAACCCTCCGTGGGCACTCCGCTCGAGATTGGGGAGGGTCCGTGGCGAGTCGGTCCGCGGGGCTTGGTTGGGGGTGCGAGTGGTCACTCGAATCTCGGGTGGGAGTGAGCACTCGGTCGCTGGCCACCCACTCGGTCGCGGCTCAGCCACTCGCATGAGGCGCACCCACCCGGATCCTCTGGGAGACCGATCTCAGAGCGGAGCAGGCCCGACCGGGGACCCGGAGCGACTAGTGCTAGTGCGCCCCCCAGGTGAACGTCTGCTTCACCAGGTCGAGGTAGATGAACGTCTCGGTGTTGCGGACGCCGGGGACGCTGCGCATGCGGTTGGTGAGGTCGAGCAGTTGCAGGTCGTCCTCCACGACGACCTCGGCCATCAGGTCGAAGGTGCCGGCGGTGATGACGAGGTAGTCGATGTCGGGCATGGCCTGCAGGGTCTTGGCGATGTCGTCGGTGGGGCCTTCGGTGCGGACGCCGATCATGGCCATGCGCCGCTTGCCGTGCGACAGCGGGTTGGTGACGGCCACCACCTGCATGACGCCGGCGTCGGTGAGGCGTTGGACTCGCTGGCGCACGGCTGCCTCGGACAGGCCGACGGCGGCGCCGAGTCGCGTGTACGGCACCCGGCCGTCGCGCTGCAGTTGCTCGATGATCGAGCGGTCGATGTGGTCGATCTGGGTGCCGGTGCGGTCCATCGGGTACGGATACTGCATGTCGCGGGCCGGTTTCGCAACCGAATCCGTGGCCGCGCACGTCGTTCACACGCGGTTTCCTTGCATTCCGCTCAGTCGCCATGGCAGCGTTGCGCCCGACACGAGCCGCACCACCGACCGGGCGACGACCGGGCCGTTGTGTCGGCATGCCTACACTTCTCATCGCACCGCAACCTCGGGCAGCCGCCCGCAATCTCTCGGGGGAGACCAGCGTGACCGAATCGACGACGTCCACGACCGTGGACAAGGGGCTCCCGGGCCAGCGCGGGTCGGTGGAGCTCACGGGCGTCACCAAGCGATTCGGGACGATGGTGGCGGTCGACCACCTCGACCTCGACGTGCAGCCGGGCGAGTTCCTGTCGCTGCTCGGCCCGTCGGGTTGCGGCAAGACCACGACGCTGCGCATGCTCGCCGGCTTCGAGCAGCCCGACGAAGGGTTCATCCGTATCAGCGGCGAGTACGTGCAGGGTGTGCCGCCGTACAAGCGCGACGTGAACACGGTGTTCCAGAGCTACGCGCTGTTCCCGCACATGGACGTCGCCACGAACGTGGCGTACGGCCTGAAGCAGAAGAAGGTCCCCAAGAACCGGGTGGCCGACCGGGTGAAGGAAGCGCTCGCGATGGTGAAGATGAGCCATCTCGCCGGCCGCACCCCGCGCCAGCTGTCGGGTGGTCAGCAGCAGCGTGTGGCCCTGGCCCGCGCCCTGGTGAACCGTCCCAGCGTGCTGCTGCTCGACGAGCCGCTCGGCGCGTTGGACCGCAAGCTGCGCGAAGAGATGCAGATCGAGCTGAAGCTGCTGCAGAGCCAGCTGGGCATCACGTTCATCTTCGTCACCCACGACCAGGAAGAGGCCATGAGCATGAGCGATCGCATCGCCATCATGCTCGACGGTCACATCGAGCAGCTCGCCGACCCCGAGACGGTGTACGAACGGCCGGCGTCGGCGTTCGTGGCCGCGTTCATCGGTCGCAACAACTTCTGGCAGGGCGTTGCCACCACCGACGGCGTGCGCGCCGACGACGGCACGTTCTTCCGCGCCAGCCGTCCCGACGAACAGCTCGTCAGCGGCGCCGGCGCACTGGCCGCTGTCCGCCCCGAATGCGTGAAGTTGGTCTCGTCGGAACCCGCGTCCACCGAGAACCAGTTGCCCGGTACGGTGGCCAGCGTGGCCCACTTCGGCGATGTGCTGCAGTACGTCGTCGAGGCCAAGGGCCGTGAGGTCGTCGTGCTGGCGCCGCGTGCCGATGGCAACGCCCGTTTCGTGGCCGGCGACACCGTCTGGTGCACCTGGGGTGCCGACGACGTCTATCAATTCTCCGACCGGCAGGCCGAGATCGTCCTCCCTGAGGGCACGGCCCTGCCGGCAATCGGTGATCCCGCGTAACACCAAACCATTCAGGAGTTCTCCAACATGTCCCATCATGACGAGCCCGTGCGAATCCTTGCGGACCGCGCCACTGCGCAGCGCCTCGTCGGCGCGATCAGCCGTCGTCAGCTGCTGGCCGCCGTCGGCGGTTCGGCCGCACTCGCCGCCTTCCTTGCTGCCTGCGGCAGCGACTCCGGCACCGAGAGCACCGGCACCTCCGGTGGCACTTCGGGCGGCGGCGACGCCAGCGCCAACTCGTTCAAGCTGTTCACCTGGGCCGAGTACGACGACCCGGACCTGATGAAGAAGTTCGGCAACATCGAGATCACCATTTTCAACTCGAACGAAGAGGCCATCCAGAAGCTGGTCGCCGCCGGCGGCAACAACGGCTTCGACATGATCTGCCCGACCGGCGTGTACATCCCGCAGCTCGCCGGCGAGAACCTGCTGGAAGAGCTCGACCTCAGCAAGATCACCAACTTCAAGAACCTCGACGTCGCCTACACGAACCAGACGTGGGACCCGGGCAACAAGTACTCGGTCTGCAAGAACTGGGGCTCGACGGGCTGGATCTACGACACGACCGTCATCAAGCGCGAGATCAAGACCTGGGCTGACTTCATCGACGTGGCAACGAACGAGGCCAGCGGCCAGACGTCGATCCTGGACACCGCCCCGAACCTGTGCGGCATGTACTTCTGGGCCAACGGCAAGGACTGGAACACCACCGACGAGGCAGACCTGAAGGACTGCGAGGACTTCCTGGTGGGCGAGTTCGCCCAGCACATCAAGGCGTTCGACTCGTACCCGGGCATCAACCTCACCCAGGGCAACTACGCCCTGTCGATGGTGTGGAACGGCGACGCCCG
>CBHWEI010000041.1:0-18168 GCA_966112835.1 uncultured Acidimicrobiaceae bacterium
TTCACGCGGATACGCGCATCACCTCACCCAACAGCCATCGGTGGATCGAGGCTAAACCGTAGGTCGCAGGTTCGAACCCTGCCGGGGGCGCCATGTGATGCCGCTGGCCATCGGCAAGGCCCGAACACTCATCAGGGTTCGGGCTTCTTGTTCTTGCGGGGTTCGTAGCGTCGGCGGCGCCGCCGACGGGTTTGCCGGTGCTGGGGTAGCGGCGTTCGGGCCGATGGTGAGGGTGCGGATGATCTGGCCGGTGGCGGCCGTGATATCGCGGATGTCAAGGTCGTGGACGAGGACCAGGACGTGGGTTCAGGCGCGCTGGTGCCCGGAGCGACCGGTCAGGAGATGACGAAGTCGATCGGCGGAGACGCTGCCTCGCACGGAGCGACGTCAATTGGCGATGTCGGGTCGAGGATGAACGATCTCAGGAGGTTCTGGTAGCAGGGCGGAGCGGTGAAGTCGAGGAAGTTGCCCAGCGTCGCGAAGCGCGCGACGGTGACATTGGGCCTGCTCCGATCCAACGCGTCGGCCCACTCGGTGGACGGACTCGGGGCGAGCTCGCCGACGCCGATGAACGTGGGGACGGCGCCAGTGCTGGCACTGACGAACTCCCGGGACACCTGAGGCACGTTCCAGATCTTGCACTGGTCGGCCCACGACGGGTCGTAGACACCTGCGAACAAGGGAAAGAGCTCCGCCGATGCTGCAGCCGTGCTGTCCGCCTCCGCGATGGACGAACATCGGAAACTCAGTTCGGCGGCGTCTCTCACCCCCGTCGCGTCCCCCAGTTCCACGCCGATGATCGTGCCGACCGCAGATCGCGCATAGGTGGCGTTCGGGTCGGCCAGCGCGGCGGCGAGGACGTTGTAGGGGAGGGAGGCTCCGCGGAGCACGTACTGCAACAGCCGTACTCCCCGTGGCCCGTCCAGCAGCAACGAGTGCGGCTCCGATCCCAGCAATCGGATGTTGCGCGCAGCGAACCCGTCGCCGGTGCCATCGAGTGGGACCGGGTTGGCGGTGAGGCGGGCGAACTGTTCGCTGACGTCGGCCTGCAGGCTCGGGTAGCGAGCTGCGCATGCCGGGTTCGCGTTGCACAGGGCGATGTATCGGTCCAGGGCGCCAGTGAGGTCCTTCACGGGATCCTCTCGCCAACCCGACCCCGGGTCTCGCGGGTTGTCGAGGATGACGCCGGCGAACGAGTCCGGAAATCGGTCGGCCGCGACGAGCAGCGCCGGTGCGTCGTCGGACGCCCCGGTGATGAACACCGAGCGAAGCTTCGCCGCCCACACGTAGTCGGTGAGGTCGCCCACCTCCGACTCATAGTTGTAGCTGGCGATGTCGACGCCGATCGACGTCAGTCGATCGTGGCAAGCCTGCACCGCGTCGAGCAACCGGGCAGCGACACCGGGGTCGCCGCTCGGCAGCAGCAGCCCGTCGGCACCGACGCGCTTCATCTCCGGGCAGTCCATCGCGGGCTCGGTCAATCCGTAACCGCGAGCAGGAAGGAGAACGATCTCGGCGACGTCGCGCAGTGGGTTGTCGAAGCCGCCTTCTGGCCCGAGGTCGATCAGCGTCGGCGTGTCGGGTGACTGTGCCGTGCTCGCGATCCGGTAGCCGTGCAGTTCGATGGTGCGTCCCGGCTTCGCCCGGTTCTCCGGCACCGTCAGCGAGAAGCAGGTCACGTCAGGGTGACCCGTGGCGAACGGGTCGGACGCGCAATCGCGATCGGTGAGCGTCGGAACGTAGTTCGCCGGCTCGGGGATTGCCCTGGATGTGGCTGCGGTCGATGTGGCAGGACCGGACGATGCGGTGGACACCGCTGGCTGCGTCGTGGCCGGCGTGGTCGAGTCCACGGTTGCCGGGCCGCCGTCGTCGCGACGACCCAGTTCAAGGACGATGATTGCCGTCACCACGAGCGCGCCCGCCCCGATCAAGATCGGCAGTCTTGGTCGGGATCGATGCAGCGATGGTTGGGCAGCGGCGACCTGTTGCGTGGATCCGGGCGGCGCCGTCGTCACTCGCCAGGTTTCGATCGGTCCCGGCATTCCCTTGAGCTCGCGGCGGCCCGCGGACACGAAGGTGTACCCGCCACGTGACCCGGCGAGGCCCCGTACCACGGTGTTCGTGAGCGTCACACCCGGCGAGGCGGCAGCGCAGAGTCGCGATGCCTCGATGACAGGCATGCCGAAGACATCGCCTTGCTCCTCGGCGACCTCCCCGGCGGAGATGCCGATGCGCATTGCCACAGGATCATCTTCATCGAGGCCGGCAACGGTCTCGTGAATGGCGAGTGCGCACTTGAGCGCGTCGACCGTACTGCGCCGGAAGATGATCAGGAAGCCGTCGCCGAGGTTCTTGATGACCTCACCACTTGCTGCTTCGACGCAGGCGCGCACTTCGCGGAAGAACCGACCTCGAAACGTGTCGGCCGCGTCGTCACCGAGGCGGGCATGCCGCGCGGTCGAGGCCACGATGTCGCAAACAACAACCGTCACCGTGCTCGTCGCCACTGCGACAGACTAGGCGGAAGTCCAGTTGGACGGTCGGAGACGGCCTGACGGTGAACCACCTTTGGTGACGCCGGGACCTTCGGCCCTGTCATGCGGGCGGGGAATCGTGGAGTCTCGGACTGTGCGACTGGAGATCACTCGGCGAGCGGAGTTGGCGATTCGGGCGTTGGCGTTGCTGACCGACTCGCCCGAACGGGTGAAGGCCTCGGTGCTCGCCGAACGGCTGGACACGACGGTGCAGTTCGTGCCGCAGGTGGTGCAGCCCCTGGTGCGTGCGGGCTGGGTGCGATCCGACCCCGGGCCCACCGGCGGTTACCGCAGCCTGGCGGCCGCGGGTGAGGTGAGTGTGCTGCAGGTGATCGAAGCGGTCGATGGCGCCACCGACGTGGGTCGCTGCGTGGTGGCCGACCGGCCGTGTCAGGCCGCGGAACCATGCGTGCTGCACACCGCCTGGGCGCAGGCGCGAACCGAGCTGGTGCGGGTGCTGCAGTCGACGCCGGTGTCGACTGCCCCGACGGTGGTGGCCTGATGTCGGCGGTGCACGCGGAACGAGTGGCCACCGAGCGCGCCGGCTGGCGCGCGGTCGCGATGCCCAGTGAGCACGGTGGCTAGGGCCTCACGTTGGAGCCGGTGCTGCTCGGTCTGTTGGTCGCGTGGTCCGGCGCGGGCCTGGCCATCGGCGTCGCCGCGTTCACTGCCTTCCTGTTGCGGACGCCGGCCAAGCTCGTCGCGGTGGATGTCCGGCGCGAGCGCTGGCTGAACCGAACACATCTCGCGGTGCGCATCGCCGCGGCGGAACTCGCGGTGCTTGCGGCTGCCGTGGCGGTGGCGATCGCCGCGGCGGGGTGGTCGTGGCTGGTGCCCGTCTTGATCGCGAGCCCACTGGTGGCTGTCGAGCTCTCGTTCGAGGTCCGCAGCCGCGGCCGTCGCCTGGTGCGCGAGCTGTGTGGCGCCATCGGCATCGCCGCCGTCGCCGCCTCGATCGTCGTCGCCGACGGTGGGTCGGGCCGGCTCGCCGCCGGCGTGTGGCTGGTGCTCGCCGCCAGGGCGATCGGTGCGATCCCGTTCGTGCGGGTCCAGATCTTCCGCCTGCGTCGCGGCAGCGGCACGGTGTGGCACAGCGACGTCGCCCAGGTGCTCGCCGTCGCCACCGTGGGCGTCGCGTACGTCGCCGACCATCGACTGCTGCTCGGCCTGGTGGGCGTCGCCGCGCTGGCGGTGTTGCAGGCCGTGTGGGTGCGCAGGGCCCCGATCGCCGCCAAGCGGCTGGGGCGTTCGCCAGGTGGCGATGGGCCTCGCGCTCGTCGCGGTGACCGCCGTGGGGGTGCTGCTGTGAGCCACTCCACGACGACCGAGAACGACAGAACACGAATGAGACAGGAGCGCACGATGGTGCAACTGGATGTGACGACGACGTTGTCCGCCGCGGTGGACACGTTCCCTCAACTGGCGCGTGAGTTCGAGAACCGCAACCTCGACTACTGCTGCGGCGGCAGCCGGACCATCCTCGACGCGTGCACGACGCTCGGTCTCGATGCCACGGCGACCGTCAGCGAGCTGGCGGCGTTGACCGAGGTGCCCGAGCCGGCCGAGTGGACCACCATGACGGCCGACGCGCTCGTCGACCACCTCGAGGCCACCCACCACCGCTACCTGTGGGACGAGTTGCCGCGCGTGGCGAAGCTGGTCGACAAGATCGTGTCGGTGCACGGCGAGCGTCACCCCGGGCTGGCCGAGATCGCGACCTGCTACTCGCAGGTGCAGGCCGACCTCGAGCCGCACCTGGTGAAGGAGGAGCGCGTGCTCTTCCCGATGATCCGCGAACTGGCGGCCGCCAACGACGCTCCGGCCTTCCATTGCGGCACGCTCCGCAACCCCATCTCGGTGATGCTGCGCGAGCACGACGCGGTGGGCGACCTGCTGGCGCGTCTGCGGATGCTGACCAACGGGTACACCGCTCCGGCCGACGGCTGCGCCACCTACACGGCGTGCTTCGCGGCGATGGCCGAGATCGAGGCCGACACGCACCTGCACATCCACAAGGAGAACAACGTGCTCTTCCCGCTGGTGGTCCGCCTGGAGGCCGAACTGCCGATGAAGGCGGGCCGATGAAGGCGGGCGACGCGCCGGTGGACGTGTGCGAGGGTGGTGACGCGCCCTGCTGGAGCCACCTGGACGAGCGCCACGACATCGTGGACCGCGACGACATCGAGCTGCTGGTGCGCAACTTCTACCGCGACGCGGCGATGGACGACGTGCTCGGCCCGGTGTTCGAGGCAGCGCAGGTGAACTGGAATGCGCACGTCGCCACGCTCATCGACTTCTGGGCGTGGCAGCTGCTCGGCCAGCCCGGGTACGAGGGCCATCCCCTGCGGGCCCACGAGCCGGTGCACGCCCGCACGCCGCTCGACTCGGCGCACTACGAGCGCTGGGTCGCGCTGTTCTGCGAGACGGTCGACGCGTCGTTCGACGGGCCGCATGCTCAGGCCGCCAAGGTGCGTGGCCGCAAGATGGCTGCCGCGATGCAGCGGCTGCTCGCGGGCGTGTCGGCACCGGGCGATCGGCCCATCGAGCCGACCTGGCGCGCCACCGGCACGCCCTGAGCCACCGCTGAGGGGCAGCGTGGCGTCAGCCGGCAGGGGCGTTCAGCTGTGCCGCGAGGCGGTCGAGCATCTCGCCGAAGCCCGACACCATCTCGGTGAAGAACTCGTGCTCCCAGTCGGCGCCGGTGCCGAACGAACTGGACACGACGCGCACCACGCTGCTGCCACCCGAGATGGACTCGACGAGGAACTCGGTGGCGAGCGGGGTGATGGACGGCAGATCGGCGTAGACCTGCTCGAGCGACACGCCGAGCGTGGCGAACCATTCGGCCATGCCGGCCGGGCACTCGGCTTGCGTGGTGCCGAGCGGCCACGGCTCTTCGTAGGCGAAGCGGCGGCCGGGCTCGTACGCGGTGACGACACCGGTGGACGTCAGGTCGCCGAAGTCGAACGACACTTCGCCGCCCACGACGGGGTCGAGCCGAGTGGGTGCCATCCACGTGGCCAGCCCGCCGGCGGTGGCGATGGCGTCCCACACCTGTTCCGGTGTGGCGGCGACGTCGATGGTGCGCTCCATGCGGTGCAGGGCTCGCTCGGCGCTGCGGGTCGATTCGTGATCGGTCATGACTGCTCCTCGGGTCGGGGGTAGGACGAGACGGTGAACCGGTGCGGCCGCCCGTCGTCGTGGTGGTACCTGGTGACGAGTGCCGCGACCGCGGCCTGCACGTCGGCGGCGAACGCGGCACGGTCGTCGGCGGATGCGAAGCCGATGACCGTGTCGATGGTGAGCGTCGGCAGGCGAGTGGACGCCGCTGCGGCGCGATCGGAAATGGCCCCGACCTCGGTGACGGCGCGTGCGTTCACGGCGACGAGGTAGGCGGCCGACATGTGGTCGCTGAACCGGCCCGGGTCGATGGGCTCGGCCTGCAGCACGTCGGGCGCCACCACCAGTTGGCGTGCCACCCGACGCACGAAGCGCTCGGTGATGCCGCCCCATGCGCGCTCCTCGGCCGGCTCGACCAGCCCGTGCGCCTCGAGCGCCTTCAGGTGGTAGTTCACCTTCTGCCGGGTGGATCCCACCATGGCGGCCACCGTGGTGGCCGAACCCGGCTCGGTGAGCGCTTCCAGGATGGACGCTCGCACGGGGTCGAGTGCCACCTCCACGGTGGCCCGATCGGCGAGCACTCGTACGTCGTCCATGGCGGCACCATAACTCTTGACAAGAAAAGTTGTCAAGCGCGAACTGTCGACACCCGGTGGGCGCGAACGGGCTCAACGAGGGGATTGCCCGGGCGTCAGAACGGGATCTCGAGGTGGCCCGAGGTGACGCACAGGCCGACGGCGTTCACGGCGACCAGGGCGACGATGATGAGCACCACGACGGCGGCTCGGCGGCGCGATCGGGTGAACCCACCAGGTGCGGGCATGTACCAACTGGGCAGCAGCTCGGGGAACTCCATCAGCAGCGACGACATGGGCACGGCGTCGTCGGCCAGCGGCGCATCGGGGTCGGCCGCCAGCGCCAGCGCGGTGAGCTCCTCGTCGCTGATCGCGACGTCGTCGTCCTCGAACGTGTCGGTCATGGCGCGACGGTACCCCCGCTGTGCGGTGGCGTCGACCCGTACCCTGCCGGCGTGATTCAGCTCTGGAAGGCGCGGCGCTTCAGGTCGCCGGACACGGACGGCGCACCGGCATCGAACGTGCCGTGCGCGAGCAGATGCTCGGCGCTCGCTGCCATGGCCCCCATCGCGATGTTCGACAGGGTGCTGCCCACCGACACTCGACGCACGCCCATCGCCGCGAGATCGGCCACGCTCGGCCCGCCCGGCAGCAGCAGCACGTTCACCGGTGCGCCCAGGGCCACGACCGGCCCGATCTGCTCGGTGGTCATCAGCAGCGGCGCATACAGCACCTCGGCGCCGGCGGCCTGGTAGGAGCGCAGCCGGGTGACGGTGTCGGCCAGGTCGTCGACACCGTGCAGATGGTTCTCGCAACGGGCAGTCAGCACCAGGCCGCGTTCGGCTGCGGCCGTCGCTGCGGCGCGCACTCGCTCGGTGGCCACGTCGATGTCGTCGATGCGGTCGGTTGCGGGGTTCCAGTCCTCGATGGAGAAGCCGGCCGCGCCCGCGTCGGCCAGCTTGTGCACGGTCTCGGCGATGCCGTCCGCGGTCTCGGCGAAGCAACGTTCCGAGTCGACGTTCAGCGGCAGCGATGAGTTGGCCGCGATGGCGGCCACGTGGGCGACCAGCTCGTCGCGGCTGACCTGCATGTCGTCGCGTCCGAGGGTGGCGGCGAAGCCGGCGCTGGTGGTGGCGAGGGCCGAGAAGCCGATCGCCTCGAGCAACCGCGCGCTGCCGACGTCGTACGGGTTGGGCATCGTGAAGCACCCGCCGCGGTGGAGCTCGCGGAAGCGGTCGGTCGAGTTCGTCATGGTGCCAGTCTCCCCGATCCAGGCCGAGGCCCCGCGCCGGATTCCGGGCTGCGGCCGACCCGTCCTGTAACGGTCCGGACGCTCGCGAGACTACGCAGCATGAACGAACACGTCGCCGCTCGCGAAGCGCTCCACCGCGTCACCGTCCACATCGTCGCCCGAGCCCGGGTGCAGGCGGCAGGCCGTTTCTCGCTGCGCGTCACGCCCGGCGGGCTGGGGACGCCCGACATCGGCACCGACGGCCGTCGGGTGCGCATCGCCGCCGGCAACCTGATCGTCGAGTCCGACGCACCCGGTGCCGCCGCGGCCCGCAGCACGGCCATCCACGGTGCCTCGCTGGCGTCGCTCGCCGCGTTCGCCGGTGTGGACCTGGCGGTACCGCTCGACGTGGGCCACGACACGCCGCCGGTGGGCGACATCGATACGCCGATCGCGCTCGACGCCGGGGAGGCTGCAGCCCTCGGTGACCTCTTCGGGCAGTTCGGCCGCATCCTCGACGGCGTGCTCGGGGAGCTGCCGGCCGGCGCCGTGGCGACGCTGCCGCGGCTGTGGCCCGAGCACTTCGACCTGGCGGCCGAGGCGCAGGCCACGCCGGAGCGTCGCGTGAACCTGGGCGGCTCGCCGGGCGACGGCTACCTCCAGGCGCCCTACCTGTACGTGGGGCCGTGGACCGCGGACCGGCCGGGCTCGCCCGAGTTCTGGAACGCGCCGTTCGGGGCTGCGGTCGCGATGAGCGATCTCGGTGCCGACGCGGCGACGCAGACCGAGGCGGGAATCGCCTTCCTGCTCGACGGCTACGGTCGCCTCGTGTGACGAAGGGAACCGCCACATGACCCCCACCACCATCGCCCACTGGGCCGACCTCGCCGAACGCTCGATCACCGGCGCGCTCGTCGCCGGCGTCGACCTGGCGCTGGTGCGCAACGGCGACGAGCACTCGGTGCTCTACGGCCGCTGCCTGCACCGCGGCGCATTGATGGCCGACGGCACGCTGCGCGGCGACGACATCGTCTGCGGGTTGCACGGTTGGGACTACTCGCTGCGCACCGGCATCAGCTCGTACAACTCGGACGAACGACTGCACCGCTTCACGTCGTGGATCGACGACGCGGGCGACGTGTTGGTGGACACCGACGAGATCGCCGACTGGGAGCGTGAGCACCCTCAGCCGTACCGACGCGACGAGTACCAGGGCGCCTACCAGGACCCGCACGGTGCGCCCGAGGAGCCGTTCGTCGGACGCATCCGCGTGCTCGCCGAGCACGGGTTGAGCACACTCGGCCATCACGGGCCGGTGGCCGCGATGGGTGTGCCGCGCGACCAGCTGCCTTCGTGGGACAGCATCCAACTGGTCACTGCGCAGCTGACCACTCGACCGCTGCTCGACGACGACCCGGTGGGCACCGACGTCACCATCGGCGGCACCGCCGCGGTGCCCCTGCGCTTGGACATCCCGCTGTTCGTCAGCGACATGAGCTTCGGTGCGCTGTCACTGGAAGCGAAGGTGGCACTCGCCCGCGGTGCCGAAGGCGCGGGCACGGGCATCTGTTCGGGCGAGGGTGGCATGCTGCCCGAGGAGCACGCCGAGAACCGTCGCTACTTCTACGAGTACGCGTCGGCCAAGTTCGGCTGGTCGCTCGACAAGGTGCGCGACGTCCAGGCGTTCCACTTCAAGTTCGGTCAGGGCGCGAAGACCGGCACCGGCGGCCACCTCCCCGGGCCGAAGGTGGTGGGCCGGATCGCGGAGGTGCGCGGGCTGCCCGAAGGCACTCCCGCGGTGTCGCCCGCCACCTTCCCCGACCTGCGCACCGTGGCCGACTTCCGCGAGGTGGCCGCCGCAGTGCGCGAGACCGGCGGTGGCATCCCCATCGGCGCCAAGTTGTCGGCCCAGCACATCGAGGCCGACCTGGACACCGCGCTGGAGATCGGCGTGGACTACGTCATCCTCGACGGCCGCGGTGGCGGCACGGGCGCGGCGCCCACGCTGTTCCGCGATCACATCTCGGTGCCCACCATCCCCGCGCTCGCCCGTGCGCGGCGGCATCTGGACCGTGCCGAGTCGCCCATCACGCTGGTCATCACCGGTGGCCTGCGGACGCACACCGACTTCGTGAAGGCCATGGCGCTCGGTGCCGACGCGGTCGCCATCTCGAACGCCGCGTTGCAGGCCATCGGCTGCATCGGCATGCGTGCCTGCAACACCGACAACTGTCCGGTGGGCATCGCCACGCAGAAGCCCGGGCTGCGCCGCCGCCTGGTCATCGAGGAATCGGCCGCGCGGCTGACGCGCTTCCTGCAGGCGACGGTCGAGCTGATGACCGTGCTCGCCCGGGCATGCGGCCATGCGCACCTGTCGGAGCTGTGCGTCGACGACCTCACCACGTTCGACCGCGAGATGCACCACCTCGCCGGTGTCCCCTACGGAGGCCTGCTGCCATGACCGACGAGCACACCTGGCACCGCATCCTGGAGGTCGACGAACTGCCCGAGGGCCGGGTCACCACCGTCACGGTCGGCCGGCGGTCGCTCGCCGTCACGCACCACGAGGGACAGTACGGCTGCCTCGACAACGCCTGCCCGCACCAGGGCGGCCCGCTGGGTGAGGGCTCCATCGAGAACGGCTGGCTGCGGTGCCCGTGGCACGGCTACGACTACTCGCCGCTCACCGGCGTGCCCCCGGAGGGGTTCAGCGATGCGCCCGCGTGCTTCACCGTCGAGGCCCGGCCCGACGGCGTGTACGTGGCACTGCCGCCCGAACCGGCGCTGCCGCGGACCGTCGGCGACGTGGTGGTCGAGACCCTGGTGAACTGGGGGCTGACCCACGTGTTCGGCATGGTCGGCCACTCCAACCTGGGCTTCGCCGACGCGTTGCGCAAGGCCGAGGACCGCGGCGAGCTGACGTTCATCGGCATCCGCCACGAAGGCGCAGCGGCGTTCGCCGCGTCGGCGTTCGGCAAGCTCACCGGTCACCCGGCCGCATGCCTGGGCATCGCCGGCCCGGGCTCCACGAACTTGCTCACGGGCCTGTACGACGCACGCGAGGACCGTTCACCCGTGCTCGCCATCTCGGGCCAGGTGCCGTCGAAGGTGCGCGGGCGCGGCGCGTTCCAGGACACCGACCTGGAAGCCGCGTTCTCCGATGTCGCCCTCACCAGCGAGACGCTGACCATCGGGTCCGACCACGCCGAGCTGGCGGCGTTGGCCATGAAGCAGGCCATCGTCGGCCGCGGCGTCGCCCACCTGATCCTGCCCGACGAGGTGCAGCACCACCCGTCCACCGCCGACGCGGCGCGCCCCGCCGGTCGCACCGCGTCGCGTGCCACGCTGCCGGCAACCGCCGACCTGGACCGCGCCGTCGAGATGATCACCGCGGCGCGGCGACCGATGGTGGTGGTCGGTGCCGGCTGCCGCGGCCGAACCGCCGAGATCGTCGCGCTCGCCGAGCGGCTGGGTGCGCCCGTGGCCACCACGTTCAAGGCCAAGGGCCTCATCAGCGACTCGCACCCGCTGGGGTGTGGCGTGATGGGTCGCTCGGGCACGCCGGTGGCCAGTTGGTGCATGAACGAGAGCGACCTGCTGGTGGTGTTCGGCGCGAGCTTCTCGAACCACACCGGCATCGCCTCGTACAAGCCGATCATCCAGGTGGACGACGACCCGCTGTCCATCGGCCGCTTCCACGCCGTCGACGTGGGGCTGCTGGGTGAGGTGGGCCTCACCGCCGATGCGCTGCTGACCGCGTTGGCCTCGCGGCCTGCGCTCGCGGCCACCGACCAGCGCGGCGACGTGGCGCGGCGGTGGGAGCTGTGGCGCGACGAGAAGCGCCGTCGCGCGGAGGACGACGCGTCGGCCGGCGTGGGTGCCGCGGCGTTGATGGCCGCGCTGTCGCGCCAGGTGGCCGACGACGCGGTCATCGCCGTCGACGTCGGCAACAACACGTATTCGTTCGGCCGCTACTTCGAGTCGTCGGGCCGGCAGGACGTGGTGATGTCCGGCTACCTGGGCTCCATCGGCTTCGGTCTGCCCGCCGCGATGGGTGTGTGGGCGGCGACCGGCGGGAAGCGGCAGGTCGTGTCGGTCAGCGGCGACGGTGGCTTCGGCCAGTACGCCATGGAGATGACCACCGCCGTGAAGTACGGCATGAACATCACCCACGTGCTGCTCGACAACGGCGAGCTCGGCAAGATCTCGAAGGAACAGCGTGCCGCGCACTGGGACGTGTGGCAGACCTCGCTGCACAACCCCGACTTCGCGGCCTTCGCCGAACTGTGCGGTGCGCGGGGCATCCGCGTGACCGATCCGGGCGAGTTGGACGACGCCCTCCGGGCCGCGCTCGACCACCCTGGTCCCGCGCTGGTGCACGTGGTGACGAACGCCCTGCAGGTGTAGGGGGCCTCAGGGGCGAGCGGGCTCGATGTCCTTGATGCGGTCCATCGCCGGGCCGAACGTCGACTCCAACCAGCCGGCGGGGTCGTTCGTCATCGCGCCGGTGACCAGCGTGTCGACGCCGACCGCGGCGAGCTGCTCGGCGCCGCGCACCACGTCGTCGACGCTCGCGTCGGGCGCGATGTCGCGGTACATGGCCGTGACCTCGATCTCGTTCGGGTCGCGACCCAGGTCGTCGCAGTGGCGGCGCAACACGTCCAGCTTCTGGGCGATGTCGTCGGGGCCGCCGAAGATGTTGCAGGCGTCGGCGTACTGGGCGACCATCCGCAGCGTCTTGCGTTCGCCCGAGCCGCCGATCATGATGCGCGGCCGCGGGCTGCTGACCGGCTGCGGGCTGCACAGGGTCTCTTCCAGCGTGTAGTGCGTGCCGTGGAACGCGCCGTTGTCGTCGCTCCACATCTGCAAGCAGATCTGCAGCGTCTCCTCCAGCCGCTCGAAGCGCTCCTTCGTGGAGGGGAACGGCACGCCGAGGCCCTTGTGCTCGCGCTCGTACCATGCGGCGCCGATGCCCAGTTCGGCGCGACCGCCCGAGAGCACGTCGAGCGTGGTGACCGTCTTCGCGAGCAGGCCGGGGTGACGGTAGGTGACGCCGGTGACCAGCAGCCGCAGCCGCAGGCGTTCCGTGGCGCCGGCGACGAAGCCGAGCGCGGTGTAGCCCTCGAGCATGGGGTGTTCGGCGGGCGCCATCCAGTCCATCTGGAAGAAGTGGTCCATGAAGGACAGGGTGCGGACGCCGATGGCTTCGGCGCGCTGGGCGAGGTCGCGGACGCCGGGGCCGATGCGGTCGTCGCCGCCCGCCCAGTCGAATCGGGAGACGTGCAGATCGAGTTCCATGACGCCGACAGTAAACGAACTGACCTTCGCGTGCACCAGATCGCCGCTGAGGTCAGTTCAGTGGCGGGACCAGGTGGTTCGTCAGAGGCACAAGGTCCCTTGTGGCGTGGAGCGAGCGGGCCGACGATGAAATCGTGACCTCGGATCGTCGTGCGGCGCCGAGGCTGGCGGCACCGGCAACTCGATGGACAGTCCCCCTGTTCGTCCTGCTCGTCGCCGTGAGCCTCCTGCGGGTGTGGAACCTGCGCGGGGTCTCGAGCGATCTGGCCTACTTGGTGGCCACGGTCACTGCCGGGCCGATCGGCCTGCTCGTGGCCTCGCGGCTGCCCCGCGAGGTGCGCAGGCCGTGGGTGTGGATGGCTGCCGGGATGACCTGCTCGGGCCTCGGCGACCTGGTGTTCGAGATCGTCCACTGGAGCACCGGGGTGAACCCGGACCTGTCGTTCGCCGACGTGTTCTACTTGTCGTCGTACGTGCTGCTCGGGTACGGCCTGGTCGCACTCATCCGCCAGTCCGAACGCATGGACGTGGACATGTTGCTGGACCTCGGTTCGGCGACGGTGCTCTCGGTGTTGGTGGTCTACCAACTCGCCGACGTCGGCGGCATCATCGCCGACGGCACTGTGCCCGTCGTGACGCGCATCGTCCTGGCCGCCTACCCGGTGTTCGATGCAATGCTGCTGGCGCTCCTGGCGACGTCGATGGTGGCGGGCCGTCTGCGCGGGCGCCCTGGTGCGCTGCTGGCCGTCGCACTCGGTGCCTGGCTGGCGGCCGACATCGGAGCGATGCTCTTCGCCGACGCGGCCATCGAGACCGCGTGGATGGACCTGGGGTGGATGTGGGGCACGGCGCTCGTGACGATCGCCATCACCCAGGTGCGTGTCGGTCGACCCGAGCCTGCGCCGCCGCGACGCGAGACCGTGAACCTGTTGCTCGGGCTGCTGCCACTGGCCGTGCCGATGGGCATCGAGGTGTGGGCACATCAGAAGGGCGCCGATCCGCAACCGGCGCCGCTGATGATCGCGACCGTGCTGTTGATCGCCATCGCGTTCGTCCGATCGCAGCGACTGCTCCGCGAACGCGACCACAAGGAGCTCCTGCTCGGTCGGAGCGAGCGCTACTACCGGGCGCTGGCGCTCAACTCGGCCGAGGCGGTGCTGGTCATCGGGCCCGATGGCCGGCTGCTGAACGATGTGCCCAACCTGGCGAACCTCAGCGGCGGCCGCGCAGCACGCAGCGGGGAGCTGGTGGTGGACATGCTGCCGGGTGACCAGCGCGAAGCCGGACAGGCCGTCATCGACCGGCTTCGTTCGAGCACGGGCGTCGTGTCCGAAGTGGAGTTCGCCGTGGGTGCCGCCGACGGGCCGCCGCGCTGGTTCGCGATCCGTGCGCTGAACATGGTCGACGACCCCGACGTCGGCGGGCTGGTGGTGAACATCCACGATGTCACCGATCGGCATCGCGCCGAGGCCGAGCTCGAGCACCAGGCGTTCCACGACGCGCTCACCGGACTGCCGAACCGTGCGCTCTTCCACGATCGTGTGGAACACGCGATGCGTCGCAATCAGCGCAGCGCATCCGACCTGGCGATCGTGTACCTCGACCTCGACGGCTTCAAGACCGTCAACGACACGCTCGGCCACGATGTGGGCGACCTGGTGCTGCAGCAGACGGCGCAGCGCCTGCTCGGCTCGGTGCGGCCGTCGGACACGGTGGCCCGACTGGGCGGCGACGAGTTCGCGATCCTCATCGAGTCGTCCCACCACGTGCTCGACGAGGCGACGGCCGTGGCCGACCGTCTGCTTCAGGCGATGACCGCGCCGCTGCACGTCGGCGACGACGCGATGGTGCTGTCGGCCAGCGTCGGCATCGCCATCAGCGACGCCACCGCGACGAGCTCGTCGCTGTTGCGTGACGCCGACGTCGCCATGTACCACGCGAAGGCGAACGGCAAGGCTCGCTGGGCGGTGTACGACGCGGCGATGCGCTCTGTGGTGGTCGACCGGCTCGAGCTCGAGGCCGACCTGGCCCGGGCGCTCGAGCTGGGCCAGCTGGAGGTGCGCTACCAGCCGGTCGTTCGTCTGGCCACGGGCGAGGTCGCCGGGTTCGAGGCGTTGCTCCGCTGGCACCATCCCACGCGCGGCATCGTGCTGCCCTCGGTGTTCGTCCCGATCGCGGAGGACAACGGGAGCATCGTGCCGATCGGCGAGTGGGTGCTGCACGAGGCGTGCCGGGTCGCGGCGGCGTGGCAGTGGCACGACCCGAGCCGGCGGACGACCGTCGCGGTCAACGTGTCGGCGCGACAGCTCGTCGCACCGAACATGATCGCGCACGTCACCGCAGCGCTCGACGAGTCGGGTCTCGACCCGTCGCTGCTGGTGCTCGAGCTGACGGAGAGCTCGCTCGTGCGCGACGCGACGTTGGTGGCGGCGCGGCTGGAGGAGCTGCACGCGCTCCACGTGCGCATCGCCGTCGACGACTTCGGCACCGGCTATTCGTCGCTGTCGCACCTGCGTCAGTTCCCGGTCGACATCCTGAAGATCGACCAGTCGTTCGTCGGTTCGATCACCGAGCGCGATGTCGCCCCGCCGGTGCTCCGCGGCCTGCTGGACCTGGCTCGCACGCTGCACCTCGAGACCATCGCCGAGGGCATCGAGGTCGGCGCGCAGGCCGACAGCCTGCGCGCCCAGCAGTGCGAGTTCGGGCAGGGGTTCCTGTACGCCGCCGCACTGTCGACGGATGAGGCCGCCGAACTGCTCCACTCGGCCGACCGCCGCCACGGCGCGCTGTCGTGACCATCGTTCGCTGAACCGAGGGCGGCTCGGGCGGAGGACTGCATCGATGTTTGCCGGTCGAGTTGTGACGGGCACCAATGAGCATGACCCGACCGATCGGTGTGACCGCGATGTGCCTGCTGGCGATCGCGCTCGTCGGTTGCGGGCGGGGCACGGGGTCCACGGTCGACACGCTGGCACCGCTCGCGGGCGCCCCGCGTGACCAGCCGCTGCCGCACGGCGAGCCATTGCAGCAGTCGGCGCCGCCGCTTCCGGGAGGCGCCGACCGCGCCGGCGCGGCCGGCCCCCGGGGGGGGGGGCGGGCGCCGGACCCCACCCAGGCGGGGGTGTTGTGGGCGGGGGGCTCGAGCAGTACCCGACCATGGCGTGGTTGTTGAGCGCGTCGGGGGTGCTCGCCGAGATCGGCCACCGACCGGTGACCATCCTGGCCCCGTCCGAGTTGGCGTTCCGAGACTTCGCCGTCGCCGATGCCTACGGACTGATGGCGAACCCGACGCTGTTCGCGCCCATCCTGCGCCGGCACGTGATCCTCGGCTCGTACGACCCGGCGACGCTCGCCGCTGAAGGTGTGGTCACGAACCTCGCCGGCGAACGGATGGCCGTGTGGCGCAACGGCGCTCAGGTGGTGGTGGACGACGTGACACTGTCGCCGCCCGCGGCCGCCGAAGGTGCGGTGTCCATGGTGTACGGGGCCGACCGCGTGCTGGTGGCGCCCGTCGGCAGCGGCTGACGCCCACCGCTCGGATTGGACGTCAGTCCTCGACGCGAGGTCGGGTCGAAAGAGCCTCGGCAGCGAGGACCTGCGCGCTCGCCCGGACGTTGCGATCGCGGTCGATGATCCCGAACGAGACGTCGTACCCGTGCAGCCATTCGTAGTTGTCGACCGCCGTCCAGTGGAACAGGCCACGGATGTCGTGACCGGCGGACACGCGCTCGGCGACGATCTCGATGCCGCGTCGCAGGTACCGGGCGCGGAGCAGGTCGTCGTCGGTGCCGATGCCGTACTCTGCCACGAGGATCGGCGTGTCGGGGATCTCGTCGTGCAGCCGGTCGAGCACCAGGCCCAGGCCGTCGGCGTGGATGCCGTAGCCCAACGGCGAGACCTGCGCGCCCGGAGGGTGCACGGTCGGGGCGCCGGCCCTGACTCCCATGGTCGCGTAGTACGAGAAGCCGATCATGTCGAATGCGCCTGCCAGGTCCGGCCGCTCGACGGGTTCACGGCCGGGCACACGCAGCACGCCGTCGCGGAACAGGCCGATGCCTGGACGCCACAGCGACGCGTACAGGTAGTCCACCAGCGAGGTCGACGCCGGTTCGTCGTCGTGAGCGACGAAGGTCGACAACCCGAAGATCGAGGAGACGGGAGCGCCTGACCGACGCAGCCGGACCGCAGCCTCGGCGTTGGCGAGTTGCATCGTCTCGTCCACCATGGCTCGCTCCGACGAGTCGTCGTGCCCGGGCGGCCACCCTCGTCCGCCGTACGCGGCGTGGCTGTAGTAGTTGGCCTCGTTGATCGGCTGCCAGCCGTGCACCAGGTCGCCGAACGTCTCGGCCATGAACTCGACGTGACGCGCCCACGCGCCCGTGCGATTGGCGTCGAGCAGGAAGCCACCCTCGTCGGCGAACCAGCGGGGAAGGGTGAAGTGGTGCAGGCTCACCCAGGGAGCCACGCCGGCGTCGCGGGCGGCGACCAGCACCTCGCGGTAATGGTCGATCGCCGCCGCATCGTGGTGCCCGGGTGCAGGTTCGATCCGGGCCCACTCGATCGACAAGCGATGGTGGCTGAGCCCCAGCCCGGCGAGCAACGCGAAGTCCTCTGCGTGGCGGGTGGCGAATCCGTTGCCATCGCCCGACAGTGGCGCGCGGCCGGCGCGTTCCCAGTCCCACCAGTCCGACGCCGGCGCCGCGCCCTCGCACTGTGTCGACGACGCTCCGGTGCCCCACATGAAACCCTCGGGCCAGTTCACGACCACCGAGTATTGCCGACGTGGCCGGGCACTCTGTTCGGCCGACCCATCCGGATCGGGAGGCGTGCCGAACGAGCCGCGTGCCCGAACCTTCACGCCACCGTCTCCGCCGCCTCGTCTGGGGTGCCCTCACGGGCCTCGCCGCGGTGGCGGTGGGTCTGGCGGTGGCCGAGGTGGTCGCGGCGCTGTCGACGTCGTTCCAGTCGCCGGTGCTCGACGTGGCAGACCGTGTGGTCGACGGCGTGCCGCAGTCGGTGAAACAGCTCGCCATCGACTGGTTCGGCACCAACGACAAGCGCGCCTTGCTGATCGGCATCGGCAGCATCCTGGTGGTCTACGCAGCGGCGATCGGTGTGATCGCGCTCGGGCGCCGGTGGGTGTTCGCCCTCGTCGGTGTGGCCCTGTTCGGTCTTGCCGGTGCCTATGCATCGCAGACCACTCGGCGCGCTGCGCCCTTCATCGCCGTCGTCCCCAGCATCGTCGGCGCGCTCGCCGCGGGGATGACCATCATGGTGTTGCGTCACCAGGCCCACGGTCGCCGGTCGCGCGTCCCCGCCCAGGCGATCGCGCAGGTCTGCGAGCTGACGTGGCACCTCCGCGGTCAGGCGGCGGTAGCGACGTGGCCGTGCGGGCGGCCGGGGTCGTCGT
>CBHWEI010000042.1:0-18143 GCA_966112835.1 uncultured Acidimicrobiaceae bacterium
CGGCTGAACGGCCGCGACCGCGGATTGGGCGCAGCACCCGTCCACCTCGCTACGCTGAGGGGATGCTCGCAGTGATCTTCCATTGGTGGCTGGGCCTCATCCTGGCGATCGTCGGCGGTCTCGCCGTGCTCTCGATTGTCGCCGGCTACATCAAGAAGGTCGTCGCGCCGCAGTACCCCAGCGGTCGCGCCCGCCGAGACGACTGATTCTCGGATGACACCGGCGCCGAGCCCCATCGACTGGGACCGCGCCGAGAAGGTGGCGCTGGCGGTTGCATCGCGCCGCCGCGGCCCGGCCCGGCCCCAGGCCGACGAGCCCGCCGCCCTGCACATGCCCCCGGTGGAACAGGTCGAGGCCGCCATCGAATCCGTCACCGGCCTGCGTCCGCCGCACGGCCCGGCGAGCGTGCAGTTCGTCGACCGGCCGGCGTGGATCCGGGCCAACCTGGCGTCGTTCCGCACGCTGCTCGGCCCGCTGCTGAACCAGTGGGGCCAGAAGGCCGCCGGCTCGGCGACCGCGGCCAACGTGGGGCGGCAGGTCGCCGGTGCCGAACTGGGCGCGCTGCTCGGTTGGATGAGCACCCGCGTGCTCGGCCAGTACGACATCCTCGTGGGCCGCCAACCCGACGACGACGCCGTGTACCTGGTGGCACCGAACCTGGCCGACATCGAGGTGCGCTACGGGTTCGACCCGGGCGAGTTCCGCACCTGGGTGCTGCTGCACGAGCTCACCCACCGCGCCCAGTTCACCGGCGTGCCGTGGATGCGCGACCACTTCACCGGGCTGGTGGAACAGAGCCTGTCGTTCGCCAACCCCGACATGGGCGCGTTCGTCGATGCCATGAAGAGCGCCCTGCGCAACCGCCGCGACGCCGGCGCGCAGTTGCGCGACGGCGGCATGCTGGGCCTGGTGGCCACACCCGATCAGAAGCGGGTGATGTCGCAGGTGGGCGGGCTGATGTCGCTGCTCGAAGGCCACGGCGACATCACCATGACCCGCGCCGCCGGGCCGCTGGTGCCCAACGCCGACCGCTTCGAACGCATCTTGCGCGAGCGCCGGCGCACGGCGAACCCGCTCAGCCGCACCATCATGCGACTCGCCGGCGTCGAGGCGAAGCTGAACCAGTACGCCGCGGGTGCACGGTTCATCACCGCCGTGGAGGAAGCCGAAGGCGACCGGGTGGTCGACCGCGCCTGGCGCGGGCCCGAGTGGCTGCCCAGCCTGGAGGAGGTCCGCTCGCCCATGTCGTGGCTCGAACGAACGGATCGCCTTGCCGCCGCCTGAGGCGCTCGTCGCCGAACTGCTCGTCCGCTGCACGTTCCCGCCCGCCGGCACCGAGGTGACGTGCGCCGTGTCGGGAGGTGCCGACTCGACCGCGCTGGTGGTGCTCGCCGTCGCCGCCGGTTGCCGGGTGACCGCGGTCCATGTGGACCACGGCCTGCGCGCCGGGTCGGCCGACGAGGCGGCCACGGTGCAGGCCCTGGCCGAGCGGTTCGGTGCCGCGTTCCGCGGTGTCACCGTGCACGTCGGCGACGGCCCGAGCCTGGAGGCGCGGGCGCGCGACGCCAGGTATGCCGCGCTGCCGGCCGACGTGCTCACCGGCCACACGGCCGACGACCAGGCCGAGACGGTGCTGGTGAACCTGCTGCGCGGCGCGGGCACCAGCGGCCTGTCGGGCATGCGGCCCGGCGTTCGTCGACCGCTGCTCGCGTTGCGACGCGCCGACACCGAAGCACTGTGCGCTGCGCTGGGCCTGGCGGTGGTGCACGACCCCAGCAATCTCGACCCGCGCCACCTGCGCAACCGGGTGCGCCACGAACTGCTGCCCACCCTGGCCGAACTGGCGAACCGCGACCTGGTTCCCGTGCTCACCCGGCAGGCCGACCTGGCCCGCGACGAGGCCGACCTGCTGGACGAACTGGCGCTCGCCGTCGACCCCACCGATGCCAAGGCCCTCGCGACGGCCCCGGTGGCACTCGCCCGACGCGCGGTGCGCCGCTGGCTGACGGGCACCCACCCACCGGACCTGGCCACCGTGGAACGCGTCCTGGACGTGGCCCGGGGCGAGGCGATCGCCACCGAGGTGGGCCAGGGACGACGTGTGGAACGTCACCGACAGCGGTTGACGCTGGTGGTTTCCCATCCCCCTTTCTCCGGGGACGGGAACACCGAGTAACCTGACTGGACATTCACTGCGACCCTGGAGGAGGGCTACATGCCCCCGAGGCTGCGCGGGAAGTGGGCGCTCGGCATCACGCCGCGCAACTTCACGTGGTTCATGAAAGACAAGTTGGCGGTCTGCGAACGACCTGGGGGGTACGGCGAGAACCATCGCCGCGTCCGTCGTCAGGAAGAGATCATCTGGCTGCGCGAGAACGGGTTCGGGTGCGTCATCAGCATCATCCCGGCGCCGCACAACCTGCACAACTACGACGAGTTGGGCCTGCCGTACCTGCACCGACCGTTCACCGGCGTCGACGACCTGGGGCTGTGGCTGCGCAACTTCTACACCGAGCTGAACGGCCTGCTCGAAGCCAGCACCAAGGTGATGGTGCACAACGAATCGGTCGACGACCGCGTGATCGGCATCCTCGGCGGCTACATCCGTTGGAGCGGCATGGTCGACGACCCGTCGATGGCCATCAACCTCACCGAGCGCATCGCCAAGCGCCAGCTCGACCCGTTCGCCCGTGAGGTCATCCTCATGGCGCACGAACTGCACTGACCCACTGCGCACTCCCAGCGGTGGCGTTCATCGCTCGAGGGTGACGCTCAGCCGACCCAGAACGCGACGGTCTTCACCGTCACGGTCGCGCCCACGCTCGACGTCAGGCACACACCCGCACCGTTCGTGCGCACCACCAGGGTGAACGACTGCGACGCCTTCGCCGGGAACGACAGGATCCACGGCGTGCCGCCGCACGACCCGATGCCGAAGCTGCCGGCGCCGGTGGGCGAGGTGAGGGTGATCGTCACCTGCACGGCCTGCGCACCGGCCGGCTGGCCGAGCTGCACGGGCGACAGGCTCTTCGTCGCACCTGCGGCGACAGCGCCCAGGCTCAGCGTGCGTCCATCGGCGGACTGACGAGCGGTGCCCGTCGGCGCCAGCTGCCCCATGACCGCCACCCGCAGGTCGACCGCGGACGTGGAGGTGATGCAGAAACTGCCGTTGCGGACCGCAGTGGTCGCGACGACGGCACCGAGCCGGTCGGGCGCATACGACAGCGTGGGCGCAGCACCCGGTGCCGAACCGCAGGCGTGCAGGGTGAGGCTGCCCGCGGCCGAGATGTTGCGGACGACGATGCGCAGCATCACGCCCGACGTCGACGGCGTCACACCGGCCAGGCCGTTCACCGAGACCGACACGGGTGTGCCGGGTGCCAGCCGGCGGCCTTCGAGCACCGTGTTCAGCGCCATCACCGGTGTCACGAACTGCCACTTCGTCAGTGCGGGTGCAGGTGCGGTCGTGGTGGCGGTCGGCTTCGCCGTGGTCGTCGTCGGCTTGGCCGTGGTCGTCGTCGGCTTGGCCGTCGTCGTGGTCGGCTTGGTGGTGGTCGGGGCCTTCACCGTGGTCGTGGTCGCACCCGGCTTCGCCGTGGTCGTCGTCGGCTTCGCCGTGGTCGTCGTCGACTTCACCGTGGTCGTGGTCGCACCGGGCTTCACCGTGGTCGTGGTGGCACCCGGCTTCGCGGTGGTCGTGGTCGGCTTCACCGTGGTGGTGGTCGCGGCCGTAGTGGTCGTCGCGCCCGGCACGGGCTGGGTGACGATCGCCGTCACGCTGCACCCGTCGAGCGCCTTCACGACGGGCGTCGGGTTCACGGGGGCGCCGCCCAGCGGGTGCACCTCGAAGTGCAGGTGGGGAACGCCGGCGTTGCCGGTCATGCCGACGTAGCCGATGATCTGGCCGGCCTTCACCTTCGACCCGACCGAGAGGCCGGGGGCGAAGCGGCTGAAGTGACCGTAGAAGAAGTAGGTGGCGTCGGCGCGGGTGAGCCGCCAGCCGTTGCCCGACAGGGCGCCAGGTGCGTCGAGGTACTGCTTGGTGAGCGTCCCGTCGTCGGCGGCGTACACGGCCTTGCCGGTGGGGGCGATGATGTCGACGCCCTGGTGCGAGCGGCCGCCCGAGCGGGGAGCGCCCCAGGTGTCGGTGAACCAGCACACGCCCTGCACGGGGAACTGGCGGATGGTCACCGCGGCGGCTTTCGGCGGCGCGGTGGTCGTGGTGGCACGAGCGGTCGTGGTGGGGGCAGTGGTGGTGGCCGAGGTGGTGCCGGGCACCGTGGTCCCTGCGCCGGCGGGCAGGCACAGCACGTCACCGGGGTGGATGACCGTGGCCACGGTGGCCTGGTTCGCGCCGAGGAGGGCGAGGACGTTCACCTTCAGGCGCGACGCGATGGCATACCAGCTGTCACCACTGACGACCTTGTAGGTGCCACCATCGCAGCTGACGGCCGCGAGACGCGGTGCCGCGGTGCCCGCACCGGCGGTGCCCTGCACGGCCAGCGGGACGGCGATCAGGGTGCTGACCAGGGCGACGAGCGCGACGAAACGGCGGCGCGACCCCTGTCGGGGGACGACCTCACCACCTCGTTGCTCATGACCGATGGACTGCATACCGCTCCTCACCCGCACGAAGTTCATCGGCCGCGAACGCCAGGCCCTTGAGACTTGCCAGAATTCAGCCATGGCCTCCGTCATCGTCCGCGGCACTGCAGCCGCCTCCGTCACCCCCGACTTCGCCGAGCTCACGCTCGAGATCTCCCCGCGTGCGGGGGATGCCGCCTCGGCGCTCGACACCGCCGCGGCACGTTCCCAACAGCTGGTGCAGCTCCTCGATCAGCACGGCATCGCCGCCACCGATCGCGCCACCGCCGGGGTGAGCGTGAACGAGGAGTACGAGTACCGCGACAACCAGCAGGTCATGGTGGGGCACCGCGCCACCACGGCCGTGACGGTCACCATCCGCAGCACCGACCTGGTGGGCCGCATCGTCCGCGACGCCGTGGGCGACGCCGGCGCCGCGGTCCGCAATCTGGTGTGGCGCGTCGAGCGCACCAACCCCGCACGGGCCGCCCTGCTGGCCGAGGCCGCACGCGACGCCCGCGAACGGGCCACCGCGTACGCCGAGGCCCTGCAGCTGCGCCTGGGCGAGGTCGAGGTCATCAGCGAGACGCCGTTGTCGGCCGAGCCGTTCCCGGGGCGCCCGATGATGATGGCCATGGACGCCGCGCCGCGAGCCAAGGGTGGCGAGATGGCGGTCAGCGAGGGGCTGGTCGAGCTCACCGCCGACGTGCACGTGCGCTTCGCCCTGCTCAGCTGAACTGCGCTGCGTGCTGGTGCTCGCGCCTACCGGTGGGTAACCTGGCCGGGTGAGGGGTCAGCGAGTGCTGGTGAGCGGAATGGGCGGCGAGCTGGGCTCGCTGGTCGCCGCGCAGCTCGAGGCCGAACCGTGGGTGGGTGCACTCGTCGGCATCGACGTCGACCCGCCCCGTCGCCGCCTCCGCAAGGCCGAGTTCCACCTGCTGCAGCCGTCGCAGCGTGAACGCATCGTCGACGTCGTCACGTCGTTCAACCCGCACGTGCTCATCAACCTGAGCGTGTGGGAGCCCGACGCCCGCGCCGGCCTGGCCCATGCCCGGCAGTTCACCGCCGACGCCACCACGGCCATCGTCGGCGCCGCCGCCGAGTGCCCCGCGCTCGAGAGCATGGTGGTGCGCAGCGGCATCGAGGTGTACGGCCGCGCCCACGGCACGTCCACCCGGCCCACCGAGAACGCGCCGCTGCACCCCACCACCGAGTACGGCCGCATGCTCGCCAACCTCGAGCAGTCGGCTCGCGACGTCGGCCGCCGGGTCGGCATCGCGGTCGGCAAGCTGCGCCTGGCCCCGGTGCTGGGCAAGCACGTCCCCAGTCCGCTCGGCCGCCTGCTGCGCCAACCGGTGGTGCCGTTCAGCATGCTCGCCGACGCCCCGTTCGCGGTGGTGGAGGACGGCGACGCGGCGCGGGCCTTCGTGGCCGCAGCGGCGAACCGGCTGGACCAGCCGTTGAACATCGTCGCCCCGCACGCCATCACCGTGGCCCAGGCCATCGTGCGCGGCAAGCGGGTGCCGTTGCCCCTGGTCGGCCCCGAATGGGTCATCGCTCGCCGCCTCAGCCATCTGCTGGGCGCGCCCATCCCCGAGCACGTCGTCGAGCTCATGCACCGCGGTCGCCTGGCCGACGGAGCGAAGGCCCGCGAGGTGCTCGGCTTCGAGGCGCGCCGGTCCACCCCCGAGGTGGTCGACCAGCTGTTCGCATGGCCCAGCGTGGTGCGCGTCGGCAGCATCCGAGAGGTCGCCTGATGGCCCAGATCGTCGAGTTCCCCAAGCGCGTCGCCGGCCGCGCCGCCAGCGTCGCCGTCGAACCGTTACGTCACTGGCCGGTGCACTCGGTCGACGACTTCGGCCGCGACCCGCACCTGGTCGAAGCGCTGTCGCCGTTCGCCCGACTGCGATGGGACGTGGGCGTCGGTGGCGCCGAGCACCTGCCCACACGCGGCGGCGCACTGCTGGTGTGCAACAGCCGCCGGTGGGCGCTCAGCAGCGTCTACACCGCGTGGGCGCTCAGCGAAGCCATCGATCGCCCCGTCCGCTTCGTCGGCCGCCCGGACATGGCGCCCGTCGGACCGTTCATGCGCCGCATCGGTGGCCTGCTCGACCGCCCCGACGAAGTGCTCGGCGCGCTGCGCAACCACGAGCTGGTCATCGTCTCGTGCGCACCCAGCTCGCACGCCCGCCATGCCGGCCCCGTCGACCACGCGCTGGTCGGTGCCGCGGTGCTGGCCAAGGTGCCGGTGTTCCCCGTGGCCACCATGAGCAGCGCCATCGGCCGCACGGCCCGCGCCGAGGTGGGGCCGCAGGTGCGGCCACGCAAGAAGCGCAAGGGCCCGCTGGCCGAGGTGGAACTGGCCGAGCAGGTGCAGCACCACGTGCAGCGCATGCTCGACGGCTTCGGCGGCATGCAGACCGGGGTCGCCCCGCTCGACTGGCTGGCGGAGGGCTGACATGGCCTACGCCCGCGCATCCGACGGCATCCGCCTGCACTACGAAGTGCTCGGCCGTTCCGGCGCGCCCGCCGTCCTCATGATCCAGGGCCTCGGCGCCGACAAGCACGGCTGGGACATGCAGCGCCTGGTGCTCGCCACCAAGTACCGCGTCATCGCGCTCGACAACCGCGGTGCGGGTCGCAGCGACAAGCCGTTCGGCACCTACACGCTCGAGCAGATGGCCGACGACGCCATCACCGTGCTCGACGCGGTCGGCGTGCAGCGCGCCCACGTGGTGGGCGCATCGATGGGCGGCGCCATCTCGCAGATCGTCGGCCTGAAGTACCCCGAGCGGGTCATCTCGCTCACCCTCGCCTGCACGGCGTGCCGCAACCACCCGTGGCGGCGCGAGCTGCTGCAGGGCTGGGCCACCACCGCCAACGAGCGGGGCATGGGCGCCATGGCCGCCGAGGCGGCGCGTTGGGTCATCGGCCCGCGTTCGTTCCGCCGCCTGCTGCCCGCGTTCGGCTGGCTCGGCCCGCTCGCCATGGGTCGCACCGCGCACGCCTTCGTGGCGCAGGTGAAGGCCATCCTGGAGGTCGACGAGTCGGTCAGCGAGCTGCTCGAGACCGTCGACATCCCCACGCTGGTGATGGTCGGCAACCAGGACATCCTGACGCCCCGCGGCGACAGCGAGGAGATCGCCGACCGCATGCCGAACGCCGAGCTGGTGGTCATCAGCGGCGCCGCGCACGGCTTCATGGTCGAGCACGCCAGCACGTTCAACCGCGTGCTGCTCGAGTTCCTCGGTCGGGTGACGAAGGCCGATCAGGCCACGCTCGACACCGCTGCCGCCAAGGCCAGCTGAGCGTCCAGTTCGTCGCGGCGGCGGTAGGCCCAACCGGGGCCGCGCAGCACGAAGCCCAGGCGGTCGCGCCAGTTGGTGCTGCGCGCCACGTCGCGGAACATGTCGCGGTACTCGTGCGTGCTCACGGCCCACAGGTTGTAGGTGCCGATGTTCTTCGTCAGGCCGTAGACCACCGGCTCGACCTCGGGTTCTTCGCGACGGAACGTGCCGAACAGGCGGTCCCAGATGATGAGGATGCCGGCGTGGTTGCGGTCGATGTAGGTGCGGTTGCTGCCGTGGTGCACCCGGTGGTGCGACGGCGTGTTCAAAACCTCCTCGCCCGTGCCGAGCGTGCGGATGGTGTCGGTGTGGATCCAGTACTGGTAGATCAGGTTCAACGCCCGCGACGTCTCGATGAGCGCCGGACGGACGCCCAGCCGGCTGACCAACCCGTACGGCACCCACACGCCGAACGCGCCGGCCACGGGCTGACGCAGTGCGGTGGACAGGTTGTAGTGCTCGCTGCTGTGGTGCGGGACGTGGATGGCCCACATGCCACGCACCTCGTGCTGGAAGCGGTGGTTCCAGTAGTAGGCGAAGTCCCACCACAGCATGGCCGCGGTCCACGGCACGATGCCGGTGCCCAGGTCGTGGGCGACGCCCTTCTTCCACAACCGCTTCGTGCTGCTGAGCGCGGCCGTCGTTGCCGTCAGCACCACACCGCCGGCCACCACCGTCACCACACCGCCCACCTCGGCCACCTTGCGGGCCCGCTTCCGCAGGCGCAGGCCGTCGAGCGTGGAGGCGTCGGCCTTCTTGCCCACGTAGTCGGCCACCGTGGTGGCCAGCGCCGCGCCGGCGGCCACACCCAGGACCACGCGGCCCAGGCGACCCTTGGGCCCGCGACGCAGCGCGGCGTAGCCGGCCAGGTGCACGGTGATGGGCGTGGTGAGGCTGAGCACGCCCATGCCCAGGCTGGCCGTCGTGTCGGGCCGGTCGTAGTCGGCCGCGCTTGGCCCCTGCTCCCGCGCCCGCTTCTGCAGTGCCTTGCGCTCGGCCGCCATCGACGCGAAGTAGAGCGGGGTGACCGCCACCGACAGATCCATGTCCACAGTCTGCCCGAGCGTCGCGCAGAACTGGGGTTCGCGAGAAGGGCGGGGCATAGGGTGGCCGGCGTGCTCCCCCACGACCCCGACCTGCGCGAGCGCATGCGCCGGCACCTGGCCGCCCACACGCTGCTCGAGGTGCCGCCCGGCGCCGCCAAGCGCGCCGCCGTGGCAATCGTGGTGGTCCCGTCGGAAGCAGGTGTCGACGATCACGATCCGTTCGCCTTCTCCGCGGAGGAGATGGAAGTGGTGCCGGGCGACATCACCGGCTTCGACGGTTCGGTCGCCGGGGTGTCGGGCGGGGCCGCGTTCCTGCTGTGCCGGCGAGCCGCCACGTTGAACGGCCACGGCGGCCAATGGGCGCTGCCCGGCGGGCGCATGGACCCGGGCGAGACGCCCGAGGAGACGGCGCGTCGTGAGTTGGAGGAAGAGCTGGGGCTGACGCTCGGCGCCGACGCCGTGCTCGGCCGGCTCGACGACTACACCACCCGCTCGGGCTACGTCATCACGCCCGTGGTGCTGTGGGCGGACGGCGATGTGGCGCTGACGCCGAACCCGGCCGAGGTGGCCCACGCGTATCGCATCGGCCTGCACGAACTGCTGCGCGACGACTCGCCGCGCTTCGTCACCATCCCCGAGAGCGACCGCCCGGTGGTGCAGGTGCCGTTGGGGAAAGACCTCATCCACGCCCCCACCGGTGCGGTGCTGTTGCAGTTCCGCTGGGTGGCCCTCGACGGGCGCGCCGACGAACGCGTGCACGACTTCGAGCAGCCCGTCTTCGCCTGGAAGTAGCGCCCGAGTTCGGTCGTCCGCTGACGGCCCGACGCGGGGTCAGTGCTTGCCGGTGTGGCCGAAGCCGCCGCCGCGGTCGTCGCCCTCCAGGTCGTCGACCACCTGCCACTGCACTTCGTCGACCCTCTGCAGCACGAGCTGGGCGATGCGATCGCCACGGTGCACGTGGAACGACTCGTCGGCGTCGGTGTTCAGCAGGATGACCTTGATCTCGCCGCGATACGCGGCGTCGATGAGCCCGGGCGCGTTGGCGACGGTGAGGCCGTGGTTCAGTGCGTTGCCGCTGCGCGGCAGCACGAACCCGGCATGGCCGACGGGGATGGCGATGGCGATGCCCGTGGGCATCAGCAACCGACCGCCGCCGGGCGCCACCACACCGTCCTCGCGGGCCCGTAGGTCCAGCCCGGCATCGCGCGGATGCGCATAGGCCGGCAGGGGCAGGTCGGGGTCCAGTCGCACGATGGGCACGGGCAGCATCGGCCCGAGTGTACGCAGCCCACCCCACCGTGGATGGGGGTTGCCATGGGCGTGGGTCGGCGGCGGGCGGTACTGTGCGGCCGATGAGCGCGACACCCCGACCGCCCAGCGTCGACACGCTGGCGCGCGCCATGGCACCCAGCGGGCTGCCCCATGCCGTGTGCGTGGAACTGGCCCGCGCCGCGGTGGCCGACGGGCCCGAGCACTGGACCGCCGAGGCCGCGCTCGCCCGCGCCGAGCACCAGCGCCGGCTGCTGTTGTCGCCCGTGGTGAACGCCACCGGGGTGCTGCTGCACACCAACCTGGGCCGCGCCCCGCTGGCCGTGCACCACCCGGCGCAGGCCATCAACGTCGAGTTCGACCTCACCACCGGCGAGCGCGGCTCGCGCCAGGCGGCCGTCGGCGGGCTGCTCGCCCGACTGTGCGGCGCCGAGGCGGCCATGGTGGTGAACAACAACGCAGCGGCGGTCATGCTCGTGCTGGCTGCGCTCGCCCGCGACCGGCAGGTGCTGGTGAGCCGCGGCGAGAGCGTCGAGATCGGCGGCGGCTTCCGCGTGCCCGAGGTGATGGAGCAGTCCGGCGCGGTGCTGGTCGACGTGGGCACCACGAACCGCACCCGCCTGGCCGACTACGCCAAGGCCCTCACCCGCAAGAACGCCGACGTCGCGCTGGTACTGAAGGTGCACCCCAGCAACTACCGCGTCGAGGGGTTCGTGCAGGACACGCCCGTCGACCAGTTGGCCACGCTGCCCGTGCCCGTGGTGGCCGACATCGGCAGTGGCCTGATCGACTCGAACACGCCGTGGCTCGGCGGGCCACCGCCGGCGTGGCTGGCCGACGAGCCGGCCGCTCGGCAGACACTCGCCGCCGGTGCGGCGTTGGTGACGTTCAGCGGCGACAAGCTGCTGGGTGGACCGCAGTGCGGCGTCATCGCCGGCGACGCGGCCATGGTCGCCGCGTGCGCCAAGCATCCGCTGGCTCGCGCCCTGCGGCCCGGCGCGCACGTGCTGCTCGCCCTGCAGGAGGTGACGCTCGCCTATCTCGACCGCAGTGCCGCGAGCACCATCCCGTTCTGGCAGATGATCGCGGCGGGCGTGCCCGAACTGCGCGACCGCGCCGAGGCCATCGTCGCCACGGCAGGTGTCGGCGAGGTGGTCGACAGCCAGGCCATTCCCGGGGCAGGCAGCGCACCCGGGTCCACCATCGCGTCGGTGGCCGTGCGCGTCCGCGGCGACCACCTGGCCGCCCTGCGCGCGTTGCAGCCGCCCGTCGTGGCCCGCACCCGCGACGGCGCGACGCTGCTGGACCTGCGCACCGTCCACCCCGACGACGACGGCCACCTGACCGACGCCCTGCGCGCATGCGCGTCGTAGCCACCGCCGGCCACGTCGACCACGGCAAGTCGTCGTTGGTGCAGGCGCTCACCGGCACCAACCCCGACCGATGGGACGAGGAGCAGCGCCGCGGCCTCACCATCGACCTGGGCTTCGCGCACACCACCCTGCCCAACGGCGAGGGCGTCAGCTTCGTCGACGTGCCCGGCCACGTCCGCTTCCTGCGCAACATGCTGGCCGGTGTGGGCGGGGTGGACGCCTGCGTGTTCGTGGTGGCCGCCACCGAGGGCTGGAAGCCGCAGAGCGAGGAGCACCTGCGCATCCTGCAGTTGGTGGGCCTGCGGCACGGAATGGTGGCACTGACGAAGGTCGACGCGGTCGACGACGAGTGGCGCGAGCTGCAGGAGATGGACGTGCGCGACCACCTGGCCGGCACCTTCCTGCACGACGCACCGATCGTGGGCGTGAGCGCCTTCACCGGCGCCGGGCTCGACGACCTGCGCGCCACGCTGGCGCGCCTGGTGGACGAGACGCCGTCGTCGGCCGACCGGGGTCGCCCGCGCCTGTGGGTGGACCGCGTCTTCGCGGCGAAGGGCAGCGGAACCGTCGTCACCGGCACGCTGACGGGTGGTGCGCTGCAGGTGGACGACCAGTTGCACGCCGCGGGCCACGCCGTGCGCGTGCGCGGCATCCAGTCGCACGGCGAGCGGCACGACCGCATCGGCCCCGGCAACCGGGTGGCGTTGAACCTGGCCGGCGTGGACCACACCCAGCTGCAGCGCGGCGATGCGGTGGTGGTGCCGGCGCAGTGGCGGCCGACGCATCGCTTCGACGCATCGCTCACCGTGCTGCACTCGCTGACGCACGACGTGTCGCGCCGCGGCGCGTACGTGGCGTACATCGGCTCGGGCGAGTTCCCGGTGCGGTTGCGCGTGCTGGGCGACGAACGCATCCCGCCCGGCGGTTCGGGTTTGGTGCGCGTGCACCTGGACCCTGCGGCCACTCGCGGGGACCTGCCGCTGGTGCGCGGCGACCGGTTCGTGCTGCGCGAGAGCGGCCGCGACGAGACCGTGGGCGGCGGCGAGGTGCTCGACGTGGCACCACGGCTGCCCGCCTCGAAGGCCCGGCCCGACGCCGACACCGACCGGCTGGTCGCCGAGCACGGATGGATCGACGCCGACGACCTCGCGGCGTTCACGGGCGAGACGCGCTCGACGACCCTCGGCCGATGGGTGGTCGCACCCGCCGCCCTGCAGACGACGGTCGACGACGTGCGCGCCCGCGTGGCAGCCGCCGGCGAGCTGGGCCTCGACGTCGCTGCGCTCGACGACCGGTCGCGTGCTGCGCTCACCGTCATCGACGACGTCGCGGTCGACCAGGGCCGCGCCCGCCCGGTGGCAGCGCGGGACCCGTTGGCCGACCATCCCCTGCTCGACGCGCTGCTCGCCGGTGGCGCCGCCCCTCCCGAGCCCACGGGCGTGGACAAGATGCAGCTGCGCGAGATGGTGCGGCGCAAGCTCGTGGTCGAACGCGACGGCCTGTACTTCCACCCGCGGGCCGTCGACCATGCGGCCCACATGGCGGCCACGCTGCTGCGCGACCACCCCGCCGGCTACACGATGAGCCAGTTCCGCGAGGCCTTGGGCATCACCCGCAAGCACGCGCTGCCGCTGGCGAACGAGCTGGACGCCCGCGGCATCACCCGCCGCCGCGAGGACCTGCGCATCGCCGGCCCCAAGCTGCCCGGCCTGTGAGGCCCGCTACAGCTCCTTGACACGGCGCAGTCCCTTGCGCTTCTTCGCCGGGGCGCGCTGTTCCAGGTCGCGCGCCGCCTGGGCGATCTTCACGTCGTTGGTGATGATCTCGCCGAACTGCTCGGGGTCGGCCAGCAGCCAGCTGTGCGAACCCTCCACGACCGTGCCCTCCACACCCGACGCCACGCACAGCGCCTCGAACGACTCGCGCGGGATGATGCCGTCGCGGGTGCCCCAGATGATGCTGATGGACAGGCCGCTGTCGCGCAGCGCTTCGAGCTCGCTGCGCAGGTCGGCGCGGCGGGCCAGGTTGGCCACCTTCACGATGGCCCGCGGGTTGCGTACCAGGTTCGGCAGCAGGTCCTCCGCCACCACCGGCAGCACGCGCGTGGCCTGACGCACCGGCCACACGTCGCCCGGGAAGTGCAGGCCCCAGTCCCACAGCGGGCGCTCGGTGATGCTGCGCAGCGTACGTCCGCTGCGCCACGACGACCCGCCGATGGAGTTCACCAGCACCAGGCTGCGCACGCGCTGGCGATGGTCGTGCGCGAACCGCACCGCCACCCCGCCGCCGAACGAGTGGCCGACGACCACCGCCGACTCCTCGATGTCGAGCGCGTCGAGCAGGTCGGCCACCCACTGGGCGTAGCCGCGCAGCGAGAACTGGTCGGCCGGCAGTTCGGGGGTGCCACCGAAGCCCGGGAGCGACGGGGCGATGACCCGGCAACCCTGCGACGCGATCTCCTCGATGACGTCGCGGTAGGTGTGCTGGGCGAGCGCCCATCCGTGCAGCACGACGACCGGCAGCCCCTCACCGGCGGTGCTGTAGCCCGCTGGCCGGCCCTGCACGAACGTGCGCTGGTCGACGACGATCACGACGAGCTCAGTGCGACTCGGCCTCGTCAGCGGCCACGTCGCCGACGCCGGTCTTGGCGCGACGCTCGCGGTAGTCGCGTGCGCCGCCCTCGGCCGGCTCGACCTCCAGCGTCACGCCGTCGATGGCCACCACGCGCAGCTCGGCGCCGGCGGCGATGGGCGTGGCGCGGTTGGTGCGCGCCCGCCACTTGGCCTCGCCCACCTGGGCGACGCCCTCGGGGCTGATGGCACCCACGGCGGTGCCGGCGCTGCCGATCATCCATTCGCGGCCGATGGTGGGGGTGGCGAAGCGGGTGCGCACCATCGACGGCATGCCCACGATGAACGTCAACATGACACCGGCGACGAGCACGAACAGCATGAACCAGCTCAGCCGCAGGTCGTTGCCGGGCAGCGGCTCGTAAAGGAACCACGCGCCGAGGACGAACAGCACCAGCCCCACACCGGTCCAGAACCGTGGGATGCCCACCTGCACGTCGATGGCGAACGCCAGCATCGCCAGGATGACGAAGACCAACGCGCCGGTGCGGGTGGGCAGCGCCGACAAGCCGTAGCAGCCGAGCACGGTGAGCACGGCGCCGACGAAGCCGGCCACGCCCACGCCGGCGGTGAAGAACTCGAAGATGAGCAGGCACACGCCGATGATGAAGAACAGGATGGCGATGGGCGGGCTGGCCACGGTGTGGAACAGCTCCTCCAGCAGGCCCAGCCCGGTGAAGCGGACGAGCGTGGCGATGTTCTGGGTCTCGCCCTTGTCGTTCAGCTCCTGGGTGACGGTGTTCAGCACGGTGCCGTCGTCGAGCTGCACGCCATCCATGGCCAGCACCATGCTGCGCACGGTGGGTACGCCCTGGTCGGTGGTGTCGAGCTTCAGGATGCCCGCCGCACGCGCCTCGGCGAACGACATCGACGAGTTCTTCAGCTGGTCGCCGTTGGGACCGAGGTCGACCGACTTGCCGCCCGACAGGGTGAGCAGCTCGCCCGTGTGGCCCAGTCGGCTGCCGGCCACCATGGCGGTGACGTCGGCGACGCCGAACAGCTGCGCCGGCAGGCCGTAGGCGCGGGCGCCGCTGGACGGGCCCACCCAGATGCCGATGGCGACCGGTGCGTCGGCCACGGTCTGCAGCAGGTCGCGCATGTCGTCCTGCGAGACGATGGCGCCTTCGGTGTTCATCTGCAGGATGAGCGCCTGCGAGCCGCGGTCGGTGGCCGAGACGATGGCGTCCTTCACGGACTGCACCTGCACGTCGTCGAACAGGCCCGACACCTGCAGCACGTCGACCGGGGCGAGGTCCTCGGAGACGGCGTCGGCCGAACCATCGGCGACGGTGGTGTCGGAGGCGGGGACCGAGGTGGTGGTGCCGGCCATCTGCGTGGCGTGCGCCGTGGACCCGAGCAACGACAGCCCAGCCAAGCCCGCGAGGGGCGTGAGAAGTAGGGCGATCGCTAGTCTGCGCACAAGTGCCTCCGAGAAAGAGCGTGGATCCGCTGCAGTTCGTCTCCACCGCCCGGGTTGCCGTCGTGGCCGGCAAGGGCGGGGTTGGGAAGACCACGGTAACTGCCGTTTTGGCGCGTGCGGCAATCCGCCGGGGACTTCGGGTGCTGGTGGTCGAGCTGGACGGCAAGCCCACGCTCGAGACCCTGGTACCCGGGGTGGAGGTGCAGCACATCTCGGCCACGGCAGCCCTGGGCGAGTACCTGGACACCCACGGCCTGTCCCGTGTCGCGAAGCGCCTGACCAACAGCGGGATCATCGACGTGGTGGCAACCGCCAGCCCCGGCATCGACGACATCGTGGTGCTCGGCAAGATCAAGCAGTTGGAGCGCAGCGGCCAGTACGACCTGATCGTGGTCGACGGGCCGGCCGCCGGGCACGCGATCACGTTCCTGCTGGCCGCGAAGGGCCTGCTGGCGACCGTGCGTGGCGGTCCGATCGCCACCCAGGCCACCGAGGTGGCCGAGATGCTGGCCGACCCGACCCGCTGCCAGGTGGTGCTGGTCACCCTGCCCGAGACCACGCCGGTGAACGAGCTGGTCGAGACGGCCGAGGCCCTGCGCGACCGCGTGGGCGCGCACCTGGCACCCGTGGTGGTGAACGCGGTGGACGACGGCCCGCTGCTCGACGCGTCGTTGGCGCCGGAGGGGTCGCCGCTGCGCGAGGCGGCCGAGTTCCGCAACGCCCGACGAGCACTGCACGCCGCCGAGCGCTCCCGCTTCGCCGAGCTGGTCGACCTGGCGCAACTGGCCCTGCCGCTGGTGCCGGGCTCGGTGCTCGACGCCGATGCCGTGGATCGCCTGGCCGACAGCTGGGACCCGTCGTGACCGGCGAGGCACTCACGCTGAACGACCACCTGGCCACGGCCGAGGTGCTCGTCTGCTGCGGGTCGGGTGGCGTGGGCAAGACCACCGCCGCCGCGGCGCTGGGCATGCAGGCAGCGCGCCTGGGCCGGCGCGCCGTGGTGGTCACCATCGACCCCGCCCGCCGCCTGGCCGACGCGTTGGGCGTGCCCGGCGGGCTGACCAACGACCCCGTGCGGCTGGACCTGGACGAGCCGGGCGAGCTCTGGGCGCTGATGCTCGACACGGCCAGCACGTTCGACGGGCTGGTGCGCGCCAACGCCGCCGACACCGACCAGGCCGAACGCATCCTGGCCAACCGCTTCTACCGCAACGTGGCCGGCAGCCTGTCGGGCACCCAGGAGTACATGGCCGCGGAACGCCTGCACGCCCTGCACCTGGACCCACGATTCGACCTGGTCATCGTCGACACCCCGCCCACCCGCAACGCACTCGACTTCCTCGACGCGCCGAACACGCTGGCCCGGTTCATCGACCACCCGCTGTTCAAGATGCTCATGCTGCCCACACGTCGCGGGCTGAAGGTGTTCAACGTGGCGGCCCAGCCGGTGCTGAAGACCATCGGCCGCGTCGTGGGCGGCGACGTGCTGGCCGACGCCGTGGCGTTCTTCCAGGCGTTCGCCGGCATGGAGACCGGCTTCCGCGAACGGGCCGACGACGTCATCGCCCTGCTGGCCAGCGACGTCACCCGCTTCGTGCTGGTCGCCTCGCCCCGCGCCGACACCATCGACGAGGCGCAGTACTTCGCCACCCGCCTGCAGCGCAGCTCGCTGACCGTGGGCGCCGTGGTGGTGAACCGGTGCACACCCACCTTCGGCGAACCCCCGGCGAAGCGGCCTCGCGCGGCCGCGCAGGCGGCGCTGCACGACAACCTGGTGGCGCTGCGGGCGACCGCCGAGACCGAGCGGGCCCATGCCGCCGAACTGCTGGCCGGCGAGGCGCTGCCGGCCGGCGTGCACACCACGTTCGTACCCACGCTGCCCGGCGACGTGCACACCATGGAGGCGCTCGCGGCCATCCGCTTCCTCCTGTTCCCACCCAGCCGGTAACGTCTGCGCCGTGCACATTCTCGTCGCCACCGATGCCCAGTACGTCGTCAACGACGTCACCGGCGCGCTCAGCTCGCCCGACACCCGCTTCACCATCTGCAGCGAGGGTCGCGAGGTCAGCCGCCTGGTGGCCCGGGGCGGGGTCGACCTGGCCATCCTCGACCTGCAGATCGGTTCGAAGGGCGGCATGGCCGTCACCATGGACCTGCGGCTCGACGAGAGCGCCGGCCGCGTCCCGGCAGTGAAGGTGCTGATGCTGCTCGACCGCAAGGCCGACGTGCACCTGGCCAAGCGTTCCGCCGCCGACGCCTGGATCATCAAGCCGTTCGACCCGCTGGCGTTGAAGCGGGCCGTGAAGCTGGCCCTCGAAGGCCCCGCGGCGGTACCGGTGCTCGACGACCAGACCGACTCGGCCGAGCCCGACGTGGAATCCGCGGAGGAAGAACCGGCGACCGCCGGATAGCATGCTCCCTCGCTACGGGGTGTAGCGCAGCTTGGTTAGCGCGCCACGTTCGGGACGTGGAGG
>CBHWEI010000043.1:0-17968 GCA_966112835.1 uncultured Acidimicrobiaceae bacterium
GGGCCATCCCGAAGTCGGCGGCATTCGCGTGAGCCTCTACAACGGCACGCCGGACGATCTGGACATCGTGGCCATCCAGTTGGTGTGGGACGGCATGACCACCGCGGTGGCCGACCGTCAGAACCCGCTCATCGCCGGCGACCGCTTGGACTATCCCATCTCGCTCGCGCCCGCCACCTGCGCGGGCGACGGTCGGGCGGACGACATGCCCGACCCCGGCGCCGGCGTGGCCCGCATCACGTTGCGCGACGGCACCACGCTCGACGCGCCGGTGTTCGACACCAAGCACTTCGCTCGCGCCCTGTACCTGCAGGACTGCACGCGACAGCGCATCGAGCGGGCGATCGACATCCACTGGGACGACCTGCGCGAGGTCACCGTCGACGAACGGCCGGTGACCGCGGGGGTGTTGCGCCTCACCCGTCGCGACGGCAACCAACCCATCCGCGTGCTCGGTGTACTGAACACCATCAACTACACGGTGTTCGCCGGCGACGGCGGCACCGCGATCACGGGCGACCTGCCCGCGGGCACTGCCTCGGTCGACATCCCGGTGCAGTTCCGCGAGGGACGTTGCGACGCGCACGCACTGTCCGAGAGCAGTCAGCCGTTCAAGTTCGTCGTGCAGTTGGACATGGGCGACGGCGAGGTGTCCACCTTGGCCGTGGTGCCCACCGCCGCCGAGCAGCCGATCATGCGCGAGCGGGTCGAGCGGGCGTGTGACATCCTCGGCCGCATCGGTTTCGTCGGCCAGGACGACCTGACGCCCACCACGACGTAGCGCGGGGGTGCTCTCCCGGCTCCTGCGCACCGCACGGAGCAGCAGATCGACGCGGGCGGAGGGGCTGTGGGGTGCCGCAAAGGCGAGTTCCTGACCTGTTGTCACGCGAGAACGGGGGCGGCGACGTCTTCCAGTTGAATGATGGACATCTACGAGTCCCCATCAACGGATGCCGAGCAGCTGTGGCGCGCGCATGCGGCGGATCTGATGCGCTTCGCCACCGTGCTCGTCGGTCCGGCCGATGCCCACGACATTGCGGTCGAAGCGTTCCTCCGCGCAGGCGCCGTCGCCGCCGGTGACACGGTCACGGATCCGCGGGCATACCTGATGCGTGCGGTCGCCAACCGAGCCAACGACCTTCGGCGATCGCGTGAGCGACAATGGCGCCGAGACCTATCCGCAGTGGGCCCAAGCTCGACCGCCGGCCCGGACACCTTTCTCGATGTCCGGCGTGCCGTGAGTTCGCTGAGCCTCGGGCAGCGGACCGTCATCTACTTCGTCTACTGGGAAGACCTCAGCGAGCGCGACATCGCAGCACTGCTCCAGATCTCTCCCGGCACCGTTCGGCGCCATCTCGTCCGCGCCCGCCTCCACCTCCGAAAGGCTCTCCAATGACCACCGATCTCGACCGCGCCGTCCGAGCATCGCTCGGCGACATCATCGCCGCCGCCCCAGAGCCCGACGACCAACCCACGCAGCTCGTGCGACTCGGCAACGCGACGCCGATCCGCCGGCCCTACCTGGCCATCGCCGCATCTGTGGTGGTGGTGCTCGCTGGAGTCGCCGGACTGATCGCTCTGAGAGCCGACGACCGAACGCCTGCCGGCTCTCCGTCGAATTCCGACAGCCAGGCGGCATCGCCAGCGGTCATCGAGGTGCCCAGCGTGGAGAACGAGACCCGCAAGGTCCCGTGGGACCAGATCGCGATCGCGCCAGGAACGGTCGGCTGGTTCGAGTTCGGTGACCTCCCGGCGGACCTCGCCTCACGGGTTGGGAAGATCACGAGCTACAGCAACGACTACTCGTCGGTGTTCTTCCACTGCGTCACGTGGACCGAGAACGACGCCACCATCACCTGCACCAAACTCGCCGGCGGCAACTACGTCCAACTCTCGTACTTCGGTCCCGCCCCGGCAGCCGGAGCGTCCAACGGCCTCGGCACGCAACTCGGCGACGGGCTCGACGCCGCCCAGGTCCTGTGGGCAGTGGCGCAGGGATCGCTCTGGGGCTACGACACAGTCACAACACCGCCCAAGCCCACACCCGTTGCAATCGGCTCGATCACCGGACTCAGCTACCGCAGCGGCGACTCCGCCTACCTCGCATGGGAACGCGCCCCCGGCGTGATCCTCTGGCTCGCCGCGACCGGTTACACCGACCAGGAGATGGCGCAACTGGCGGCAAGTGCTCGCCCGGTCACGCTGACGTCACTCCCACTGCTCATCGACGTCGGGTCCACGGCGACGGACTCGTACGGCCTGCCACGCTCGCTCAAGGTGGCCTCGGTCGGCGGTGTCCGCTGCGCGGGCATCACGCTCTACACGGAGTGCACGAGGATCGACCAGGGGCCGGCACTCGTACGCACCCTCGATGGCAGCGGACCCGCCGTCGCAGCGATTGCCCCCGGCGGTACGAAGGCGTCGCTCGTGGTCGCCCTCGCCGACGGCCAAGTCCGCACGGTCCCGCTGACGGCAGCGGGCCTCAACATCAACACAGCGATCTACGCCGCCGCACCTGGCGAAACGCTGACCAGTGCACAGATCGTCAGCGCCGACGGAGCGGTGATTCAGCGCATCCCGCTCGCCGGGGATGCCGGCACGCCGACTCCCACGACAGCTGAGTCGGCGCCCGGCAACCCGGCTGCCGGGTCGGAGGCGACCGCAGCCACCTCAGGCTGATCTTTGGTTCGGCTCGGCGGGACCTGTACCGGCCAACGCTGGTACCGCCGAAAGGGAGCGCGCGTTGCCGAGCTCCGCGGGCCTTGTGACGAGCTGATCACGGCACCTGGGTGAAAACTCCCTGGGGAGTCTCGGGTGGGTGAACTGGGCGTGCCCAGAAGCGGACGTCGGCTTCCGGGCATGCCCGAAAAGTCGGCGGATGGCACCTACAGGTGCTTGTTCTTCTCCAGCCAGCGGAACGAGAAGAAGCCCCACGTCGGCGGCAGGTAGAACGTCGACACCCGATAGGCGATGACGGCGGCGAAGGCAGCCTCTTCGGGCACGCCGGATCGCACCAGGCCGATGGTGAGGAGCGCTTCGGACACGCCGACGCCGCCCGGCACGGGCAACAGGCCGGCCAGCAGTGACACGCTGAGGTGGATGAGCAGCAGGTCGGCGAACGGCACCGTGTAGCCCACCGACCGGGCGAACAGCCCGAGGGCGGTGGTGAAGAACAGCTCGGTGGCGAGGTTGCCACCCAACAGCAGGGCGAGCCGTCTCGGCGAGTTCAAGCCGCGCAGCACGGCGAGCGCCTCGGTGCCGAGCCGCTTCGCCCAGTCGACCACCAGCTTGCGCAACCGGCGCACGACGAGCAGCACCACGATGATCACGCCGATGAGGATCAGCGCCCACCACAGCAGGCGGCTGGCAGCGTTGCTGGCCTGGCTGAAGTCGATGTCCAGCGAGGCGCCGGTGAACATCACCATGCACACGATGCCGATGACCTCGATGAAGAACGTGGTCATCACGTCGAGGAAACCGGCAGCCAGCGCCGCGCCGGCCGGCAGGCCCTGACGTTGGAAGAAGCGCACGCTCACGGCCACGCGCGCCGCGTACGACGGGATGGCCACGTTCAGGTAACCCATCGCCAGTTGCATGGCGTACACCGGGCCGAACGCGAGCGGTACCGGCGACGAGCCCAGGGTGGACACCGCCTGCGACACGCGGGTGAGGTTGGCGAACACGAACGCCAGCACGAGCAGCCACCAGGTGGCGTGCACGAGTTGGTCGAGCACACCCTCGAGGTCGAGCCCGGCGATGGCGGTGGTGAGGGCCAGGATGGCCAGGCCGGGTAGCACCACCCGCAGCACCGTGCCCAGGGTGATGCGCCGCAGCTGTTGCAGCTTGGGCACCTCCACCTCGGCCTTGCCGGCGATGAGCTCGCGCAGCGCCTCCAGGTCGATCTCGTCGGCCTTCTCGGCCCGCCGTTGCGCGACGGTGAGCACGGACCGCTGCAGGTAGGGGAGCAGGTCGGCGAGCACCTCGATGCCCAGCGCCTGTTGTGCCGCGGCCACCGCGGTCTCGTGGTCGGTGAGCAACGCCGTGGCGATGAGCGTCTGTACGCGGTCGGTCTGGAGGCGGCCGGGCGACGCGGCCACCGCAGCGTTGCCGAAGTCGACCAGGCCGATGCGACCGTCGTCGACGATCAGCGATGTGGCGTCGATGGCACCGTGGGCGATGCCGCGGTGGTGCAGCGTCTCGACCAATTGCCAGATCTGCGTCACCGCATCAGCCGGGACAGCGCCGTCCGACAGCGGAGTGCCGCGGCCGCGCAGCACCAGCAGCGCGTCGTCGTTTGCCGTGGCCCCAGCGGTGATGACCGATTCGGTGACGATGCCCGCCTGTTCGGCGAGCAGGGTCACGAACGCCTCGTGCTCCACCTGCTGCAGCCTGCCGATGCGCATCGGGGCGCCGGGCTCGCGGTACCAGAGGGTGCGCCAGATCGTGGTGGCGAGCGCCGAGTCGTGCGCATCGCGTCCGTACACCTTCACCACCAGCGGCTGGCCGTCCGAGTCGGTGCCGGTCACCTCGAACAGGCCGGCGGGTTGACGGTCGGCCGGGCTGAGGGTCGACGTGGTGACGCCCACCTGCGCCAGCGAACGCTGCACGGCCCGCAGGCTGGGACGCCCGGCCGACGAGCCGAAGGCGAGGTGTACGGCGGCAGCGCCGACGGTGCCCACCAACACACCGGCGACCGCGCCGAGTGCACTGGTGGCACCCAACGCGAGCACGCCGAGGCAGCCGAACCCGAGCAGCCATCGGCCGAGCCGGCGGACCGGTCGGGTGAGGTGGGGCGACGCCGTGACGAGCGTGGCCGCCGGCAGGGCGATGCGCGGCGACGGATACCAGCCCGGTGGGCGTGCGGAGCGGAGCGAGTCCCAGATGGCCGGCCACTCGCCCTCGGTCCAGCGGGCGACCAGCAGCCACATGGCCGTGGCGGCGAGCAGGGCGACGACGATGTCGCGCAGCACGTCCAGCCGGCGGCGGACCCCGGCGGCCACGAGCAGCACGATGGCGTACAGCGCGAGCAGGTCGGCGCAGATCTCCCACGCGGTCTCCAGGAAGGCGGGTGCGCTGCGCACGAACGCGGTGAAGGCGATGAGGAAGCCGGGCGGTGGCACGGCCGCGGCGCTGGTGAGCCACAGGGCGACGATCGACGACGTGAGCAGCACGACGTCGGTGAAGCGTCGGGCTCGAGGCTCGCTTCGATCGTGGGCGAAGAGTCGCGGTGCGCGGAGGGCGTCCTGGCTCATGGCTCCACTCTGGCACGCGGGGAAACCTTGGTCGGGCGTCCGAGGCGGCGATACCGTCGTCGGTGATGTTGTCGGCCTTCCTCCTCAGCTTCGGCGTGATCTTCGTCGCCGAGTTGGGCGACAAGTCGCAACTCATGGCGTTGGCGTTCGCCACCCGCTACAAGGCGGTGCCCGTCATCATCGGCATCACCATCGCCACGGCGCTGGTGCACCTGGTGTCGGTGTTCGTCGGCGCCGTGCTGGGTGCGGCGCTGCCGACCACGTTCATCAACGTGCTGGCAGCGGTCTCGTTCGTGGGGTTCGGCTTGTGGACGCTGCGCGGCGACGAGTTGACCGAGGGCGACGAGGCGCGTGCCAACCAGTCGGGCCGCAACGTGGTGCTCACGGTGGGCACCGTGTTCTTCCTGGCCGAGCTGGGCGACAAGACCATGCTGGCCACCATCACGCTCGCCACGCGCGAGGGCGTGTTCGGCACGTGGTTGGGGTCCACCGTGGGCATGGTGGTGGCCGACGGCCTGGCCATCTGGGTGGGCCGCATGCTGGGCGCACGGCTTCCCGAGAAGGCCATCCGCATCGGTGCTGCGGTGCTGTTCTTCGTGTTCGCCGCAGTCCTGCTGTTCGAGACGTTCTAGGAGCCCACATGAGTGCTGTACCCACCGGCCGCCGTGGCGTGGTCGTCGTGTCCGGCGGCGGGGCCATCAGCCCGTTCACCACACCGACCGCCGGCTGCGCGAGCGGCCTGTCGGCCGGCAGCACCGACACCGCCCTGCGCGAGGCGCTGCTCGGTGCCGGGCTGGCCGTGTGGACGTCGCCGGCGAACGTGGGCCGCCGACCCGTCACGGTGGACACGGAGCCGAACGGCTTCGCCGACGCGCCCGAGCAGTTGCCCGCCGAGCTCACCGTGAACTCGGCCGGTCCCATCGACACTGCGGGCGAGCACCTGGCCGCGTTCTTCGCGTACCTGGCCGAGCGCGAGGGCCTCGCCGAGGTCGACGTGGTCGCCCACTCGATGGGCGGGCTGTTCTCGCGGGGCGCCATGCGGGTGCTGCGCGAGCAAGGTCATCCGTTGCGGTTCCGCTCGCTCACCACGCTGGGCACGCCGTGGCAGGGCAGCTTCGTGGCCGAGGCCGCCAATGGCCTGGTCGACATGTCGGTGGCCGCGGGTGACCGGCGCACCGAGCAGATCATCGACGAGTTCAAGCTGCTGATTGCCGGGGTCAACGAGGGTGCGGGCACACAGGTGACCTCGCAGTACCTGGCGGGCGAGGGCGGCTGGAACGATCGCCAGGGCGACGTGCTGCACGGCATCCCGCTCACGTTGGTGGCGGGTGACTGGTTCCGGGCCGACGGTGGCGAGCCGCGTGCCTGGCCGCACGACGGTCTGGTCAGCGTGGCGAGCGCGTTCGCCCACGGCGTGTCGCCCACGGTGCTGCCCGACCATGCGACGCACCTGTTCCCGAACGTGCACAGCATCTTCTTCGCCGACCAGTTCGGGCTGCCCTGGCACGACGCCCTCACGTGGAACCCCGAGGTCGTCCGCATCGTCCTCGCCGCCATAGAGTCCGCGGACTGAAGGGCGCCGACGTCGGGAGCGAGCGAGTGATGGCCGGGAACGAATCGATCGACCGTGAGGCACTGAGGGCGAAGTACCGCGCCGAGCGCGACAAGCGGCTGCGGCCGGAGGGCAACGAGCAGTACATCGAGCCGAAGGGTCGCTTCGCCCACTTCCTCGACGACCCGTACGTGCCGAAGGTGGAGCGCGAACCGAAGCGCGACGAGGTGACGTTCGCGTTCATCGGTGCCGGGTTCGCCGGTCTGGTCACTGGCGCACGGTTGAAGCAGGCCGGCATCGACGACGTCCGCCTCATCGACGGCGGCGGCGACGTGGGTGGTGCGTGGTACTGGAACCGCTACCCGGGCGCCATGTGCGACACCGCGGCCATGGTGTACCTGCCGCTGCTGGAAGAGACCGGGCACATGCCTTCGCAGAAGTACGTGTTCGCGCCCGAGATCTACGGGCAGGCCAAGCGCATCGCCACCACGTTCGCGTTGTACGACGACGCGCTGTTCTCCACCGCGGTGGCGTCGCTCACGTGGGACGACGAGCTGTCGCGGTGGATCATCCGCACCGACCGTGGCGACGAGATCAGGGCGCGCTTCGTGGGCATGGGCACCGGCCCGCTGCACCGTCCGAAGCTGCCCGGCATCCCCGGCATCGAGTCGTTCGGCGGCCACTGCTTCCACACCAGCCGGTGGGACTACGCGTACACCGGCGGGTCGTACGAGGGTGCGCCCATGACGAACCTGGCCGACAAGCGCGTCGGCATCATCGGCACCGGCGCCACCGCCGTGCAGTGCATCCCCTCCCTCGGTCGCGACTCGAAGGAGCTGTTCGTCTTCCAGCGCACGCCGTCGTCCATCGACATCCGCAACAACCACGCCATCGACCCCGAGTGGTTCGACACGCTCGAGCCCGGCTGGCAGCAGAAGTGGCTGATGAACTTCGTCACCCTGCAGACCGGCGGGTTCGCCGACGAGGATCTGGTGAAGGACGGCTGGACCGACATCTCCAAGCGAATTCGCGACCGCATGGTCGAGATGTTCAAGGACGGCACGCCCGACGGCATGACCATGCAGCAGGCGTTCGTGCAGGCGTACGAGGACAGCGACGACGAGAAGATGGACGAGATCCGGGCCCGGGTGGACCAGGTCGTCGCTGACCCCGCCACCGCCCAGGCGTTGAAGCCGTGGTACCGCCAGCTGTGCAAGCGGCCGTGCTTCCACGACGAGTACCTGCAGACGTACAACCGGCCGAACGTGCACCTGGTGGACACCGACGGCCAGGGCGTGGAGCGCATCGACGAGACCGGCGTGTGGGTGAACGGTGTGCACCACGAGCTCGACGTCATCGTGTTCGCCTCGGGCTTCGAGGTGGGCACCACCTATGCCCGCCGGGCGGGCTTCGAGACGTACGGCCGCGACGGTGTCGCCCTGTCGGACTACTGGGACGACGGCATGCGCACCAAGCACGGCCTGCACGTGCACGGCTTCCCGAACCTGTTCATCGTGGCCCCGAACCAGGGCGCCAACCTCATCTCGAACGTCACCCACAACTTCGGCGAGGCCGGCGCCACCATCGCTGCGGTCGTGCGCCACGCGCTCGACACCGGCGCCGAGCAGGTCGAGGTCACCAAGGAGGCCGAGGACGCCTGGGTGGAGTTGCTGGAGGGCAGCCAGCGGGCGTTCATGGGCAACGCCGACTGCACGCCCGGTTACTACAACAACGAGGGCAAACCGGTTGGCCGCCGCGAGAAGTTGAACGGCAGCGGCTACCCCGACGGCCCGGTCGCCTACTTCCAGTACATCGCCCAGTGGCGCACGAGCGGCCAGTTCGAGGGGCTCGAGTTCCGCGAGACGGTCAGGCGAGGTCGTGCTGCTCGACGTAGCGGTAGGCCAGCCAGCACGGCAGGATCGGCAGCCAGTAGCTGATCAACCGGAAGAACACCACGATCGCCGCTGCCGTGGCGGGGTCGACGCCCAGGCCGACGAGGCCTGCGGTCAACGCCGCCTCCAACGGGCCGACGCCGCCGGGCACCGGCACCGCGCCGGCCACCGTGGTGGCGATCACGTACATGGCACCCAGCTCGGCGAACGAGATGCCGGTGACGTGGAAGGCGTTCAGGCTCTGCCACAGCATGACGATGCCCATGATCTTGCCCAGCTCGGCCCCGGCGAACAGCATGATCATCTTCGTCGGGCGCTTGGCCAGCACGCGCAGCTCGCCCCACAGCTTGCCCACCTGGATCTTCAACTCGGCGAGCAGCTTCTTGCCGAACGCCGTCATCAGCACGATGCCGATGACCACGAGCAGCAACAGGATGATGAGCAGCCACGGGAGGTCGGGGAACGAGAAGGCGCTGTCGGCCTCTTCGCCGCGCCCGGCCCAGGTGAGGAAGAAGATGACCGTGAACACCTGGGCCACGCCGCTGACCGCGCTGGTCAGGCCCACGCTGCCGGCGGCGACCACGATGTCGACGCCGTTGCGCTGCAGGTAACGCATGCGCAGCGCCATGCCGCCCGCGTTGGCAGGGATGAACCGGTTCAGGAACGACTGGGCGAACATGATGATGTAGGTGCGGAACAGCGGCAGGCGGATGTTCACCGCGCCCATCAGCGAGAACGTGCCACCGAAGTACGAGAAGAGCATGAAGCCGATCATCAGCGGGACGGCCGAGTAGTCGGCATCCTTCATCGCCGCCCAGATGTCGCCGAGGTTGGCGACGAACAGCAGCAGGACGTTGCCGAGGAACAGGAACGCCAGGAAGCTGACGACGCCCTGGATGGTGACGCGTCGCATGGCCGCCATCTCGAACTTCTCGACGCCGGCCAGCTCCTGGGCCGCGGTGCGCACTGCAGGCACGACGTCCTTCTGCGCCTTGGCGCGCTTGCGGGTGTCGGGCGACAGGGCGAGGGGCTGCAGATAGGGGAGCGTCGACGCGAGGGCGCGCTCGTCGAACGCCCGTGCCGCCGCTGCTGCGGTGCGCTCCGCGCCGGCGTGCATGGCCAGCGACGCCAGCATCTCGGCCAGGTCGCGGCCGAGTTGAGAGTCGGTGGCCGACAGTTCGGCCCAGCGATGGTCGATCAGGCACACGTTGCCGTCCGCGCGCCGGACCAGGTGCCGGGTGCTGGGCCACAGGTGGGCGATGCGCGACTTGTGCATGGCGGCGAGTTGGCGGAAGCAGGCATCGAGCAGTTCGTCGGTGAACGCCTCGTCGGGAAGGTCGGCCAACCGGTCGCCCTCCACGAACTGCTGGGCGACGAACGCTCCGCGCTCGTCGGTCTCGCCCACTGCGAGCACGGCCGGGACGTCGGCGCCGCTCTGCTGGGCCATGAGCGCGTTCAGGGACTCGTGCTCCACCGTGGGCAGCGGGCTGATGGGCCGGTCGTCCTCCACGCCCTTCACCCGCAGCACGCGCACCAGTCGGGTGAGGAGGTCGGCGTTGCGCTCGTCGCGGCCCACCACCTTGACGAACAGCCGCTGGCCGCCTGCCGTGCCGACGTAGGCGGGCCCGTGCGACGTGTGGCCGTCGAAGGCGACCAGGTCGGGCACCAGGCGCCCGCCCTTCGCCAGGGCGGACGTGACGCTGGCCAGGTTCGGTCGCCGCGACGGTGCACCGAAGATCATCAGTGCGGCCGAGCCGATGGCCACTCCCAGCGACACGGTCGCGATGAGGTTCAGCGGCGCCTCGACGGCCGTGAGCACGCGGGCGATGGCGACCACCACGACCACGCCCCACAGCGTGCGTCGCCACGACAGCGTCAGCGTGGGGCCGATGGCCGTGACCGCGGCGGCGGTCGCGGCGAGATAGGCGTTCGACGGGAAGGCCGCGCCGGTGACCCACGACGGGCGGTCGAGGTCGGCGATGACCTCGGGCGGTACCGCGATGCGCAGGAAGTGTCCGGCGATGGCCGCGGCGATGGCGGCCACCACGGCCGTGCCGATCGCGAGCACCACTTCGGTCCATCGACCGCGGCGCAGCCACAGGATGGCGGCGATGGGTGCGACGATCGCCACCACCTGCAGGATGCCGACGATGGCGCGAGTCAAGCCGTCGGGAAGGCGGTCGAACAGCCGCACCAGGTCGGCCGCGGTGTCGCGCACCGCGTCGGGTGCGTTGCGGACGACGACGATGGACAGCACCGCGATCGCGGTGGCGAGCACGAACCGTGCGGTGTCGGCGGGGTGGCGTTCCCATTCGGTACGTCCGGACATGGAGCGCACGGTAGTTCGTCCGCTGTCGGCGGTGATCGTTGCTCGCTCTAGATTTCCTTCATGACCACCGACCGCATCGGGTTCCACTTCGACGTGATGTGCCCGTGGGCGTACCAGACGTCGCTGTGGATCCGCGACGTGCGCCGCCAGAACGGGTTGCAGATCGACTGGCGGTTCTTCTCGCTGGAGGAGATCAACCGCACCGAGGGCAAGAAGCACCCGTGGGAACGCGATTGGTCGTACGGGTGGGGAATGATGCGCGTCGCCGCGCTGCTGCGCCGCACCTCCATGGACGACTGCGACCGTTTCTACGCCGCCGCCGGCCATGCCCTGCACGTGGAGGGCCGCAAGCCCCACCAGCCCGAGGTGGCGGCCGAGATCCTCGGCGACCTGGGCCTGGACCCGACTCTGGTGCAGCAGGCAATCGACGACCCCACCACGCACGACGACGTGAGGACCGACCACGATGCGGTCGTGTCCAGCGGCGGCTTCGGTGTGCCCACGCTGGTGTTCGACGACGGCAGTTCGCTGTACGGGCCGGTGCTGACGCCGGCCGTCTACGGCGACGACGCGCTCGAGCTGTGGGACATCGTGCAGCGCATGCGCCGCTTCCCGCACCTCTACGAGATCAAGCGCCCCAAGTCCGACGCCGACCTGCTGCACATCCAGCAGCAGTTCACCCCGTACCTCACCGGTCGCGACTGGGAGTCCCGAGAAAGGCCTGCCCGATGAGCACCCGTGAACAGATCGTCCACAACCTGCGCACGTCGCTGCACTCGTTCGGGTCGTTGCTCGACTCGCTGGAGCCCGAGCAGTGGAACGCCCAGTCGCTGTGCCCGGCGTGGACCACGCACGGCGTGGCGGTGCACACCACCACCATCGAGTCGGCGCTGCTGGGCTGGCGGCCCGACAGCGGCGACAACCCGTTCGCGGCCATGGGCGCCATCTCGCACGAGCTGTCGGCGCTGTCACCCGATGCGCTGCGGGCCCGGTTCCACGAGGTGGTGCTCGGCCGGTTGCAGGAGCTCGAGCGGATGACCGACGACGAGTTCGACGCGCCCTCGTTCACGCCGGTCGGCCAGTCCACGTACTCGCGGTTCATGGCCATCCGCGTGTTCGACATCTGGGTGCACGAGCAGGACGTGCGCGTGCCGCTCGACCTGCCCGGCGACGCCGGTGGACCGGCCGCCGAGATGGCGCTCGACGAGGTTCAGGGCTCCATCGGCTACATCGCCGGCAAGAAGATCGCCCTCGCCGACGGGCAGAGCATCGCCTTCCACCTCACCGGTCCGGTGCACCGCGACATCTTCGTGAAGGTCGACGGCCGGGCCGCCCGAGTGCCCGAGCTGGCCAACCCCGACGTCACCGTCACGGCCGACTCGCTCACGTTCATGCTGCTCGCGTGCGGCCGCATCGACCCCGGCCCCGCCATCGCCGACGGCCGCATCTCGTGGATCGGCGACGCCGCCATCGGCGAACGAGCCGCCAGGAACCTCGCCTTCACCATGTAGCCGCGCAGGGAGCGCCGCATCGGCCCAGGGATTCTGGTTGCGATTCCTCCCAAAACCGCTTCTGGTTGCGTGTGTTCCCGGTTTCCGGGAACGAACGCAACCAGTTCCGGCCACCCGAGACTCCCCAGGGAGTTTTCACCCACTTGCCGTGATCAACTCCGTGCAAAGAGCGCACACAGGGTGCACCCGGCGCCGCCGCGGCGAGGTTGCTTGCTCTTGAAGCGGAGGCGGTCGAGCGTCGCTACCGGATGTCGCATTTCGGACCCACGGGTCCGCCGCACCACCAAATCTGTCGCATTCCGCACCCGTGGGTCCGAGAAGCGAAAGAAATGTCGCCGAACGCGCCCGACCACGTCCACTTCCAGAGCAATGCAACCTCCAATGTGGGCGGGCGACCGTCGTCTGACCGCCGCCCTCAGGGGAGGGCGACGATGGCTTCGTGCTCGAGCGAGGCGACGACGATGCCGTCCACCTCGATGTGCACGTCGAGCACGGCGCGCTCGCCGTGGGCCATGAAGCGGCGGACCACCACGCCGCGCACCACGGCCTCGGCGCCTGCTGCGGCGAGCGCGTGGTGGCGGACGATGCTGCGCGTGTGGATCCAGCTGCCGCGGGCCACCTCGGTGTGCACCAGGTTGTTGGCCAGCGCCGGCCACACCGCGGGGTGGGCCACGCCGGCATCGGGGCACAGCGGCAGCGGGTCACCGGCGCGGAGGCCGTAGTCGCTGCCCCATTCGCCGTCCAGGCGGATCCGCTTCTCGGGCAAGGCCTCGCCGGCACGCAACGGCGCGAGCGGTTCGGCCGCACGCACCACGGCGAACGCGGCGCGCGGCTGCTCGGGCTCGTCGGTGACGGCTTCGATGGTCTCGTCGCCGATTTCTGCGGCGAGGCGGCAGCGCACCAGGTCGCCGTCGAACACCGGCCGGCGGAAGCGCACCTCGCCCCCGCCGCTGCGCAACCAGTCCAGCCCCCACGCCACCAACGGCGGGTGGGTGAGGTACGCGTAGGTGGTGACGCCGGCGACCAGGGCGCGGGGGAAGCCCGCCGCCTGTGCGCCGTCGTCGGTGTGGATGGGGTTGCGTGCGTGCTCGCGCAGGTTCTGCGCGACCACCTGCCAGGCGGCCATCTCGGCGCTCATGCGGCGAGCGGGCCCGACAGGAACCGGCGCACGGTGGCCTCGTCCGAGAAGCGGGCCTCGTCGCCCAACGGCTGCCGTTTCCACACCGCCAGCAACAGCGACGATGCGGGACAGACCAGGTCGGGGGCGGCCGGGTGGTCGATGCGGGCGACGTCGACCATGCCGCCGGTGTCGCGAGGGCTGATGCTCCACGCGGCCGCCGCATCGGCGCAGGCGATGGTGATCGGACGGTCCAGGCGCTGCGTGCCGTAGCGGGCGGTGTACACGTGGAACGCCTCATCCACGCCGTCGGCGGCGATCTCGGCGTCGACCGGCTCGTGCAGCCCGGTGGCCGACTCGATGTCCCACCGGTGCAGCAGCGTCTCGTGCGCCTGATGGCGCGGCCACCAGCCCAGTGTGCCGTCCTCGCGTTCGGCGAAGTTCGGGCACGTGGCGTCGGGTCGCTCGGCGGCCGCTGCGAGCGCGGCAGCCATGCGCGCCGCCGCTTCGTCGTAAGCGTGCAGCAGGTTGTCGCCGCGGGTGCGCGGCACCTTGAACCCGTTGCCGTTCCACTGGCAGGTCTCGACGATGTCGCTCGCCCAGCGGAAGTCGCCCACCAGGTGGCGCACCACACCACCCACCGACCAGCGGGTCACGTGGGGGAGTGGGGCGGCGTGCGGCACGATGCGCGCCAGTGCGGCGCAGCGTTCGGCTTCGGCGAGAAAGGCGTCGACGTGGGTCATCGGTGACAGGGGCATTGCCACCATCGTGCCCCATCCGGCAACCCGCGCTCGTCGCCGAGGGACTGGGAGGGGTCGGGTGGCTAGCCTCGGACCAATGCGGTACGCCTCGATCACCGAACGACTCACCGGCCTGGGTAGCGACAAATGGGCCGTGCACATCGCCGGTCGCAAGCGTGCTCAGCGGGGTGAGGACACCATCTTCCTCTCCATCGGCGAGCCCGACCTGCCGCCGCCCGCGGCGGTCATCGACCGCGCCGTCGAGTCCATCCGCGGTGGCCGCACCAAGTACTCCAGTGGCCAGGGCGAGCCCGGCGCGCTGCGCGCCATCGCCGGCCACCTGTCGCGCCGGTCGGCGTCGGAAGTGGTGCCCGAGCAGGTGTTGTACACGGCCGGCACGCAGCACGGCCTGTACGTCGTGCTCACCACGCTGGTCGAGGCGGGCGACGAGGTGCTGGTGCCCGATCCGTACTACGCCACGTACGAGGGCATCGTCGCCTCCACCGGCGCCACGTTCGTGCCCGTGCCCACCCTTCCCGAGGACGGCTTCCACCTTCGCCCCGGCGTGCTCGAGTCGCTCATCACGCCGCGCTCGAAGGTGCTGTTGCTGAACACCCCCAGCAACCCCACCGGTGCCGTGCTGTCGGCCGACGAGATCGACGCCATCGGCGAGGTCTGCCGCCGTCACGACCTGTGGATCGTGTGCGACGAGGTGTACGCCGAGATCACGTTCGACGCACCGTTCGCGTCGCCGTTCGATCGGCCGCAGCTGCGCGAGCGGTCCGTGTCGGTGGCGTCCATCTCGAAGTCGCACGCGTTGCCGGGCTTTCGTGCCGGCTGGGCAGCCGGCCCGCCCGAGCTGGCCCCGCGGATGACGTCGGTGGCCGAAGCGATGCTGTTCGGCAGCCAACCGTTCCTCGGCGACGCGGTCGCCGTGGCGTTGTCGCACGAGCACGAGGAGGTGCTGCTGCTGAAGCGCACGTTCCGCGAGCGCGCCGTCACGTTGGTCGACGCGTTGCAGGGCAGCGAGGCCGTGAAGGTGCACATGCCCGAGGGCGGCATGTTCGTCATGCCCGACATCCGTCCCACCGGACTCACCGGCGAGCAATTCGCCTGGAAGCTGCTCGACGAGTGCGGCGTGGTGGTGATGCCGGGTGAGAGCTTCGGCTCGCGTGGCGCCGGCCACATCCGCATCGCACTCACGGTCGAGGCCGACGTGATGGCCGAGGCGTGCCACCGCATCCGCGACCTGGCCGAGCGGTTGTATGCGGCTCGGTGAGGCCATCATCGACCTGTTGGCCCGCGAGTACGGGCTCGACACGGTCTTCGGCATCCCCGGGGTGCACAACATCGAGCTGTACCGCGGGCTGCATCGCAGCGGTGTGCGGGCCATCTCGCCCCGGCACGAGCAGGGCGCCGGCTTCATGGCCGACGGGTGGTCAGTGGTCACCGGTCGACCCGGCGTGTGCACGCTCATCAGCGGCCCGGGGCTCACCAACGCGCTGACGCCAATCGCCCAGGCGTTCCACGACTCGCGGCCCATGCTGGTGCTTGCGGCCACCACGCCCAGCGACGCGTTGGGCCGGCGCTTCGGACCGTTGCACGACCTCGACGACCAGGCGGCCGTGGCGCGCACGGTCACCGCCTTCAGCGAGACGGTGCTGCACCCCGACGAGGTACCCGAGCTGATCGCCATGGCGTTCGACGTGTTCCGTTCGTCGCGCCCGCGCCCCGTGCACCTGGCGTTCCCCACCGACGTGCTCGAGATGGACTGCGATCCCTTCCAGGTGTTCCCGTCGGCCGTGCAGCGGCCGGTGCCCGCGCCGTCGGCGGTCGACGCCGCCGTGGAGGTGTTGCGGTCGGCGCGTTCGCCCATGATCGTGGCCGGCGGTGGCGCCATCGACGCCGGTGCCGAGCTGCGCAAGGTGGCCGAGCTGCTCGATGCGCCCGTCGTGCTCACCGGCAACGCCAAGGGCGTGCTGCCGTCGTCGCACCCGCTGTGCGTGGGCAACCTGCTGGTGGTGCCGGCCGTGCAGGCGGCGCTGGAAGCGGCCGACGCGGTGCTGGTGGTGGGCAGCGAGCTGTCCGACGCCGACCTCTACAACGGCGGCCACGCGCTGCAGTTCAGCGGCCGGCTGGTGCGGTTGGACATCGACCCCGATCAACTCGACCGCCGCGCCGAGCCGGAGGTTCGTCTGGTGGGCGACGCCGCGGCCGGTCTGCACGCCCTGGCGGCCGGCCTGCGCGCCTCGCAGCACGATGGAGCGGCCCGGGCCGAGGCGCTGCGCGCGGTCCACGCGGCAGGCATCCGGCCCGACCTGGTGCCGTGGCTCGACGCGCTCGACGCGTCCATCCCGTCCGATGCCGTCGTCGCACTGGACTCCACGCAGCTCGCGTACGCAGCCCACGGCCGCCTGCGGTCCGAACGGCCGCGGTCGTGGCTGGCGCCGTACGGGCTGGGCACGCTCGGGTGCGCCCTGCCGATGGCCATCGGGGCCAAGCTCGGCGCCCCCGACCGCCCGGTGTTCGCACTCGCCGGCGACGGCGGCTGGTTGTTCACCGTGGCCGAGATGGCCACCGCCGCCGACGAGCGCCTCGGTCTGGTTCTGGTGGTGTGGGACAACCGTGGCTACGCGCAGATCCGCCAGTCGTTCGACGACGCCGACGCGCCGCGCATGGGCGTCGACGTGTCGTCGGTCGACCCCGAAGGCATCGCCGCCGGCTTCGGCTGGACCACCAGCCGGGTCACGTCACCCGACGGCCTCCGCGAAGCCGTCCGCGACGCCTTCGCCGCCGGCGGCCCCCAGTTCATCCGCGTCCTCGTCCCGTAGCCCCGACGGGAGCCGATCAGGGTTCGACGAGCTTGAACATGCTCATGAACACGTCGAGGTGGTCGAAGATGGCGCTGGCGGCGACGGCGTCGCCGTCGACCTGGATGTCGCCGGCCGCGACCGCGTCGGCCACTGGCACGGCGCCCTCGCAGATGGACAGCAGCGTGGCGCGGTCCAGGCGGAACGTGGCGACCGCGGCGTCGTCGTGGCGGCCGGGCACCGAGTGCAGCGCCCGGTTCGACAGGCCGAGCACCCACTGCTCCTCGCCTGCCCCTGTGGCGACCGTCAGGTTCAGCAGCACCGACAGACCGCCCACCTCCTCGGCCTTCAACCGCACGGCCATGGTGTCGAAGATCTGGTCGATGGTCATCGCGTTCAGGTAGCCGTTGCGGCCGGCGGGGCGTGACGGCAGCGTGCCGTTGCGCAGCTCCTGCGCGCCGGTGAGGAACGCGTTGCGGAAGGTGGCGCTCTCGGACTGGTAGCCCAGCTGCTCGAGCGCGTCGGCCTGCAGCTCGCGTGCCTCGGTGTTGGTGGGGTCGGCGAACACCAGGTGGTTCACCAGCTCGACCACCCAGCGGTACTCGCCGGCGTCGAACCAGTCGCGTGCCTTGGCCAGCAGCGCGTCGGGACCGCCGGCCAGTTCGACGTAGCGGCTGCCGCTCTCGGTGGGCGGCAGCTTCCACAGGTTCGCCGGGTTGCCGTCGTACCAGCTGAGGTAGCGCTGGTAGACGGCCTTGATGTTGT
>CBHWEI010000044.1:0-17942 GCA_966112835.1 uncultured Acidimicrobiaceae bacterium
CTGCAACACCCACCAGGGAACCCGCGCCACGGCGCGGGCAGTGGCGCGCTCCGGGCTCAGTCGGGTGAGGCGGTGAGGCGCTGGCGAAGTCGGACGTACACCTCGTGGCCGGTCAGGGCCGAGAGCTCCTCGCCCAGCGAATCGACCACCGGCTGCGAGCCGGTGTAGGCCTCGCCGCCGTCCTCGGGCAGGGTGCAGCACCACGCCATGGTCTCGCCCTCGTCGCCCCAGTCGGCGCGACTCCACCGGCGGACGGTGGCGTGCTCGATGCCGTCGGGCTGCATGGCCCAGTCGACGCGCACGGGCAACTGCCAGCACACCGACGGCTTCCAGTCGATGGGCGACTCGCCGAACTCGACGGCGGCCAGGTGCAGCGCGCACCCGGCACCGCCGGCGAAACCGGGCCGGTTCAGGAAGATGCATGCCCCGTCGACCACCTTCGTGTTCGAACGCGAGTGGTCGCTGAACACGTCATCGGCGTCGACCCGGTCGAAGAACTGCCACAGGTGGGTGGGCACCGTTGCCGCGAGGGCCGAGATGTTCATGGCCTCGTCCATGTCGGTGAGCTCGGCGCCCACCGAGCAGCAGCCCTGGGCGAGGTGCTCGGCCGGCTCGTCGAGGATGCCCTTGCAGCCGCGGCCCCAGATGCACGTCCAGTTCGAGCGCAGGAACGACGGTTCGAACCGCCACAACGTGTCGTCGTGGAGGATCTCGATGAAGTCGTCGCCCGCTCCCTCGCTCATGCCTGAGCACTTGTGTCGGCGCTCATACGGTGGGGGGCACCTCGCGGGCGGCCTCGAAACGACGAGCCACGTCCTGCCAGTTGGCGATGTTCCAGAACGCCTTCACGAAGTCGGCCTTCACGTTCTTGTACTGCAGGTAGTAGGCGTGCTCCCACGAGTCGATGACCAGCAGCGGCACCGAACCGGCACCGACGTTGCCCTGGTGGTCGTGGATCTGCTCGATGACCAGACGGCCGGCCACGGGCTCCCATGCCAGCGCGCCCCAGCCGATGCCCTGCACGTTCACCGTGGCGGCGGTGAGCTGTGCCTGCATGGCGTCGAAGCCACCGAAGTGCTCGTCGATGGCGGCGGCGAGCTCGCCCTCGGGACGACCACCGCCGTCGGGGCTCATGTTCGTCCAGAAGATGCTGTGCAGCACATGGCCACTGACGTGGAACGCGTAGCTGCGCGACAGCATGTTGATGGTGCTGAAGTCGCCGGCCTCGCGCGCCGCGGCCATGGCCTCGAGCGTGTCGTTGGCGCCCTTCACGTACGCGGCGTGGTGCTTGTCGTGGTGCAGCTCCACGATCTGGGCGCTGTAGTGCGGTTCGAGCGCACCGGGCGAGTAGGGGAGTTCGGGGAGGGTGTACAGAGTCGTCGCAGTCATGGCGGAATCCTTTCCGACGGTGATTCCCACCGTACCCGTGTGTCAGACATGCCGTCACGTGGCACCCTGGTCCCGTGACGATCTCGCCTGCCACCGATCACTACGACCTCATCATCATCGGCGCCGGATCCGGCAACTCCATCATCGGGCCCGAGCACGACGACTGGAAGGTCGCCATCGTCGAACGCAGCCTGTTCGGCGGCACGTGCATGAACCGCGGCTGCATCCCCACGAAGATGTTCGTGTACGCCGCCGACCTGGCCGAGCACGCGGGTGACGCCGACAACGAGGCCCGCTACGGCATCCGCACGCGGTTCGAGGGCGCCGACTGGCAGGCCATCGTGCACCGCGTGTTCGGGCGCATCGACCCCATCGCCGACGGTGGCCGCGACTACCGCTACAGCCTTCCGAACGTCGACGTGTACGAGCACACCGCGCACTTCGTCGGCGAGCGCACACTGCAGGTGGGTGACCGCACCATCACCGGCGACCAGATCGTGGTCGCCGCCGGGGCCCGCTCGTTCATCCCCGATGTGCCCGGCATCGACGACGTGCCGTTCCACACCAGCGACACCATCATGCGCATCCCCCGGCTGCCCGAGCACCTGGTGGTGCTGGGCGGCGGGTTCATCGCCAACGAGATGGCCCACGTGTTCGGCGCGCTCGGCTCGAAGGTCACCATCGTCACCCGCGGCCACCTGCTGCTGCAGGCCGAGGACCACGACGTGTCGGCACGCATCACCGAGCATGCGGCTCGCCGCTTCGACCTGGTCACCGGCACGGTGGTGCAGCAGGTGCGCCGCACCGCCACGGGCGTGGCCATCGACCTCACCTGCGACAACGGCCCGCGCACCGTGGAGGGCGACGTGCTGCTGGTCGCCGCCGGCCGCATCCCCAACAGCGACCAGCTGCGCGTGCACGACGGCGGCATCGAGACCGACGACATGGGCGCGGTGAAGGTGGACCAGTACGGCCGCACCACCTCGCCCGGGGTGTGGGCGCTGGGCGACATCAACGGCCGCCACCAGCTGAAGCACATGGCCAACGGCGAAGCGAAGGCCGTGCGTCACAACCTGAGCCACCCCGACGACCTGCGTCTGTTCGACGAGCGGCCCGCGCCGCACGCCGTGTTCACCAGCCCGCAGATCGGTGCGGTGGGCCTGACCGAGGCGCAGGCGGCCGCGAAGGCCGCGCAGGACGGCACCGCCTACTGCGTCATCAGCCACGACTACGGCAGCGCCGCCTACGGCTGGGCCATGGAGGACACGACGGGCTTCTGCAAGCTCATCGGCGACCCCGTCACCCGCAGGGTGGTGGGCGCCCACGTCATCGGGTACCAGGCGTCGATCCTGGTGCAGTTGCTGGTGCAGGGCATGCACCTGGGTAACACGGCCGACGAGATGGCGCTCGGCCAGGTGTGGATCCACCCCGCGCTCAGCGAAGTGGTCGAGCAGGCCCTGCTGAAGCTGATGGACGAGTTCGACCGGGCGTCTCTCACCTGACTCTCACCTTTCGCGGGTCGAGGGTTAACCCTGTGACCGCACGATTGCCGGTGCCACCCACTTCGACTTTTCGAAAGGCACCGTTCCCGATGAACAAGAAGGTCACCGCAATCGGTCTCACTGCCGGCCTCATCGCCGGCGCAGGCGCGGGCTTCCTGCTCGAGACGTCCGGCAATGCCGGCGCCTCGGACAAGGGCTCCGTCGTCGCTGCTGCCGCCGGCATCACGGCCAACAGCTCCGCCACTGGCGACACCACTGGCACCGGCGACAACGCCATCACCGGCACCGCCGACCGCGCCGCGCGGCTGGCAGAGATCCTCAAGCCGCTCGTCGACGACGGCACCCTCACCCAGGCACAGGCCGACAAGGTCGTCGCCGCACTCCAGGCCGCCGGCCCGGTCGGCGGCATGCCCGGTGGCATGGGTGGCGACGGTGACGGCGACCACGGCCCCGGCGGCCGCGGTGGGTTCGGCGGCGGCGCAGGCCTCGAGTCGGTCGCCACGCTCCTCGGCATGAGCGTCGACGACCTGCGCACCGCGCTGCAGGGCGGCCAGACGCTGGCCCAGGTCGCTGCCGACCACGGCAAGACCGCGCAGGACGTCGTCGACGTGCTCGTGGCCGACATCACGCAGCACTTCGCCGACGAGGTCGCCTCGGGCGAGCACACGCAGGCCGAGGTCGATCAGATGATCGCCGCGTTCACTCAGCAGATCACCGACGCCGTGAACAACGGCGGGCCCATCATGGGCGGCCCCGGCGGTCGCGGTCACCACGGTGACGGCGACGGCAACAGCGACGACAGCGGCACCGACGACAGCGGCTCGGGCAGCACCGGCGGCTCCATCGACGGCGGCCCGAGCGACAGCCCCACCACTTCCACCGGGGCCTGAGCCCCACTGTTCTACGATCGGTCGGGGCCACCAACCCTGGCATTCGGCCCCGGCCGATCGTGACCACCCAACAGGACACCACCACCCATGAGCGGACGAATTCTCATCGCCGACGACGACCGGGCGATTCGTGAAGCGCTCTCCCGGGCCCTCTCGCTGGAGGGCTACGACGTGGTCCAGGCCCCCGACGGCGCAGCCGCACTGCAACTCATCGAGTCGTCGCAGCCCGACGTGGCCGTGCTCGACGTGATGATGCCGAACGTCGACGGCCTCACCGTGTGCCGCGTGCTGCGCGCCGAGAAGAACCGCGTGCCGGTGCTGATGCTCACGGCCCGCACCGAGACACCCGACCGCGTGGCCGGCCTCGACGCCGGCGCCGACGACTACCTGCCCAAGCCGTTCGACCTCGACGAGCTGCTGGCCCGGCTGCGTGCGCTCATGCGCCGCGCCAAGCCCGACGACGTCGACAGCGGTACCGACCCGGTGCAGATCGCCGACCTGCGGCTCGACCCCACGTCGCGGCGCGTGTGGCGCGGCCAGCGCGAGGTCGAGCTGTCGAAGACCGAGTTCGACCTGTTGGAGCTGCTGGTGCGCAACCAGGGCATCGTGCTCGAGCACAGCACCATCTACGACCGCATCTGGGGCTACGACTTCGGCCCCGACTCGAAGAACCTCGCCGTCTACATCTCGTACCTGCGCCGCAAGCTGGAAGGCCCGGGCGACAGCAAGCTCATCCACACCGTTCGAGGAGTGGGTTACACGGTGCGTGTGGCGTGAGCCTGCGCATCAAGATCGTCCTGCTGCTCACCGTCCTCGCTGCAACCGCCACGGTGGCCATCGGTGTCGCGTCGTACACCACCACCAAGCACACTCTCGACGAGACCGTGCAGAAGTCGCTGAACGCGGCTGCCGATCAGCTCACCGATCGACCGGGCATCGGCGACACCGACGGTGACGGCGACAATGTGCCGAACCGACCGGGCCACGACCGGCCGCGCAGCTTCGAGCAGATCCTGGTGCAGGCCATCGACAGCTCGGGCAACATCGTGTTCAGTCCCACCTCGGGCGAGCTGCCGGTCACCGACGCCGACCGGGCCGTCGCTGCGTCGTCGGACCCTCTGGCCCGCACCGAGCACGAGGTCACTGTCGATGGCGAGGACTTCCGGGTGCTCACCACCAAGTACCAGTCCGGCGCGGTGCAGTTCGCCCGGTCGTTGAAGGAGAGCCAGGAGGCGCTCGAGCGCATCCTGCGCAGCATGCTCGTCGCGGTGCTCATCGTCACCGGCCTGTCGCTGGTGCTCGGCTGGCTGTTCGCCCGCCAGGTCACCCGGCGGCTGGAGCGGCTCACCGACGTGGCCGGAGAAGTGGCCAACACCGGCCGCCTCGACGTGGACGTGCCGGTGGACGGCGGCGACGAGACCGGCAAGTTGGGCCGGGCGTTCGCCGGCATGCTCGACGCGTTGCACCGCAGTCGGCGCGAGCAGCATCAACTGGTGCAGGACGCCGGCCACGAGCTGCGCACGCCGCTCACCAGCCTGCGCACGAACGTGTCGGTGCTGCGCCGCCGCTACGAGAACCTCGATCCCGACCAGCGCGAGCAGTTGCTGAGCGACCTGGACAGCGAGACCCGCGAGCTCACCGACCTGGTGAACGAACTGGTGGAACTGGCCACCGACCGCCGCGACGACGAGGCGTTCCAGCCGGTGCGCCTGGCCGACGTGGCCAACCGCGCGGCGGCGCGAGCCCAGCGTCGCTTCGGGCGCGACGTGGTGGTCGATGCCGACGACTCGCTGCTCGACGGCCAACCGGCCGCACTCGAGCGGGCCATGCAGAACCTCATCGACAACGCGTGCAAGTTCGCCCCCGACGGCGCCATCGAAGTGACCGTGCTCGACGGCCTGGTGGTGGTGCGCGACCACGGCCCCGGCCTGACCGACGACGACATCCCGCACCTCTTCGACCGCTTCTACCGATCGGTCGACACGCGCAGCAAGCCCGGTTCCGGCCTGGGTCTGGCCATCGTGAAGTCGGTCATCGACGCCCACGACGGCTCGGTGTTCGCCCGCAACGCCGCGGGTGGGGGCGCCGAACTGGGCTTCTCGGTGCCGCTCAGCGACAATCCCGAATGATTGCTCGGAAGCCGCGACTCGTTTAGGGTCGCGTCATGGGCGCCACCAACCGATACCTGAACGACAACTTCGCCCCCGTCAGCGACGAGGTCACCGCGTTCGACCTGCCGGTGGTGGGCGAGATCCCGGCCGAGCTGGAGGGCCGCTACCTGCGCAACGGCCCCAACCCCATCGCCCAGGTCGATGCATCCACGCACCACTGGTTCATGGGCGACGGCATGGTGCACGGCGTGCGCCTGCGTGGCGGCCGGGCCGAGTGGTACCGCAACCGTTACGTCGGCTCCAGTTCGGTGCAGGCCGCGCGTGGGCTGCCCGACATCCCCGGTCGCAACTGGAACGACGGCCCCCACGGGCCGAACACCAACGTCGGCGGTTTCGCCGGCACCACGTGGGCCATGGTCGAGGCCGGCGCGTGCCCGGTCGAGCTCACCTACGACCTCGACACCGTGGGCCGCAACGACTTCTTCGGCACGCTGCCCGGCGCGTTCACCGCACACCCCAAGGTGGACGGTGGCGAGATGCACGCCATGGTCTACGCGTGGGCGCAGTGGATGGACCACGTGCAGTACGTGGTGGTGGGCGCCGACGGTCGTGTGCGGCGCACGGTCGATGTGCCGATGAAGGGCATGAGCATGCTCCACGACATGTCGCTCACGCAGCGCTACGCGGTGGTCTACGACTTCCCGTGCACCGTCGACTTCGAGCTCGCCTTCGCCGGTCGCTTCCCGTTCCGCTGGAACCCCGACCACGGCTCGCGCCTGGGCCTGCTGCCGCGCGAGGGCGAAGCGGCCGACATCGTGTGGGTCGACGTGCCCGTCTGCTACTCGTTCCACCCGATGAACTCGTACGACGACGCCGACGGCAACGTGGTCATCGACCTGTGCGTCTACGACCGCATGTTCGACACCGACATCCTCGGCCCGTTCGGCGACAACCTGTCGCGTCTGGAGCGGTGGGTGATCGACCCGGTGCGGCGCACGTGCTCGGTCACCGTGGTCGACGAGACGCCCGTCGAGTTCCCGCGGCACCGCGGCTCGGTCACCGCCAAGCCGTACCGCTTCGGGTACGCGTGCAGCCCGTGCACCGAGCCCGGTTGGCCGACGCTGAAGTACGACCTGCACACCGGCGAGCGGACGGTGCTGGACCACGGCCCCGGCCGCAGCAGCGGCGAGCCCGTGTTCGTCGGCCGGCAGGGTGCCACCGCCGAGGACGACGGCTGGCTGGTCACGTTCGTGCACGACGTGCCGAACGAACGCGCCACGCTCGAGATCATCGACGCGCAGGAGATGCGCACCGTCGCCAGCGTCCAACTGCCCCAGCGGGTGCCGTACGGCTTTCACGGCAACTGGGTGAGCGACCACTCGGTCCCACCGCCTGCCTGATCCGGTCCCCGGCGAACCGGGGACGGTGGCGAAGCCGGGCCGGCGGTGATCTGGCAGGCTGTCGGGCCATGACCATCGATGTGGACCAGGTGCTCGCCTCGCTGAGCCTCGACGAGAAGATCGCCCTGCTGGCCGGCGACGACCAGTGGCACACGCCCGCCGTCACCGGGGTGCCGCCCATGCGCACGTCCGACGGCCCCGCCGGTGTGCGCGGCACCGGGTGGAACGTGCGCTCGTCGTCGTTCCCGTGCGCGACGTCGCTCGGCGCGTCCTTCGACCCCGAGCTGGTGCGCGAGGTGGGCGAGGCGTTGGGTCGCGAGTCGCGCTCGAAGAGCGCGCACGTGCTGCTGGCCCCCACGGTGAACCTGCACCGCACGCCCATCGGCGGCCGCAACTTCGAGTGCATGAGCGAGGACCCCGTGCTGACCGCGGCGCTGGCCGTGCAGTACGTGCGCGGCGTGCAATCGCAGCGGGTCGCCTGCTGCATCAAGCACTTCGTGGCCAACGACACCGAGTTCGAGCGGCACACCATCTCCAGCGACGTCGACGAGGTGACGCTGCGCGAGCTGTACCTGGTGCCGTTCGAGCACGCCGTGCGCGACGAGGCCGACGGCGGCGCCGGCGTTCGTTCGCTGATGACGTCGTACAACCGCATCAACGGCGTGCACGCCAGCGAGCACCACGAGCTGAACCGCGGGCTGCTGCGCGACGAGTGGGGCTTCGACGGAGTGGTCATCAGCGACTGGTACGGCACGCACAGCGCGGCGAACTCGCTGGAGGCCGGCCTGGACCTGGAGATGCCCGGACCGCCGCGCGAACGCGGCGAGGCGCTGCACCGCGAGCTGGCCGAAGGCCGCACCACCGAGGCGCGCATCGACGAAGCCGTGCGCCGGCTGCTGGCACTGTTCGACTGGACCGGCGTGTTCGACGGCCCCACCGACGAGGTGACCCTCGACGACGACCTCACCCGCGACGTCATCCGCCGCGCCGGCATCGGCGGCAGCGTGCTGCTGAAGAACGACGGCGGCCTGCTGCCGCTCGACGCGTCGGCACCCATCGCCTTCCTCGGCCCCAACGCCGAACGCGGCCAGGTGCAGGGCGGTGGCAGCGCGCGGGTGCGCGTGAACCGGCCGTTGCTGCCCATCCCCGCGCTCACCGCTCGGGGTGTGCCGTTCGTGCACGAGCCGGGGTGCCGCATCGAGAAGCGGCTGGCACCCATGCGTGGATCGTTCGAGGTGCGCTACCACGACGAGCTGGGGGCCACCGCCACTGCCGTCACCGACCGGTTGACGTTCCTGTGGAACAACACGCCCGACCCGGCCATCGACCGGGCCAGCTTCGGCGTGCGCATCGGCGGCACGTTCACCCCCGACGTCGACGGCGACTGGACCGTGAGCCTCACCGCCGTGGGGCCCACCGTGCTGCGCATCGACGACGAGGTGATCGTCGACCTCACCATCCCCCGGATCGGCGGCGCGTACTTCGGGTTGGGCAGCCAGGAGATCCGCGTCACCCTGCCGTGCGAGGCCGGTGTGAGCCGCCGCGTCGAGCTGGAGAACGATCGGGTCGACCGGGCCCAACTGCGCGGTCTGGCCGTGGGCGCCGAGCCGCCGTTCACCGACGACCTGATGACCCGCGCGGTCGAGGCCGCAGCCGCCGCGCCGGTGGCCGTAGTCGTGGTGGGTACGAACGCCGACTGGGAGACCGAGGGCGAGGACCGCACCACCATGGACCTGCCCGGCGCGCAGGACGAACTGGTGCGGCGCGTGGCCGCAGCGAACCCGAACACCATCGTCGTCGTGAACGCCGGCTCACCGGTCACCATGCCGTGGCTCGACGACGTCGCCGCGGTGCTGCAGGTGTGGTTCCCCGGCGAGGAGTTCGGTGACGCGTTGGCCGACATGCTGTACGGCGTGGCCGAGCCGGGCGGGCGGCTGCCCATCACCGTGCCGCGCCACCTGGAGGACATGCCGGCGTACGCGCACTATCCGGGCGTGGACGACCACATGCCCTACACCGAGGGGCTGCTCATCGGCCACCGCTGGTACGACCAGCAGGGCATCGAGCCGCTGTTCGCGTTCGGCCACGGGCTGGGGTACACGACGTGGGCTATCGACGGTGCCACCGCGCAGGACGGCGACGACGGCTCGCGCTCGGTGGAGGTACAGGTGCGCAACACGGGCGACCGTGCCGGCAGCACGGTGGTGCAGTGCTACGTCGAGCCGCTGTCGCCCCTTCCCGGTCGGCCCCTGCGCACGCTGCAGGGCTTCGCCAAGGTGCACCTGGCCGCGGGCGCGTCGACCACGGTGCGCATCGACCTGCCACGGCGTGCGTTCCAGCGGTGGGACGTGGTGCAGCACGACTGGGTCGACGTCGAGGGCGGCCACACCCTGCTCGTCGGCTGGTCGTCCCGCGACCTGCGCCCCGTGTGAATCAGCGGGTGTTCAGGACGCGGACGGGGGTTGCCGGAAGGTAGCGGAGGTCGCCGCTGGGTGAGAACGTGCCCATGAGGTCGACGATCACGTGCATGGGCGCAGTCACCTTCACGCAGAACGTGCCATCCGGGTCCACCGGCACGGCGGCCATGTTCGACGTGGCGGCACCGACGAGCGCGTGCGTGGCCGGGGCGGTGGGGCCATTGGTGGCAAAGGTGGAGCACGCCGCCGGGACGAGCGACCCACGAGCGGTCGCGCCCGCGGCAGTCAGGTTCACCAGCACGACGCTGGCCCCTGCGGGCGCAGCGATGCGCACGACGCCGCCCGTGTCGTTGATCTGACCGCACCGCTGCACGCTGGTGATCGGGTCGGTCCAACACTTGCGCGTGTCGACCAGGCGCGACGGCGTGACCACGGTGAAGCCCAGGCCACCTTGCGCCGGCGGGTTGAAGAAGCCGCTCACGTCGACCGTCTCGTGCAGCACCGAGGTGCCGTAGGTGCAGAACGTCGCCCCGATCTCGGTGCTCGCCGCGGGCACCACGGCCAGGTCGCCGGTGATGGGGTCGAGCGGGGTGAAGTTCACGTTGCTGTACGTCTGCCCGCCGGGCACCAGCGCTTCGCAGCTTCCCGCGGTGATGTAGCCCGGCCCGGTCGCGCCGGCGACGCTGATGTTGGCCATCGCCGCCACCGGGGTGAGCGTGGTCGCGGCGATGTTGACGAGCTCCGAGCCCGCAGTGGCCGGTCCGGGCCCGGTGCAGACGCCCTCGGGCGTGCACACGACGCCGGTCGCGGTGTCGACCGTGCGGATGGGCGCGACGGGCGTGAAGAGCGCGCCGGTGGGCGCGACGGCCGAGGGCGCGAAGAAGCCCTGGACGTCGATGACCGTGTTGAACGAATTCGCCTGGTACAGGCAGAACCGACCCTGTGCGTCGAGCGGGACGACCACCAGCGTCGCCACCGTGCGCCCGGCGCGCACGTTGCCGTTCGACCACGTGCGGCCGCCGGCCGGCTTGGCCCCGCAGTCCTCGGCGGTGAAGAAGCCGCCGGTCGCGGCGTTCAGCGTCACGACGTTCACCAGTGCCGTGGTGGCACCGGGGGGCGGGTTCGTCTTCACGACGAGCCGCGTGCCGGCAGCCGGCACCTCACCCTTCATGAGGCACCAGTTCACCGGTTGGCCGGCGTCGTTCACCACGTCGATGCAACGGCCGGTGCCCAGGTTGCGGCGCATGATCGCCTGCGCCTGCGCGGGTGATCCGTTGAACTCGAAGTGCATGGGGTCGCGGCTCACCGAGGCGCGCCACTGGGTGGGCGTCTGACAGCCGCTCGTCCACCCGTACCCGCCCCAGTACAGGCCCCACTTCTCGGCGGTCTGCACGACCCAGCGAGGGATGTCGGTCCTCATGGGGGTCGAGCACGCGGTGACGCCGTTCAGCGAGTAGTAGCGCACCATCGGGTTCTTCAGGGTGTTGATGTCGCTCGCCAACCCGAACGCATGGTTCGACAACGAGTAGCGGGTGAGGCCGGCGCAGTCCTTTCGGCTGCTGGCGGTGCAGCGGAACACCCAGGTGCCGCCGTCGCCGATGACGTAGCCCTTCGCCTGGATCTCGGCGTAGAAGTGCTCGAACAGCGGCAGCGCGTCGGCGAACGACCGCAGTTGCCCCACCTTCATCGAGCCGAGCGGCGTGGTGTTCGACACGAGCTGCTTCTCGAACGCGGCCAACGCCGGGCTGCCGTTGTAGCCCCAGCCGAGCCACTTCCAACCGGTGGGCGGGAACGTGCCGCCGGTGGTGCGCTGCACGCCGAGCTTGTCGGCCATCGCCTTGTCGACCACACCGGTGGCCGGCAGGCCGTTGGCGGTCTGGTACGCCTTCACCGCGGCGTACGTCTGCGAGCCGAACTGGCCGTCGGCGTACAGGGTGGCGCCCTTCTTGATCAACGCCTCCTGCACCTTGGCGACCGTGGTGTCGTTCGCCCCCAGCGAGAGGTTCACCCACGTGACGACGGTCTGGTTCTCGGGCACGGGAAACGGGGGTGCGGGCCAGCCGCGCGCCTCGGGAAGTTCGGCACCGGCCATGAGCACGCACCCGGCCACGAGCCCACTGTCGGCCTGGGTCTTGGTGCAGCGCGGCGGCGAGGTGGGAATGGTCCACGGCGCGGCGGCAGCGGTGGCCGTCGACGGCGTGGGCGACGGGAAGCCGCCGGCCATCATCCCGGCGATGGTTCCTGCGAACAGCAGGAGCGCGAGGGGGCGACGGAACACGCGAAGCATCATCGTATTTTCGGCACCCTCGCACAGTTTCTTGACGATTTCAGGAAACCAAATCGGGTTCCAGGGAATGAACCGTGCGCCGGCAGGCGTTGCAACCCCCGTGACCAGCACCGACTCGAAGAACGTGGCGTCCGTCGAACGATTCGTCCCGGCTCCGGCCGAGGCCATCTTCGACCTGCTCGCCGACCCGTCCCGCCACCAGGAGATCGATGGCTCCGGCACCGTGAAGGGCACACCCGAGGGCTCGCAGCGCCTGGCGCTGCACAGCAAGTTCGGAATGTCCATGAAGGCCGGCTTCGGCTATTCCATGGAGAACACCGTGGTGGAGTTCGAGGAGAACCGCCGCATCGCCTGGCAGCCGCGCCCCGTGCAGTCGTTCGCCAAGTACCTGGCCGGTGGCCGCATCTGGCGCTACGAGCTGGAACCGCGCGACGGCGGCACCCTGGTGCGCGAGAGCTGGGACATCACCCACGAGGCGCACCCGTGGGCCGTGCGCCCGCTGCGATCGAAGACGGTCGACGCGATGACGAAGACGCTCGAGCGCATCGAGCAGGTCGTCACGGCGGCGTGAGCTCACCACTGCGGTAGAGGCGCACCACACCGTTCATCTCGGCGCCCAGCAGCGCCACCATCGAATGCAGGCCCAGCCAGAACAGCAGGCCGATGACCGTCGCGAACGTGCCGTAGATGGGCGAGGCGCGCACGATGGCGCGGGTCATGAGCGTGGTGCCCACCAACTGCAGCACCGTGAACGAGAGGCCGGCGAACACCGCGCCGGGCGCGAGCTCGCTGAGCGACGGCCGACGCGTGCCCAGCCAGTGGTAGGTGGCCGCGACGACGAGCGTGTTGATGGCGATCGTGCCGGCGAGGAACAGCACTCGGTTGCCCCACTGCACACCGGCCACGCTGACGAAGCCGCTCAGCACGGCCGCCGCGATCTGCGCGACGCCGATGACCGTGGCGCCGATGAGCGACTGGAATCGCACCTTCATCATGTTCGGCCGCTCGTGGACGGGGACGTCGTCGATGTCGTCGAGCGCCATCTGCAGCACGTTGAAGGCCTTCAGACCGGCCCACAGCGCGGTGAGCAGACCGAAGACGAGCAGGCCGACACTGCCCTGCAGTTGGTCGGGGTTGGCTTCGAGCTCACCACCGATGAACGGGAACTGCGCGAGTGCACTGTCGATGATGCGCTGCTGCAGCTCGGGGTTGCCGTGCAGCACGAACCCGAGGATGGTCGTGAACACCAGCATCAGCGGGAACACCGACAGGAAGCCGTAGTGGGCGACCAGTGCACTGTTGCGACCGGTGCGGTGCAGCCGGAAGCGCTCGGAGGCGACGATGAGGGTGTTGACGATGGGCCAGCGGCGGCGGATCGCGATGACGCGCCCGTGCTCGGTCCAACTCGCTCGAGCCATCGCGCGGCGGGCGGTCAGCCCGCCATGTCCTTCAACTTCTTGCCGGCCAGGTCGTGGCCGAGCATCACAAGGACCGTCGCGTCGGCGAGGTTCTCGTTGGCGCCGGTGATCCACGCGGGTGTGGGCATGGGCAGCACCTCGATGCCGCCCATGAGCCGGCTGATGGAACGGGCGACGTCCTCGCTGCCGGGGACGACGTAGACCTTGCTGACCTTCAGGTCCTCGTCGATGCCCGCGCCGTTCGTGGCCTTGCGGGTGTCGAACCCGAGCGCCTTGAACTCGTCGGTGAGCACGCCGGCTGCGCCGTCGACGCCCGACGCGTTGGCCACCTTCACCACGCCCGGCGAGGTGACGATGGGCGCGGTCGTGGTGGTGGGCGGCAACGTGGTGGTGACGGCCGTGGTGGTGGACTCGGCCACCGTGGTGGGCGCCTCGGTGGTGGGTGTCGCGGTGCTGGAGGTGCCGGCCGTCGAACCGTCGATGTCGCTGCTGCACGCGGCGACGACCAGGGCGAGGGCACCGAGCAGCACGGGCGCGGTGGCGACGCAGCGCGCGAACGAGGCGCGAGAGGCAAGGGGGGAGCGCGTCACCTCACCAGCCTGACCGACCGGAGACCGCGACTCAAGTCAATCGGCCATGCTGGGAGGGTGAGCATCCGCCCCGCGCGCCACGACGACCTGCCTGCCATGCACGACATCGCCGCGGCCGGTGGCTCGCCCGATGCCGACGACCTGTACTTCGACTTCGTAGCCACGCGAGGGCGCCTGCTCGTGGCGGTCGACGAGGCGTCATCGGCGGTGGTCGCACTGGCCGGCAGCATCGCCGTGGGCGATGTCGCCATGGTCACCGACCTGTTCGTCGACGAGGCGCATCGTGGCCGTGGCATCGGGGGGTCGTTGCTCGCCGCGGTCACCGACGGATGGACGCGACGGATGACGTTCAGCTCCACGAATCCGGGCGCGGTGCCCACCTACGCCGCCGTGGGCATGGGCGCACAGTGGGACCTGCTCACGCTGCGCGGCACCGCCACAGGTGGTGGATCGCCGCTCGTCGAAGCCACCTGGCGGCACGGCCGACGCGAGCTCGTCGAGTACTTCCGCAGCCGCGGCGCCACCATCGGCACCGACAGCGTCGTGCACACCGGCGAGGTCGCCACGGTGTTGCGGCTCATCAGTGAGACGCCCGCCGCCGACGCCGCGGCGCTGTTGGCGGCGCTGCCCGCGGGCACCTCCGTGGAGTGGTCGCTCCCCGAGCCGCACCCACTGACCCCGTGGTTGCTGTCCGCCGAATTCGTCGTGGTGGACCGTGACGTCTTCTGTGCGACCGAGGGAATTCATCTCGCGCCCCAGGTGTGCTCCGTGCACAGAGGATTGATGTAGACCGGCTACGGTCCCCAACGTGCGTCGCTGGGGGGCCCGCATCCTCACTCCATCCACCGTTGCGTGGTCGACAGTCGTTGGCGTCGTGCTGCTCCAACTCGTGCACTACGGCATGCCGTTCGGTGTGTGGGTCGAGAGCTTGGTGAAGGGTGTGCTCGCGGCGATGCTCGCCATCGGCCTGGCCCTGGTCTACCGCGCCAACCGCGTGGTGAACTTCGCCCAGGCCGAGCTGGGCACCGTGCCCACCGGCTTCGCCGCGTCGTTCATCCTGTTCTGGAACTGGCCGTACTTCGTGGGCATGGGCGCCGGTCTGCTCATCGCCCTGCTGCTCGGCCTGGTGGTCGAGCTGGCGTTCATCCGTCGCTTCCGCAACGCGCCGCGCATGGTGGTGACGGTGGCGACACTGGGCATCACCCAGCTGCTCATCGTCCTCGGCATCCTCATCCCGCGCTGGTGGGGCAAGAACCTGGCCAGCGAGCGGCTGGACCCGCCGGTGGACTGGAAGTTCACACCCACGTGGCAGTGGAAGTTCTGGCAGGCCCAGCCGGGCAGCTACATCCTGAACGCCAACCACCTCATCGCACTGGTGGTGGGGCCGGCGGCCATCGGGTTCGTCGCCTGGTTCCTCAACCGCAGCCGCCTGGGCACGGCCATCCGCGCCAGCGCCGAACGCACCGACCGTGCCGCGATGCTGGGCATCCCTGTCGCCCGGTTGAACACGCTCGTGTGGGCCATCGCCGCCGGGCTGGCCTACCTGGCGCTGTTCCTGCGCAGCGGCATCAGTGGCGTGCCCCTGGGCTACGCGGCCGGCCTGCCGGCGTTGCTGGTGGCGTTGGCCTCGCTGGTGATCGGCCGCCTGGAACGGCTGCCCACCATCGCCTGCGCCGCCGTGGCGTTCACGCTGCTCGAGTCGGGTGTGAACTGGAACGCCGAGTCGCCGTTCCTCGCCTACCCCATCATGGCCGGAGCCATGTTCATCGCCCTTTTGGCGCAGCGCTCCAGCGCGCTGCGCCGCGACAGCGACGCCACCAGCAGCTGGCGCGGTGCCGAGCAGGTGCGGCCGGTGCCGCCCTACCTGGCGAAGTGGGGCTGGGTGCCCACGGTGAAGTGGACGCTCATCGCGCTCGCCGTGTTCGGTGTGGTGGCGCTGCCCACGCTGCTGGAGGTGGACGGCGTGGTGAAGGCCACCGCCCTCATCGCGTTCGTGCTCATCGGCCTGTCGCTGGTGGTGCTCACCGGCTGGGCCGGCCAGATCTCGTTCGGGCAGATGGCGCTCGCCGGCATCGGTGCGGCAGTCAGCGCCACGCTCACGTTCCGGTGGCACGTCGACATGTCGCTCACCCTGCTCGCCGGCGGCCTGGCCGGCGGTGCGGCGGCGTTCGTCGTGGGTCTGCCCGCGCTGCGGCTGCGCGGCCTGTACCTGGCGGTCACCACGTTCGCCCTGTCGCTCGCCACCGAGTACTGGTTGCTGAACGACCGCTTCTTCCACTGGTTCCCGCCGGCCGAGACCGGCTTCCGCCGCGACCCGCTGTTCGGGTTCGTGCACATCGACACGCCCGCCCGCTTCTACGCCTACTCGGTCGCCGTGCTCACCATCATCACGCTCGCACTGCGGGGCATCCGCCGGTCGCGCACCGGTCGCGTCATCGTCGCCATCCGCGAGAACGAGCGCGCTGCGCAGAGCTTCTCGGTGGGGCTGGTGCGGGCGAAGCTCACCGCCTTCGTCATCAGCGGCATCATCGCCGGCATCGGTGGGGCGCTGCTCGCCCAGGGCAGCGAGGGCTTCTCCATCAACACCTTCACCACCGGCGAGAGCTTCAACGTGTTCATCAGCGCCGTCATCGGCGGCCTGGGCATGCTCGGCGGCGCGTTCCTGGGCGCGCTGTACCTGCGCGGCACACGCTGGTTCATCACCGACCCGGCGTGGCAGCTGCTGTCCACCGGTACCGGCGTGCTGTTCGTGCTGCTCGTGCTGCCAGGCGGCCTGGGCAGCCTGTGGGTGAAGCTGCGCGACGTGGGCGTGCGGTTGCTCACCGGCCACCGCGTCGACGAACCCGAACCCGAGCCCGACGACACGCCGGCGCAACCCGCAGCCGATCCCGAGGACGTCGCCCTCGATGCCGCCGTCGCCGAGGTCGCCGATGCGGCCACCGACGACGTGCTCGCCCGACTCGCCGAACCCTCGGCGAACGTCCCCGAAGGTGAGCCGGCATGAGCATGTGGCAACGGTTCCTGCGCGGCGTCGCCCACCCCATGGCGTGGTTGAAGGACGTGTGCGGCGGCGAGGCCGCATTCCCCCTGGTGGTGCTGTTCGGCCTGAACGCCGTCGACGAACTGGACCGCACCGCGTTCGGCATCCTGCTGCCGAACATCCGCGACGAGTTCAACCTGAACAACACCGGCGCCCTCAGCCTGGTGGCCTTGGCGTCCATCGCCGCGCTCGCCCTGCAGGTGCCCATCGCCCAGTACGCCGACCGATCGAAGCGCGTGCCGCTGGCCGTCGTCGGTGCGCTGGTGTGGGCGACGTTCAGCGGCCTCACCGGTCTGGCCACCGGTGTGGTGATGCTCACCATCGCCCGCAGCGGCAGCGCGCTGGGCAAGGCGGTCATCGACCCCACGCACAACTCGCTGCTGGCCGACTACTACCCCATCGAGGCGCGCAGCAAGGTGTTCAGCACGCACCGCGCTGCCAACGCGGTCGGCGCGTTCGTCGGCCCCATCAGCGCTGGTCTGCTGGCCTACTACTTCGGCTGGCGCACGCCGTTCCTGGTGTTCGTCATCCCCACGGTCATCTTCGCCATCCTCGCCCTGCGGCTGCGCGAGCCGGTGCGTGGGCGCTGGGAGCGCCAGGCCACCGGCGCCAACGACGAGGTCGCCAACACCGAGGAGACCGTGCCGTCGTTCGCCGAGAGCTGGCGCACGGTGCAGAAGATCCACACCCTGCAACGGCTGTGGTGGTCCCTGCCGTTCCTGGCCACCGCGCTCATCGGGTTCGTCACCCTCGCGGCGCTGCTCTACGAGCAGCAGTTCGACCTCGACGAGCGGGCCCGCGGCATCGCCGCTGCGGTGGCCGAGCCGTTCGGCCTGGTGGGTCTGGTCATCGGCACCCGCTACATCACCAAGCACTTCATGGGCGACATGAAGGGCCT